>JAVBXO010000150.1 GCA_030824535.1 Azonexus sp. | reverse complement strand
CGCGTGCATGGCTTGCAGGACGTCATGCAAGGTGAAATGCTGGAATTCCCCGGCAACACCATCGGCATGGCGCTGAACCTCGAACGTGACTCCGTCGGCGCCGTTATTCTCGGCGAATACGAGCACATTTCCGAAGGCGACATCGTCAAGACCACCGGCCGCATTCTTGAAGTGCCGGTTGGCCCGGAATTGCTTGGCCGCGTGGTTAACACGCTGGGCCAGCCGATCGACGGCAAGGGTCCGATCAACGCCAAGTTGACCGACAAGCTGGAAAAGGTTGCGCCGGGCGTTATTTGGCGTCAGTCCGTTTCCCAGCCGGTGCAAACTGGTCTGAAGTGCGTCGATGCCATGGTTCCGGTGGGTCGTGGTCAGCGTGAGCTGATCATTGGTGACCGCCAGACCGGCAAGACCGCCGTCGCTGTTGACGCCATCATCAACCAGAAGAACAAGAACCTCTTCTGCGTTTATGTCGCTATCGGCCAGAAGGCTTCGACCATCGCCAACGTCGTGCGCAAGCTCGAAGAGCATGGCGCCATGGCCAACACCATCGTCGTCGCTGCATCTGCCTCCGAATCCGCTGCGCTGCAATACCTTGCTCCGTACGCTGGCTGCACGATGGGTGAATACTTCCGTGATCGTGGTCAAGATGCACTGATCGTTTACGACGATTTGACCAAGCAAGCTTGGGGCTACCGTCAGGTTTCCCTGCTGCTGCGCCGTCCGCCAGGTCGCGAAGCCTATCCGGGCGACGTCTTCTATCTCCACTCCCGTCTGCTTGAGCGCGCTGCTCGCGTTTCTGCTGCCTGGGTCGAGAAGCTGACCAACGGTGAAGTCAAGGGTCAAACTGGTTCGCTGACCGCACTGCCGGTTATTGAAACCCAGGCTGGTGACGTTTCCGCTTTCGTTCCGACCAACGTGATTTCCATCACCGACGGTCAGATCTTCCTGGAAACCGACCTGTTCAATGCTGGTATCCGTCCCGCAATCAACGCCGGTATTTCCGTTTCCCGCGTCGGTGGTGCTGCCCAGACCAAGCTGATCAAGAAGCTTGGCGGCGGTGTCCGTCTGGCCCTGGCCCAGTACCGCGAACTTGCTGCCTTTGCCCAGTTTGCTTCCGATCTCGACGAAGCAACCCGCAAGCAGCTGGAACGTGGCCGTCTGGTGACCGAGCTGATGAAGCAGGCACAGTATTCCCCGATGAGCATCTCCGAAATGGCCGTGACCCTCTACGCCGCCGACAAGGGCTACTTCGACGACGTCGAAGTCAAGCGCGCGCTCGAATGCGAAAAGAGCATGATCAGCTACCTCAAGGCCAATCACGCTGAAGTCATGAACACCATGGAGTCTTCTGCTGACCTGAGCGGTGATACCGAAAAGGCACTGGCAGCCGGCCTTCAGGCTTTCAAGAGCAGCTGGGCCTGATCTTAGGAGAACGCCATGCCTAGCGGCAAGGAAATTCGCAACAAGATCAAGAGCGTCGAAAATACGCGCAAGATCACCAAGGCCATGGAGATGGTGGCCGCATCCAAAATGCGCAAGGCGCAGGAGCGGATGCGGGCTTCCCGTCCTTATGGCGAGAAGATCCGGCGCGTCGCAGCCAACCTTTCGAATGCGTTGACCGAGTACAAGCACCCCTTCCTCGACCAGCGCGAGCAGAAGTCGGTCGGTCTGGTACTGGTCACCTCGGACAAGGGTTTGTGCGGTGGTCTGAATTCGAATGTTCTGCGTCTTGTGTTGAGCAAGATGAAGGACTTCGACGCCCGAGGCGTAAAGCTGCAGGCGACCTGTATTGGCAACAAGGGCTTCGGTTTCATGCAGCGTGCCGGTGTGAACACTGTTTCGCACGTCATCGGTCTGGGTGATACCCCGCATCTCGAGAAGCTCATTGGTGCTCTCAAGGTTCAGCTCGACGCCTATATGAACGGCGAAATCGACGCGCTGTACATCGGCTATACCCGTTTCATCAACACGATGAAGCAGGAACCGGTTTTCGAACAACTGCTCCCGCTGGCCAGTGAAACGGTCAAGTCCGCGCATCAGCCGGGCTGGGACTATGTGTACGAACCGGAAGCCGAGGCCGTTATCGACGATCTGCTGATCCGTTACATCGAAGCGCTGATTTATCAGGCAGTCGCTGAAAACATGGCTTCCGAGCAATCGGCTCGTATGGTTGCCATGAAGTCTGCCTCCGACAACGCCAAGAACGTCATCGGTGAATTGAAGCTGGTCTATAACAAGGCCCGTCAGGCCGCGATTACCAAGGAACTTTCGGAAATCGTCAGCGGCGCTGCCGCAGTCTGACGCAAGCGCGAAGATTTTAAATTTTGGGGATTTGAATATGAGTCAAGGTTCAATCGTTCAGTGCATCGGCGCCGTTGTGGACATCCAGTTCCCGCGCAACGCGATGCCGAAGGTTTACGACGCACTCAAGCTGGATGCCGCTGAAGCCAACGGTATGGCTGAAGAAGGTCTGACCTTCGAAGTTCAGCAGCAGCTGGGTGACGGCGTGGTCCGTACCATCGCCATGGGTTCTTCCGATGGCCTGCGTCGCGGCATGAAGATCAACAACACCGGCGCTGGCATTTCGGTGCCGGTCGGCATGGGCACCCTGGGTCGCATCATGGACGTTCTCGGTCGCCCGATCGACGAAGCCGGCCCGATCGACTGCGACGAACTGCGTGAAATCCACGCAGCTGCGCCGAAGTTCGACGAGCTGTCGTCCTCCGTCGATCTGCTGGAAACCGGCATCAAGGTTATCGACCTGATCTGCCCGTTCGCCAAGGGCGGCAAGGTCGGTCTGTTCGGTGGCGCCGGCGTCGGCAAGACCGTTAACATGATGGAACTCATCAACAACATCGCCAAGCAGCACGCTGGCTTGTCGGTGTTTGCCGGTGTGGGTGAGCGTACCCGCGAAGGTAACGACTTCTATCACGAAATGAAGGACTCCAACGTTCTCGACAAGGTCGCGATGGTGTTCGGTCAGATGAACGAGCCGCCGGGCAACCGTCTGCGCGTCGCGCTGACCGGTCTGACCATGGCCGAACGTTTCCGTGATGATGGCCGCGACATTCTGTTCTTCGTCGATAACATCTACCGCTACACCCTGGCTGGTACGGAAGTTTCCGCACTGCTCGGCCGTATGCCTTCCGCCGTGGGCTATCAGCCGACGCTGGCTGAAGAAATGGGCCGTCTGCAAGAGCGTATTACCTCCACCAAGGTTGGCTCGATCACCTCCATCCAGGCCGTCTACGTGCCTGCCGATGACTTGACCGATCCGTCCCCGGCTACCACCTTCCTGCACTTGGACTCCACGGTCGTGCTGTCGCGTGATATCGCCTCGCTGGGTATTTACCCGGCTGTCGATCCGCTCGATTCCACCTCCCGCCAGCTCGATCCGCAGGTCGTCGGTGAAGAGCACTACGCTGTGGCCCGTGCCGTGCAGATGAATCTGCAACGTTACAAGGAACTGCGTGACATCATCGCGATTCTGGGTATGGACGAACTGGCCCCGGAAGACAAGCTGGCCGTTTCCCGTGCGCGTAAGATTCAGCGCTTCCTGTCGCAGCCGTTCCACGTTGCTGAAGTCTTTACCGGTTCCCCGGGCAAGTTTGTCCCGCTCAAGGAAACCATCAAGGGCTTCAAGGGCATCTGTGCCGGTGAATATGACCACCTGCCCGAGCAGGCTTTCTACATGGTCGGCGGTATCGAAGAAGTTCTCGAAAAGGCCAAGACGCTGTAATAATGCTGCGTCAGCATAGGAGCCAGTAATGGTTATGACTGTTCATTGTGATGTCGTCAGTGCCGAGGAGTCGATCTTCTCCGGTCTGGTCGAAATCGCGGTGTTCCCCGGCCAGGCCGGGGAGCTTGGCATCCTGCCGAAGCACACTCCGCTTCTTACCCGTATCAAGCCCGGCACCATTCGTTTGAAGGTGGCGGACAAGAGCGAGTTTGAACTGGTGTATGTTTCCGGTGGCATGCTGGAGGTGCAACCCGACATGATTACCGTGTTGGCTGACACCGCCATCCGCGCCCACGATCTGGACGAAGCCAAGGCGCTGGAAGCCAAGAAGCGCGCTGAAGAAGCACTGGCCAATCGCAACGCCGAGATTGATTACGCGGCAGCCGAAGCAGAACTTGCCCAGGCCATCGCGCAATTGCAAGCCATTCAGCGTCTGCGCAAGCACACGCACTAATTCCGCTAATCCGGAAGCAAAAAAAGGCAGCCCAGGCTGCCTTTTTTATTGATTGGAATTATTTCAGGAATTATTTCAGGAATTATTGTCCCAGACCGGCTACTCGTTTTTCAAGACGGGCAAGGTCATCGCAAAGACTTGCTAGTTTCGAGTTAAAGGCCGTCATCTCTGCGCCAGAGATCAGCGTGCCTGAATCTTCGGCAATATATTCGACGAGACTCTCGCCGGAACGCTTGACTGCCGAAGACAGGGCTGTGCCCAGCGTGCGCCCGAAGCGGGTCAGGCGATGTGCGGCAATGTCGCCGACCAGGCTGGCCAGATCAGCTTCGACATCCCAGGACAAGTTGCGAAAAACGAAAGCCAGGGTTTCAGCAAGATCGACCGAGCCCGCAAGATGCACCGAGGAAAAGAGATTTTCCCGGTCAAAGAGCAGTTTGATCGGTACATCAGCAGGAAGCGTCAGAACAACATCGGGGGTGTCGGGATTTTCCGCAAGCTTGAACCGGCCTTGCTCGTCAATTCCCAGACCTAGTCGTAGCGCCCCCGCTTCGATGCTGATTTGTGCGCCTGCATGCGCGCGCAAGCGTCTGGCAGCCCATTCCTCGTGCCGCAGCAGATGATTCAAGACCGGAACCAGCAGGCGCTCCATGCTCCTTTCTCCCCGGATGACGCTCAGAATTTGTAGCCGCGATGCAGGGCAACGACCCCCAGCGCCATGTTGAAATAGTCGACTTTTTCGAAGCCAACGCCTTCCATCATGCTCTTCAGTTCCTCCTGGCCGGGATGAACGCGAATGGACTCGGAAAGATAGCGATAACTGTCGGAGTCATTGGTGATCAATTGGCCAATACGCGGAATGACCTTGAAGGAATAGAAGTCGTAGACCGGCGCCAGCGGCTCCCAGATCTTCGAGAACTCGAGCACCAGCAGGCGCCCACCCGGACGCAGCACGCGATACATTTCGGCCAGTGCGGCATCCTTGTGGGTCATGTTGCGCAAGCCGAAAGCCACGGTGACGCAATCGAACCAGTCATCGGGGAAGGGCAGTTTCTCGGCATCACATTGTGCCACCGGCAGCATGTAACCCTTGTCGATCAAGCGGTCACGGCCACGCGCCAGCATCGCATTGTTGATGTCGGTGAGCCAGACCTGGCCACTGCTGCCGACGCGCTTGGCGAAGGCCAGCGACAGGTCGCCGGTGCCGCCGGCAACGTCGAGGACGCGGGAACCTTCACGCACGCCGCTGCGCTGGATCGTGAAAGCTTTCCACAGACGATGCATGCCGCCGGACATCAGGTCGTTCATCAGGTCATAACGGCTGGCGACCGAATCAAAGACATCTGCGACCCGTCGGGCTTTTTCTTGTTCGGCGACGCTTTCAAAACCGAAGTGCGTTGTTTCGTTTTTCATGGTTTTAATGATGTTGACCGCAACTGCCACCCTTGGCCGGGCGACTGGAAGTATCGATATCGCGTGACATGCCCTGTTTTTCGAGTTGCTTCAGATATTCCTGCCAGAGCTCATCGTGATGGATGGCGAGGTTGTGCAGGATGTCCCAGGAGTACAGGCCGCTGTCGTGGCCATCGGAAAAAACCAGGCGCAGGGCATAGTTTCCCACTGGTTCGACAGCAGTAATGTCGACATTGCGTTTGCCGGTCTGTAAGGTTTCCTGACCGGGGCCATGGCCGCGCGCTTCGGCGGATGGCGTAAATACCCGCAGGTATTCAAAATCAAGGGCGAAACTCGCACCATCTCCGTAGCTTAGTTCGAGTCGGCGAGTTTTTTGATGAAGCTTGATCTCGACGGGAATCGGCGTTTCTCGTTCCATGCCAGCCATGATGTTCTCCACTTGAGGGGTCGTCAGTTTACCTTACTCGCCCGGTGCAACTTCAAACATGCCTCAAAGGACTTGATAGCTGACCCGGTCAAAGCCGGTGCCACGCTGCAGGACATGCACCATACGCGCCTGCCACAGGTTCCCGTTACCGGAATGGACCTCGAGCTGGCGACTGGCCTGATACAGGCCGGAACTCAATACCAGTGACTGCTCTTCCTTCATCGCCGGCAAGCCGGGTAACAGGAAGGCCGGGATAAATTTTTCATTGCTCGGCGCCCCCGCGACCATCATCCGCACGCCCACCCCGAGAGGAACACCCGGCAGGGTATGGATGCCCATATCCAGCCCGCCCGATTCGCCCCGCTGCAACAACCAGGTCACCATGGCCAGAATGAACTGATCGCCATCGTGCGGTTGCATGGCGATCAGCTGACTATGCATCAGCCTTTCGCCATTGATTGTGCGGGAAAGGCGGAAACCGTTCGCCGAATGATTGAGTACCCCCCACTCTTCAAAACCAAATTCCGGCTCGGGCTGTAAGGCCGCTGGCACATCAGACTCAACGCGCTCGCCAAAGATGAACATGTGGTCATAGTCACGCCGCGTATAGGCGGGAGGCGCCAGCGGCTGACCAAATACCTGGTTGGCGATGTGGAAATACATGGCCTCGATGCCGCTAACTACCTTGGCCGTGCCTATCGTGGAAAAGCGCCGGAAGCGTCGGGGGGATTCGCCCTGCAGCCAGGGGCGGACCAGGTACTCGAGCATCTGGGTGGCGTTACCATAGGTTTCCTCGCCAAGACCTAGTCTGGTTGGCGAGATTTTTTGGCGCAACTGTTCCAGGACATGGCTGATCTTCATCCCCAACTTGCTGGTATCCAGGCGGCGAATAGCCGCTGTCGGCGCCACCTTCGGGAAGGGGTGCAAGGCCGCATCCTTGTCCAGGTCGACGATGTAGGAGGGTGGAGCCTGGTGTTCATCCAGCGGCAGAATGGTCACCAGCGGCGCCCACATGCCGGCCCAGCGGCGAATCAGATTGAGATCACGCAAGCCATGACTGTAGGGCGAGGCTACATCGGTCAGCAACAGTGTGATGTAGGCGCCGGCACAATGTGCAAGCTGCCCGGCGGTATCGAGGGCATCGCTGACGGGCTCGGTAGCGACGCCCCATTCTTCGGCGGTTGCAAAATAGCCGTGTAATTCGAGCCATAGACCCTTGGGCAATTCCTGGCGGGCACGATAGTGTTCGACGATCACCGCACCGACATAATGAATGCAGCGGTGCAGTACGGTCGCGACAAAGTTGCGATATTGCGGACTGGCCGTCGCCGGCTGTTGGGCGCGAGCACAGGCGGCGTAAGCCTTTTCCATGCGCCGCCAGGCCCGTAGTACCAGTTGAAAGGCCGCCAGCTCATCGGCGGCCAGCGGCAGGGCCTTGTTGTAATACGAGCGGGCCAGCTCTTCGGCAACGAAACATTGTGATACTCGCGCCTGTTCCAGCAGGCGGAACATTTCGTCCGGGGTTAAATGTCCACCCTGCAGGGCATTGAGGAAATGCGCCAGTTTTTGTTCGGCCAGGATCGGATTGGCCAGCGGCAATTGCGCCAGATATTCCATACCCGCATCGAAGTCGGGAATGGAAACGGGCAAATTGCGTTTATCGTTACTCATTTTCTTGTCTCCCCCTTTTTATATGCCGCTATCCAATACCGAAGCCAGTGCTGTCGCCAGTACTTCATTGCTGACCGACGGACGCTCTGCCTGGCCCGATTCCCGTCGCACACTGCCCCAGACCGGTTCAGGGAAGTGACGATCATCCCGCCAGCGGGGAATGATGTGCCAGTGCAAATGGGGCACGACATTGCCAAAACTGGCCAGATTGATCTTGTCCGGAGAAAACAACTCGCGCACGACCGACTCGACGGCAAAGACAATTCGCATCAATTGCAATTGCTGAAACTCGTCGAGATCGCTCATCTCACGCACGTGTTCGCGCCAGATGACCCGGCAAAAACCGGGGTAATGCGGATCGGCGACACGGACGATGCGGCAGGATTCATCCTGCCAAAGGATTTCTCCCCCGGCCTGGGTACACAATTCGCAGGATAGGCTGACGGTATTCAAGTTATTCCCCTCGATAACATCCAATAGGATGTCATTCCCGGAAATTTACCGCAAGCACTACTGAGGAAGGCTGACTCTCCCTTCCTCAGTAGCCGAAAATCACAGTAGAACGCGCTCGATACCGCCGGTATTGGCCTTGCCGACGTAATCGGCCATCCAGTTCTCGCCGAGCAGGTGTTTAGCCATTTCGACCACGATGTAATCTGCCTTGGTGCCGGCATCGTCATCGTAGCGGCTGAGGCCCTGCAGGCAGGCCGGGCAGGACGTCAGAATCTTGACCTCGCCCGTGAAACCGTCGGCGCGCAGTTTTTCTGCGCCGCTTTCGATTTCCTGCTGCTTCCTGAACTTCACCTGTGTCGCAATATCCGGTCGCGAGTAGGCAAAGGAACCCGAATCGCCGCAGCAACGGTCGGTGAGTGGCACTTCCTGGCCCATCAGCGACTTGGTCACCGCCAACGGGGCGTAGGCCTTCATCGGCGTATGGCAGGGGTCGTGGTACATGTAGCGCGTACCGCTGACGCCTTCGAGCTTGACGCCCTTTTCCATCAGGTATTCGTGGATGTCGAGCAGGCGGCAGCCGGGGAAGATTTTCTCGAACTGGTATTTCTGCAGCTGATCCATACAGGTGCCGCAGGAAACGATGACCGTCTTGATGTCGAGATAATTCAGCGTATTGGCGACACGGTGGAAGAGCACGCGATTGTCCGTCGTGATCTTCTGCCCCTGGTCTTCATCGCCCGACGAGGTCTGAGGATAACCGCAACACAGGTAGCCCGGCGGCAGCACGGTGGTGACGCCGATGTCGTAGAGCATCGCCTGCGTCGCCAGGCCGACCTGCGAGAACAGGCGTTCGGAGCCGCAACCAGGGAAGTAGAACACCGCATCCGATTCCTCGGTGGTCTTGCGCGGATTGCGGATGACCGGAATGACCTTGTCGTCCTCGATATCGAGCAGGCCGCGCGAGGTGCGCTTGGGCAGGTTGCCCGGCATCGGCCGGTTGAGGAAGTGGATGACCTGCGTCTTGACCGATGGCGCACCAATCGTCGCCGGCGGGTGAGCACGGCTTTCCTGGATCAGGCCGAGGGCCTTGGCCGCCTTGTGGGCGAGGCGTTGGGCCTTGAAGCCGAAATCCATCATCACGCCGCGCATCAGCTTGATCGTCGCCGGATCCTTCAGGTTCAGATAAGTCATCGCCGCCACGGTACCGGGGCTGAAACGCTTCTTGTCCTGCTTCCTGAGGAAGTTGCGCATGGCCACGGAAACATCACCAAAATCGATGTCCACCGGACAAGGCTTGGCGCAGCGGTGGCAGATCGTGCAATGGTCGGCGACGTCATTGAATTCGTCGAAATGCTGCAGCGAAATGCCGCGCCGGGTCTGCTCTTCGTAAAGAAAAGCCTCGACCAGCAGCGAAGTCGCCAGGATCTTGTTGCGCGGGCTGTAGAGCAGGTTGGCGCGCGGCACGTGGGTCGAACACACCGGCTTGCACTTGCCGCAACGCAGGCAGTTCTTGATCATGTCGGAAATCTTGCCGATTTCCGATTGCTCCATGATCAGCGATTCAGTACCGAGCAGGCTGAACGACGGCGTATAGGCATTGCCCATGTCGCCGCCGGGCATCAGCTTGCCCTTGTTGAAATGGCCTTGCGGATCGACCTTCTGCTTGTAGGCGCGGAACGGCGCGATTTCTTCTTCGGAAAGGAATTCCAGCTTGGTGATGCCGATGCCGTGTTCGCCGGAAATCACGCCATCCAGACCACGCGCCAGGTGCATGATGCGTTCGACCGCCTGGTGCGCCGTCTGCAGCATCTCGTAGTTGTCGGAGTTGACCGGGATGTTGGTATGCACGTTGCCGTCGCCGGCGTGCATATGCAGCGCGACGAAAACCCGGCCGCGCAGCACTTCCTTGTGGATGGCTTCGATACGCTCGACGATGGGGCGATAAACACCGCCATCGAAAATCTTCGACAGGCGGGCATGCAGTTCGTGCTTCCACGAGGTTCGCACCGAGTAGTCCTGCAAACGGTGGAAGAGCTTCGGGTTGGCGGCCTTGTTGCTCAGTTCACCGGCCACAACGCCGTAGGACAGGAAGCGCGATTCGGCTTCGGCCAGCGGCAGGTCGAGGTTTTCCAGCAGCCATTCCCAGCGCAGGCGCACGGCCTCGATGTAATCCAGCGCCGCCTGGCGGCGGTCGCCGATCAGCACGTCCTTGTCGACATTGGCATCGCCGGCATGCAGCGGCAGTTCACCCTGCAAAAATGCGGTCAACGCCTCGCAGAGGGCCAATTTGTTCTGCGTCGACAATTCGATGTTGATGCGCTCGATGCCATCGCAGTACTCGCCCATGCGCGGCAGCGGAATCACCACGTCTTCGTTAACCTTGAAGGCGTTGGTGTGGCGCGAAATCGCCGCTGTGCGCGAACGGTCGAGCCAGAATTTCTTGCGTGTTTCGGCGTCGACCGCAATAAAGCCTTCGGCGGCGCGCAGGTTGCACATGCGCACGACTTCCGACGCCGCGGCCATCACCGCCTTTTCGTCGTAACCGACGATATCGCCGATCAGCACCATCTTCGGCCGGCCATGGCGCTTGGCCTTGGTCGCGTAGCCGACGGCCTTGACGTAGCGTTCGTCGAGGTGTTCCAGGCCGGCGAGCAGCACGCCGGCAGCATTACCGGCGCCGCCCGGCTTGAAGTAATCGGTGATTTCGACAATGGCCGGCACGGCTTCGCGGACCTGGCCGAAAAATTCCAGACAGACGGTGCGCGAGATCGGCGGCATCTTGTGCAGCACCCAGCGCGCGGCGACGATGATGCCGTCGGTGCCTTCCTTCTGCACCCCCGGCAGGCCACCAAGAAACTTGTCGGTGACGTCCTTGCCCAGCCCGGCTTTGCGGCAGGCCGCGCCCGGCATGCTGAGGATTTCTTCCTGCAACAGCTTCTTGCCGCTCGGATCGAAACGCTTCAAGCGGAACTCGACCAGTGCCTGCTCGTGGATCTTGCCGTAGTTGTGGTTCAGACGTTCGACTTCCAGCCAGTTGCCGTCCGGATCGACCATCTTCCACCAGGCCAGATTGTCGAGCGCGGTGCCCCACAGCACGGCTTTCTTGCCGCCGGCATTCATCGCGATATTGCCGCCGATGCAGGAAGCCGAGGCCGAGGTCGGGTCGACCGCAAAAACCCGGCCGGCCAGCGAGGCGGCTTCGGAAACGCGATCGGTGACGACACCGGCGCCGGTGCGGATGGTCGCGTAGGCTTCCGTGTGACCAGGCAGTACGGTCTGTTCGACCGGGCTGATGTCGATCAATTTTTCGGTATTGATCACCACCGAATACGGCGTCAGCGGCACGGCGCCGCCGGTGTAGCCAGTGCCGCCGCCACGCGGGATGATGGTCAGGCCGGCTTCGATACAGCCGCGCACGAGATGGCCGATTTCCTCTTCGGTATCCGGATAGAGGACAACGAAGGGATATTCGACGCGCCAGTCGGTGGCATCGGTAACGTGCGAGACGCGGGCCAGGCCGTCAAAGGCGATGTTGTCCTTGCGCGTGTGCTTGCCCAGACATTTCAGAACCTTGCGCCGCAGGTCGATGGTTTCGCCGAAACGGGCGGCAAACCGGTCGATTGCCATGCGCGCCGCTTCCACCAGGCGCTTGACCTTGGTGGCGCGCTCGGGATCTTCCTTGGCGCTTTCAGCGCGACGTTTTTCAACCTCGCCGAGGCGATGGTGCAGCGCCTGGACCAAGGCATCGCGACGCTCGCGATTGTCGAGCAGGTCGTCTTCCAGATAGGGGTTACGCTGCACGACCCAGATGTCGCCGAGCACCTCGTAAAGCATCCGGGCCGAGCGCCCGGTGACGCGTTCACCGCGCAATTCGTCGAGAATCGCCCAGTTATCGGCGCCCAGCAGGCGGATGACGATCTCGCGATCAGAAAACGACGTGTAGTTATAGGGGATTTCGCGCAGGCGGGCGGTCATATGAGCAAACCAGGGGCTAGCAAAGGGTGAATTTTAGCGTATTGCAACGCAACACGCGGCCTGGATAGACCGGAGCGGATTGTGAAAGGTTCAGCGCGAAACTCGGACCGGCCTGATCGGGCGCTCGTGAATTCACGCGCTACAATCCGCGTTTTATCCTGGCAAGGAGTCGGACGACATGGAATGGGAAGAAATCTGGCAGCAACTTTCCTTGAACAATCAGGGCTATCCGGAGGCCGCGATCCAGGCCGTCCTGGCAACGCCAGCGCATCAGGAACGAATGCTGATTGAATTCGAGCGCGTTGCGGAGGAGCCTGATGAAATGGCCGCATCGCCGTTTGTGCTTCAGGCCATGCATGTGCTGGCCCAATGCCGCGAAAAGCGGGCCTTGCAGCCAATGTTGCGCGTTGCTGCCCTGCCTTCGGAGAATCTCGATTTCATTTTGGGCGATATCCTGACCGAGAGCTTCGCCGCTTGTCTGGCGTCGGTATGCGGCGATGAGCGCTTCCTGCAAGGCTTTGTCGAGAATCCGCAACACGACCAATGGGCGCGCAATGCCATGCTGGATGCCTTGACCATTCGTATCCACGAAGGCGATCTCGACCCCGCGCCGATCTGTGTCTGGGCAATCAAACTGGCGGAGAGCATCGCTGCCCGTTTGCAGCAAGCATCCACCGAGGAGAGCGACAACTGGACGCAGCAAATTCTTGCTAATGAATTACTGCTGGAGGGCTTGGCCGACTTGTTGGTGGATACCGGTTCGCCCGAGGTCCTGCCGCATCTGCAGCGCTGGGGGGATGCCGATCTCCTGGATATCAACCAGGCTGGCATGGATTTTTACCAAAAACAGCTTGGCCGTTCCCTGGCCGAGCGGGCAGATGAGCGTCGCCAGTGCGACAGGGGCTATATCCGCGACGCCGCCGCCAAACTGCGTGGCTGGGCATGCTTCAGCGAGGCCTGGGCACGAGAGTACCAACCGGCGCGCATCGTCAGCCAGGCCCTGCCGCCCATGCAGCCCATCGTCAAGCCGCCCAAAATTGGCCGCAATGATCCCTGCCCTTGCGGCTCGGGGAAAAAATACAAGAAATGCTGCGCCCCTTGATGGTTGATGCGGAAGCGGAAGGGAGCTGTCGAGTACGTTAAGGAGACGTTGATTCATCATCCCCGCGCAGGCGGGAATGACATTTTTCAGTGTTTCTTAAGGGCAAATCAGTGGGGTACTGGGTCAGGTGCGATGTTCGCTTGCGAAAACCTTGCCGATTACCTTCCAGACTCAGGCGAGCCAGGCGACCAGCGCGTAACGGGCGAATTTGCCGGCGCCCATGAAGAGCAGGCAGGGCAGCCAGTGCAGGCGCAACCAGCCGGCCGCCAGGCATAGCGCATCGCCAACCAGCGGCAGCCAGGAGAGTAGCAGCGCCGGGCTGCCCCAGCGCGCCACGCGTTCGCCTTGCGGCAGTTTTTCCAGGCGCTGCCAGCGCGGCAAGGCCAGGCCGCAGCACCAGGACGTCATGCCGCCGGCGGTATTGCCCGCGGTGGCCAGCAATACCGCGGGCCACAACTCGCCGGGATGCTGGTGCACAAAAGCCCATAACAAGGGCTCGGAAGCGACCGGTAATACGGTCGACGCCAAAAAACTGGCAAAAACCAGGCCAATCAGGCCGCTTTCCGCCGTGACGTTCAGCCACTCCACCTTTAGAATCTCCCTTTTGGCTTACGCGAATTGCGCCCCATGCACCCGGATTATCTCGAAAAAGTTCTCAACGCCCAGGTTTACGACGTCGCGGTCGAAACACCGCTGGACCTGGCCGGCAACCTTTCCGCCCGGGTTGGCAACAAGATTTTGCTGAAGCGCGAGGACATGCAGCCGGTTTTCTCGTTCAAACTGCGCGGCGCCTACAACAAGATCGCCAGTTTATCGCCGGAAAAGCTCAAGCGCGGCGTGATCTGCGCTTCGGCCGGTAATCACGCCCAAGGCGTCGCGCTATCGGCAGCCAAGCTGAATTGCCGGGCAGTCATCGTCATGCCGGAATCGACACCGGCGATCAAGATCGACGCCGTCAGACGCCGGGGCGGCGAAGTCGTGCTCGCCGGCTCGTCCTACGACGATGCCTACGCCAAGGCGCTGGAACTGGAAAAAGCCGAAAAGCTGACCTTCGTCCATCCTTTCGACGACCCCGAAGTCATCGCCGGGCAAGGCACCATCGCGCTGGAAATCCTCCGTCAGCACTCGCGCCACAACGGCCCGATCCATGCCATTTTCTGCGCCATCGGCGGCGGTGGCCTGGCCGCTGGCGTGGCCGCCTACATCAAGCGCCTGCGTCCGGAAATCAAGGTCATCGGCGTTGAAACCTTCGATGCCGACGCGATGAAGCAGTCGCTGGCGGCCGGCAAGCGCGTGCGCCTGAACCAGGTTGGTCTGTTCGCCGACGGCACCGCCGTCAAGATGGTCGGTGAAGAAACCTTCCGCGTCTGCAAGGAATACCTCGACGAAGTTATCCTTGTCGACACCGATGCCATCTGCGCCGCGATCAAGGACGTTTTCGAAGACACGCGCTCGATTCTCGAGCCCTCCGGCGCGCTGGCCGTTGCCGGTGCCAAGGAATACGCCCGCCAGCACAAGCTCAAGGACAAGAACCTGATCGCCGTGACTTCCGGCGCCAACATGAATTTTGACCGCCTGCGCTTCGTCGCCGAGCGTGCCGAATTCGGCGAACGCCGCGAAGCCGTATTCGCCGTGACGCTGCCGGAAAAACCCGGCGCTTACAAAAAATTCCTGGCGCTGATCGGCAACCGCAACGTCACCGAATTCAACTACCGCTACCACACCGCGCGCGAAGCCCATGTCTACGTCGGCGTCCAGGTCAGCGACCG
The DNA here is from genome assembly GCA_030824535.1 of Azonexus sp. Lineage (GTDB taxonomy): Bacteria > Pseudomonadota > Gammaproteobacteria > Burkholderiales > Rhodocyclaceae > Azonexus. Next base: position 7 of record JAVBXO010000150.1, on the reverse strand, counting down.
CAAGGAA
>JAVBXO010000148.1 GCA_030824535.1 Azonexus sp. | reverse complement strand
CCGGCTGAACAAGCTGGCATGGCCGGCATGGAAGCTGCCAAGCCGGCTGAAGCCGCTGCTCCGGCCGCTGCCGCTCCGGCTGCTCCTGCCGAAGCCGCCAAGCCGGCTGAAGCTGCTGCTCCGGCCGCCCCGGCTGCTGCCAAGTAATCAGCTTCACGGCGTAAAAAACGGGACTTCGGTCCCGTTTTTTTTCGCCCTTGTTTTGCCAGCCATAAAAAAGCCGACCCAAAGGTCGGCTTTTTGGCAGGCAAAAACGCTTACTGCAACTGCTGCAACAGCAAGCCGAGAATCTTGCGCGCCGTTTCGGACTTGTCCACACCACCTTCGGGCGTAAGAATCTGTACCGTACTCTGCTGGCCAGCATCAGCCACGTGAATCCGGTATTGCTGACGGGAATCAGCAATATCAGATTTCTTCCAGAAAGCCAGCTTCGACAGCATGCCGGTATCTTTGGCGCGATTGTCGACTTCCGGATCAACGTAACGAACGAAGTACAAGCCTCGCGAACGATCACGATCCTCGACGGTGAAACCGACGCGATCCAGCGCCAGACCCACACGCCGCCAGGCACGATCAAAGCGATCCAGCACCTGCAAGGCACCCGCATCATCAGTACCTACCGGCTTCAGACTGGCCTTCGGCTCGGCCTTGGCGCTGGCCACGGCAAATTCCGCGCGCTTTTCTTCCGCACCCAGACGAACCATCAGCCGACGCAGCATTTCCGCTTCCAGATCGGGATCAGCCGGACGCGGCTGCCAGCGGGTTTCATCCTTGGCGGCCGAGGTATAGACCTCCTCCATCGCCCGATGGCTGATGAAAATATCCGTCGTACCCGCCGTCGTGCCCTGCTCCAGACGCGTCCGGAACTTGTCGCGCTCGCCTGTGGAATACAGCGAATCAAGCAGCTTGCCCAGGGTCCGGCGCAGCAGGTCGTCACCGATCTTGGCGCGATTCTCAGCCCAGTCGGTTTCCATGATTCCGGCTTCCGGGCGCTCGATGGCAACGAGAAAGCCGGTTTCCTGCCAGAAATCCTTGACCGTATCCCACAGCTTGTCCGGCGGCAGGGCCACTGACAACCAGCGCTGACTACCCGAACGCTCGACCTTGATTTTCTCGACTTCCGGCAGGATCGTGGAATTCTGCGCCTGACCCGCCGGAGAGCGATCCGCCTTATAAGCGTTAAAGGTTGCAGACCCCTTGCCACCAGTATCAGGCACCAGGTAGCGGTCGTCGCGGGTCAACTGGCTCAGATCGGGCGGCACCTCAAGTGTCGGCACCCTGGCATTGGAAGACTTGTAATCGATCTTGCGCGAATCGGGAAGAATGCCGCAACCTGCCAGCGCAGTGGCAACGAGGGACAAGGTCAGGAGGGACAGGCGATGCTTCATCTTTACGTGCTCCGTCAAGCAAGCAGGCCAGCGTGGCGCAGGGCAGCCAGCACTTTGGCCTGACCGGCTTCAGATAGTTCGGTAAGTGGCAGGCGAATACCGTTCGGCATCAGGCCGAGCTTATGTACCGCCCACTTGACCGGGATCGGGTTGGCTTCGCAGAACAGGTCGCGATGCAGCGGTAGCAGCTGGAACTGGATCGCGCGAGCCTTGGCAACATCGCCGGCGGCAGCGGCCACACACATTTCGTGCATCAGGCGCGGCGCAACGTTGGCGGTTACCGAGATATTGCCCTGGAAACCCATCATGATCGTCGAGATGCAGCTCATGTCGTCGCCGCTATACAGCGCAAAATCCTTCGGCGCACGGGCGATCAAATCGCAAGCACGGTCGAAATTGCCGGTCGCATCCTTGACGCCAACAATACCCGGCACTTCGGCGAGGCGCAGGATGGTGTCGTTGGACATGTCGGCCACGGTACGGCCAGGCACGTTGTAAAGCAGGATCGGCAGTTCGACAGCTTCGGCAATCGCCTTGAAGTGGCGATACATGCCTTCCTGAGTCGGACGGTTGTAATAAGGAACAACCGACAGCGACATATCGGCGCCGGCCTTCTTGGCGAACTCGGTGAGTTCGATGGCTTCGGACGTCGAGTTGGCGCCGGTACCGGCGATCACCGGAATACGGCCGGCGACGTGGTCGACCGTGAGTTTGATCAGTTCGCAATGCTCCTCGACGCTAACCGTCGGCGACTCGCCGGTGGTGCCGACGACCACGATGGCATCGGTGCCTTCCTGCACGTGAAAGTCGATCAACTGGCGGAAGGAATTCAGGTCGAGGCTGCCATCTTCGTGCATGGGTGTAACGATGGCGACAATGGATCCGGTAATCATGGCCTGTTCGGAAAAAAAAGAATAATCCGTCGATTGTAACTGATGGAAATTGGCAGGGGAAACGCGTTCGCTAAACTGTTTGCAAATTTGCACCAAGCCAGTGCAGGCGGCGGTCCTTGCAAAGCATTCGCCCGGCCGTCAGTTCCAGCGCCGGATGACGATCCGGCCCGGCGCTTTGCAACTGCCGGCAAAATTCGTTCAAGCGCGCGGCAACCGGTGGCTGCCAGCCAAGCTGGCGGAGACGATAGCGAAGCAGATTTTTCAAGCGCGGCAAGGACAGCTCACGCAACACTGCCAGCCGGGCCGCCGCACCATCGGCGGCGCGCAGCCAGTCAGCAGCCGCCAATTCATCGAGCAACTCCTGGGCTTCGGCAAAATGCCCGGCCGCCTGCGCCAGTGCCGCTTCAGCGCCGGGAAAGCGCTGGCTCAAATCGGCCAGCGTCTGGTGGCGCAAATAATTTCGCGAGAAACCGAGGTCGGCATTGCTTTCATCGTCGATCCAGCGCAAACCCTCGGCGCGGGCATAGGCTTCGATATCGGCACGGGAAACATCAAGCAAGGGGCGCAGCAATTGCATATGCGCAAAGCGGCGCTGTTGCGGCATGCTGGCGGCGCCGGTCAGGCCACTGCCGCGCAACAGGTTGAAGAGCAGGGTTTCGGCCTGATCGCCACGGTGCTGCGCCAATAACAGGTAATCGCCCGGACATTCAGCGAAAGCGGCGTAGCGCGCCTGCCGGGCGGCGGCTTCCAGGCCGCTGCCGCTCTGCCGCTCGACGGCAACGCGCCGCGTCAGCAAGGGAATATTGAGCTGCGCGCAGTAATCAGCGCAGAAGTCGGCCCAGGCATCAGCATTGGGCGACAAACCGTGATGCACATGGATGGCCGACAAACGCCCGGCGTAACCCAGGCGGCTGAGCACATGCACCAAGGTCACGGAATCGCAACCGCCGGAAAGGCCGACGCAGAGCGCTTGCGCCGGACCGACGCGGGCGGCGAGCACCGCGCCGACCCGCTCGGGCAGATCAGGCGAGCGCTTGTTCCCTGAAGCGACCATAGCTCATCAGCCGCTCATAACGCGTTGCCAGTAGTTCGGCAGTCGATAGCGTAGACAACTGCTTCAGTGCATCCTGCAGGGCTTTTTTCAGGTGCTGCGCCATCAGTTGGTGATCGCGCTGGGCGCCGCCGAGCGGTTCGCTGACGATCTTGTCGATCAGGCCCAGGGTTTTCAGGCGCTGAGCCGTAATGCCCATGGTTTCGGCGGCTTCCGGTGCTTTTTCGGCGCTCTTCCACAAGATGGAAGCGCAGCCTTCCGGCGAAATCACCGAATAGGTCGAATATTGCAGCATCTGCACGGTGTCGCCGACGGCAATCGCCAGCGCACCGCCGGAACCACCCTCGCCGATGATGGTGACGATGACCGGCACTTTCAGCTCGGCCATCACGAACAGGTTGCGACCGATGGCTTCGGACTGGCCGCGCTCTTCGGCGTCGATGCCAGGATAGGCGCCCGGCGTATCGACGAAAGTCATCACCGGAATGCCGAACTTTTCGGCCAGCTTCATCAGGCGCAGCGCCTTGCGATAGCCTTCCGGACGCGGCATGCCGAAGTTGCGGTAAATCTTTTCCTTGGTGTCGCGGCCCTTCTGGTGGCCGATGACCATGACCGGCTGACCGTTGAAGCGGGCCAGGCCGCCAACAATCGCGTGATCGTCGGCAAAGGCGCGGTCGCCATGCAGTTCTTCGAAATCGGTAAAGATATGCTGGACGTAATCGAGTGTGTAAGGACGCTGCGGATGACGGGCAACCTGCGAAATCTGCCAGGGCGTCAACTTGCCATACACATCCTTGGTCAGCTGGGCGCTTTTCTTCTCCAGGCGGTCGACTTCATCGGAAATATCGACCGCGGAATCATCCTGGACCAAGCGCAGCTCTTCGATCTTTGCTTCGAGGTCGGCAATCGACTGTTCGAAGTCTAGAAAACTGATTTTCATGGACAACTCGGTTCGTTAGTTGGCGCGCATTTTACCCCAAAGGTCGCCGGGGCAAGCGCTCAGTACTCGACCGGCAGCGGGTCCAGACTGCGCCAGAGGTACCAGGTGGCGACCGAGCGCCACGGCCGCCAGCGCTCGCCGAATTCGGCCAATCCGCGCCGTGTCGGCTTTGCGCCAGCCAGATAATGCTCGGCGACTGCCCGTTGCAGACCGATGTCGTCGAGCGGAAAAACGTCGGGGCGCAGCAGGTTGAAGATCAGGAACATCTCCGCCGTCCACCGCCCGATGCCGCGCACCGCCGTCAATTCGGCAATCACCGCCTCGTCGTCGAGCGCCTGCCACTGCTCGGGCAGCAGTCGACCATCGGCAAAATGCCCGGCCAGATCGCTGATGTACTCGACCTTGCGCCGCGACAAACCGCAGGCTGCCAGCTCTTCAGTGCTCAGCGCCAGCACGCGCGCCGGAACTACCTCGCCGAGCGCCTGCGCCAGCCGCCCCCAGACGGCATCGGCAGCCTTGACTGAAATCTGCTGGCCAACGATGGAACGCGCCAGCGTCGCAAAGGGATCGCCGCGCGTGACCAGCGTCAGGCCGGCGAAGCGCTCGACCAAAGCAGCCATTGGCGCATCGTCGCGCGCCAGTTCCAGCGCGGCTTGTTGCCAGTAGACAGGGCTCATGGATGGTTTTCCGGCTAATTCTGCGGTCGACCGCAGAATTAGCCGCATTTTCAGATCAGCCGAAGCGGCCGCTGAGGAAGGGGTTGTAAAGTCGCTCTTCGCCAAAATTCGACATCGGGCCATGGCCGGGGATGAATTCCACGTCATCGCCGAGCGGGAAAAGCTGGGTAGTGATCGAGCGGATCAGCGTCGCGTGATCGCCCTTGGGGAAATCGGTACGGCCAATCGAGCCATGGAAGAGCACATCGCCAACCTGCGCCAGCTTGCTCGGTGCGTGATAAAAAACCACGTGACCGGGCGTGTGGCCGGGACAATGCAGCACCTCCAGCTCAACCTCGCCGAAGCTGACCTTGTCGCCATCCTTCAGCCACCGCCCAGGCTCAAAACTTTGCACGGCAGGAAAGCCGAACATCCGACTCTGCTGCGGCATACCCTCGATCCAGAAACGGTCTTCCTCATGCGGCCCCTCGATGGGTACCCCGGACTGCTGGGCGAGCGTCGCCACCGCGCCGGCGTGGTCGATATGACCGTGAGTCACCAGGATCCTGGCCAGCTTCAGATGCTCGGTGGCCAGTGCGAGCAGGATGCGCTGGAGATCGCCACCGGGATCAATCACCGCCGCCTGGCGGGTTTTCTCGCACCAGAAGATGGTGCAATTCTGCTCGAAAGGGGTTACCGGGACGATCTTGTAGCGCATGTCGATATAGCCAGAAACGGGAAAGCTGGAATTATTGCACGCGCGCCGAAGACTACGCTGCGCACTGAAAAATGCCCTTTTCCGGCAGTCAAGCGCAATAACGCAGATTGACCCAATCCAGCAGCAATTGCGGCGGCTGACCAGGCACGACGGAAAATGACAAAAAATCCATCCCAAATACAGGAGATATAATCCCGAATCCTGTGATCAGACTATTGGCTCGCCGAATTAATTTCGCGATCGACTTATGGAAAATATCGTTCTTCATGTTGGCATGCCAAAGTGCGGGAGTAGCGCAATTCAAACGGCGCTCAGCAACAATCCGGAATTCAAGGGCGCCGGCGGGAATTATCGCTACCTTGCCCTGCTGGGTGAATATGACGTGCTGAACCCATCGCTACTTGCACGATGGACCAAGTCGCAGGTTTCGGGTTACATCGTTTCTGATCCGGTCAAACAGTTGCTGGAAAAACCGGACGAAAACTGGCAGCGATGGGCACGCCAATTAAGGGAACAGGGCAACAGCGACAATACGCGCTTGATCCTTTCCCATGAATCCTGGGGGCACACGGCTCAGGTATTCAAAAACCAGGCCGTGCTCGCGCGCCTGGGGGTTAAGGCTGATGTCATAATTTATGTTCGACCACAGGCAAGCTGGCTGAACTCGGCATGGTGGCAATGGGGCGCCTGGAAAGATCAAGCCCTGATGCAATGGCTCATGAAAGCGCTTCCCCTCGTGCAATGGGGTGAAATCGTGCGTGCCTGGCAGAAGCTTCCCGATGTTGCCAGTGTCACAGTCCGCCTGTTACCCAAAGACGTGGTCGGCGACTTCTACTCCCTGCTCGGTGCAACGCATGAGGCCGTCGCGGATACGCGAGTGAATGTCAGCCTTCCTGCCGAATTATTGCGGGTTTTTCAGCGCAATCGGCAACTGCGCACCAGCGAGCACGATGCAGCAATGGACTTTGTTGCCGCCCGGCATTTGGAACTGGGCAATGGCGCCCCCCCCTGGATCATCCGGAAAAACATGCTGGATATCATCCTGGAAAAATCGCACGCTTCAAATCAGGCATTGCTAGAACTTCTGGCACCGGATCAGCAGGAAATCATGCGCAATGATCCAGCCTGGTGGTCCAAGGATTATTACCAGGACAAAATCGTCGAACCCTGGCAGACACAGCCCCCCAACGCCGAAAAAGTCGATGCGCTTCTTGCCTCGGCCTTGATGGGACTGAAAGAGCTCAATGAAAAATATCGCCAGTTACTTGCCAAGTGCCCCGGCGAACCTTGAGCCCCAAAAAGCGCCTTCTGCCTGGGGATCGGAATCAAATCCCCAGGGGCAGGTGACTTCCACGGTCAACCCTGAAAAACGGCCAGAATTGAAATCACGCCCATGACTGGCGTGATTGCAAAATCCCTCAGTTGGTCAGAATCCGCACCTTGACGCTCTTGCCCTTGACCTTGCCGGCCGACAGCTTGCGCACTGTGTCCTTGGCGACCGCCCGTGCCACGGCGACGTAGGTGTTCTGGTCGCTGACCGTGATCTTGCCGACCTGTTCGCGGGTCAAGCCAGCCTCGCCAGCCAGCGCGCCCATGACGTCGCCGGGGCGAATCTTGTCCTTGCGCCCGCCAAGCATCAGCAGCGTCGACATCGGCGGCACCAGCGGCGAGTCGTCGGTGACTTCGAGCGTTTTCAGGTCGAGCAAGTCGAGCTTGCACTTCATCATCTCAGCGATGGTCGCGATGCGGCGGCGGTCGCCGGCACTGCACAAACTCAGCGCCCAGCCCTCCTCGTCACCACGACCGGTACGGCCGATGCGGTGGATGTGGATTTCCGGATCAGGCGTCACATCAACGTTGATGACTGCTTCGAGCTGATCGATATCCAGCCCACGCGCCGCGACGTCCGTTGCCACCAGCACCGAGCAACTGCGGTTGGCGAACTGGATCAGCACCTGATCACGCTCGCGCTGCTCCAGGTCGCCATTCAGCGTCAGCGCATGAATGCCGGCGTGGCGCAGGACATTGACCAGATCGCGGCACTGTTGCTTGGTGTTGCAGAAAGCCAGCGTGCTGACCGGGCGGTAATGCTTGAGCAGGCGCACGACGGCATCGAGACGCTCTTCGTGCTTGACCTCGTAGAAGCGCTGGCGAATCTTGGTTTCTTCGTGCTGCTCAAGAAGCTTGACCTCCTTGGGCTGCCGCAAAAACTGCCGGGCCAGCTGGGCGATGCCTTCCGGGTAGGTGGCCGAAAACAGCAGCGTCTGGCGCTGCGTCGGGCAACGCTTGGCGACGTAGGCGATGTCGTCATGGAAACCCATGTCGAGCATGCGGTCGGCTTCGTCGAGGACCAGCGTGTTCAGCTCGTCGAGCTTCAGGTAGCCGCGCTCCATGTGATCCATGATGCGACCGGGCGTGCCGACGACGATATGCACGCCGTTTTCCAGACTGTTCGCCTGATTGCGCAGCGTCGAGCCGCCGACCAACGACAGCACCTTGATGTTCTCTTCAAAACGCGCCAGGCGACGGATTTCCTGCGTCACCTGATCGGCCAGTTCGCGCGTCGGGCACAAGACCATGGCCTGCACGGCAAAACGGCTGGTATTCAGGCGATTGAGCAGCGCCAGACCAAAGGCTGCCGTCTTGCCGCTACCGGTCTTGGCCTGGGCGATCAGGTCGTTGCCGGCCAGGGCCAGCGGCAGGCTGGCGGCCTGGATCGGCGTCATGCTCAGGTATTCAAGCTGCGCCAGATTGGCCAGCATGGCCGGCGACAAGGGCAGCGTATCGAATGCCAGGCTGGTAGGTGTTGTCTCGCTCATGACCGCTCAATCCCGACGCTTGCGTGCCGGCATCGGCTTGCGCTGACGCTGGCCCGGCTTGTGGACTTCAGCCTCCGGCTTCGGCTTGGGCACCAGCAGGTTCTTGGCCGTCGTCTTCTCGGCCGCGCGATGGGCCTGAATGGCCACCGTCACGTCAGCAGGATCGATGGTCACGCCGGCATGTTCGCCCTTGATGTTGTATTCCGAGAGGCGGTCCTTGATGGTGAACAGACGTTCCGGGTTTTCCGCCTTGCGGGGAAGACCGGTGACGATCTCCTGCGCCGCCGGGGTCAGCATGAAACCGCCGCCCTCGGCCTTGATCAGGCCGGCCTTGGCCAGACGGTCGAAAGCCTCGACCAGCTTGGCCTCGTTGGGAATGTTGTTCTGCAGCAGATCCGCCGCCGCGACGATCTCGACCAGTTCGCCCGGCCGCCGCTTGGAAGAAAGCGCCGTGGCGAGAATGAGAAGGGCGTCAACGTCGTGAACTGGATGCATCGGAATACCTTTGAATAGCTGGGGAATGAGAAACGGCGGGGAATCAGCAGGTTAAAGGCCGGGAAAACGGCCTGAAATCAGTTTCTCGAAAGGACGACAGTGTACCCGGTTTGACAGTTCAGGCGGGGTAAACGGCGTCCGACACGCAACCGCGCATGGTAAATGCAGTTAAATGGGGTCACAGTTAAATGGGGTCAGACACCATTTAACTTTTCGAGCGACGTTCAGCGGGCGTACCAAGCGCCAGCGATCTCAACTTCGGCGATCTCGCCGTTGCACAAGCGGCCGCGAATTTCTTCGCCGAGGTGTTTCTCCAGAGCCAGCTGCGTCGGGCTGGCGCCGCCACAGCCACGACGGCCAGCCGAAGGATTGCAGCGCATCATCAGGAAATGCCAGCGCTCATGCGCCACCAGGTAATAAGCCGAGCCGCCCAGCCGGAGTTTTCCTGCCAGCAGCGCATCATCCCCCCTCGCCTCCTGCAGGCACGCACGGCGCTTGTCCTGCGCATCGCTGGCCTGCTGCCCGGCGAAAAAGGCCGGTAGAAAAGGCAGGCTCAGCAGCACGACGAATAAGATCGGGATGAATTTCTTGTTCATGGCTCAACAAAATGTCCGGGGTTCAGCCGGGCGGCAGGGCAGGCTTGCAACAAGGATAATCGGGAAAAAAAGACGGCGAATCGAGGTCATGGATGCTCGGACAGGCTTAAGCGCTTTGCTTTTTTGGCCGCCCTTTAGCCAAGGGCGCGGTCCGTCGCTGCGTCAGCTGCTCGATACTTGCCTGAAACTTCCCTGAACCCAGTACCCAGCCCTTGTGGGTAGACTCACGCAGGGCCGCAAGCAGCATCGCCGCCATGGGCACTTCAAGCAACTCGCCATACGCCGCCCGCCGCCCGCCCTCATCCGGAGCAAGGTGCTGGTACAGCAGATGCGGCGTGACGAGCGCATCAGGAGCGCCAGCGGCATTGGCCGGATAACTCGACCAGGGATAATCCCCGGCATGCGCCACCATGCCGGCCCGCAGCGGATTGAGTTCGATATAGCGCATGCATTCGAACAGGTAGCGCTCTGCTTCAACGATAGTCGCCCGATAGCGCCCTTCCCATAAGGTGCCGGTGCGCCGGTAACGGTAGTTGAAATACTGAACATAGCGCCGCCCGAGGCTTTGCAGCGCCTTGGGCAAGCTCTCGGCAGTTTCCGGCGAGACCAGCAAATGGATATGGTTGGTCATCAATACATAAGCATGAATCGCCAGCCCGTAGCGCTGCGCGGCAGCAAGCAGGACTTCTTTGAAAAACTGGTAATCCTCGTCAACCGCGAAAATCGCTTCGCGGTTGTTGCCACGCAAAATGACGTGCTGTGGAATGTCTTTGACAAAATAGCGGGGAAGTCGGGCCATTAGCGGATAGTAGCAGAAGAATTAAATCGAGTCTGACCCCATTTTTTTTCTTGCACTGTGAGTGCCAGGGCAGAAAGGCGTGTCTACCTCACCCGGCCTGGGCATCCTCGCCAGGCACAGCCGGGCCGACGAAGGCATCGAAACCGAGTGTTGACAGGGTGGCGAGTTCCGCAGGTGTGCTGACGCCCTCGGCGATTACGGTCAGCCCAATTTTGTGGGAGATGCTGCATAGCCCTTTGAGGAAGCTCTGATTACCTGGCTCGTTATCGATGCCCTGAACGAAACTGTCATCGACCTTGAGATAGTCGAAGCCGATTTCATGCAGTCGGTTGATCTCGCCAAATTGTCGGCCGAAGTGCGCTATCCCCAGGTGGCAGCCTTGCGGGCGAATGAGCTGGGCAAATGCGGTGAACGCTTCGAAATGACGGAAAACGCCGCTTTCAGCGACTTCCAGCCACAGTCGCGGGGCGAGTTCGCGGTGATTTGAAATCAGCTTGCGCAATTGCTGACAAAAAACGATGTCCGAAATTGAGTCTCCCGCGAGCTTGATCGCGATAGTCGGCGCACCGGCGATCAGTCGCGCCAAGGCCAGCCGGACGGCCACCAGATCGAGTTCACAGGTCATCCCCAGACGCCTGGCAACCGGGATGAAGCTGCTGGCGGTGAGCCACTCCCCTTCATCGGCGGTTCGCAGGCACAGCGGGCACTCGAGATGGAGCAAGCTTCCGTCGCGGTTGTTGACGGGGAATTCGGCGAGCTGCAGGCCTTGGTGTGCCAGCGCCTGTTCCAACAGATTGCGCCAGTCGCTGTTGTTGCGGGCGCACAGGATGGGTTGCTCCATGGCGCTGCGGCAAGCAATACTGCCGTCGCCTTCGGCGGTGGCAATGGCCGCATCGATGCGCGACAGCAAGCTGGAGCGGGCTTCGTCATGTTGGTAGATGGCGCTGCCGATATAGCCGATTTGCCGCGCCTGGATCATCCCGCTGCTTTCGAGTTGGTACAGGACCTCCAGCAGCTTTTGGCTACTCGACTCGGGATTGGGCTCGCCGGGCAACAGGAGTGCGAAGTCAGCGCCGTTAAGGCGGGCAGCCGTGGCGAGCGGATATTCTGCCGCCAATGTTTGCAGGCCTTGGGCAATGTGGCGTAGCACTTGATCCGTATGCTCGTGTCCGTAGCGCTGATTGATACCGGCCAGGTCGGCCAGGCGCAAGACGATCAGGCTGCCTTGCGCTGGCGTATCGTCGTCGGTGAGCATGCGCTCCAGCTGACTCATGAAGTGACTGCGATTGAGCAGTCTGGTCAGGCCATCCAGCGTCGCTTCGCGGCGCAATTCCGCCAAGCGGCTGGCTTCTTCGTCAAACATGGCCTTGATACGCAGAACCATCGAGTTCATTGCCAATGCCAGGGTTTTCAACTCAGCGGTCGAGGGAACTTCAATCTGCACGAAATTCCGGTTACCGATGGCTTTGGCCTGCCCGACCACTGCATCAAGCGGACGTTTGACGCGAAAGAGGATTTGTATGCCGATCAGCTCGATGATGATGCCGCCGAGAACAAACCACAGGAGCAGGCGCTGCGCACCATTCCAGAGTTCGCGGTAGGCAAAATGCGGGTGACTGATCAGCTCAATGGTGCCGAACTGCTTCCAGCCCGACGAAATCTGCGCCACGCCCGCCGGCGATTCGATGGGAAAAAGGCGGGTGAACCATTGCGGCACTTCGTCGTCAAGGAAGTCATCCTGATGTTCGATCAGGATCTCGCCTGCCGGGTCGCGAACCCTGATCAGCGCGTATTGACCGGTGTCGAAAATGGCCTTGAGCTGTAATTCAATGGTGACCGAGTCTTTCGCCAATTGCGAGATCGATAGCGCAAGCGAGGCCGCATTATCGCTATTCTTGATGCTGAGCTGCTCGCCGAGATAATTACTGGCGGTCATCATGCTGACGAAGAAAGCGCCGCTGAAGGTCAGCAGGGTTGTGGCAATGAGCGTAAGCCAGATTTGTCTGAACAAGGTCATGTTTGTCTCACTGAAAACCTTCGGCGCGGGATCGTGTCAGCAAATCCTGCCAGCGCGAGAGGCTCTTCTTGCGTAAATCTTTACCGGTACCGAGCCAGAGGCCGGCGCTGTTAAAACTGAAAACCGGGAGAAGATCCGGGCGCTGCGCTGCCGCCAGGACTTTTTTGTTCAGGTTGTCGAGAATTTGCGGTTCGGCATCGGGGCTAGGGTAATAAGCGAGAACCATATGCCCCTGTTTGATGCTGTCGCCGTCAGGATCACCGATAGTGGCCTGGACGTAAACCAGACGTAACTTATTGATAGGAACTCCCAGTTCCAGCAGCGAAAAATACTTGGCGATGGCGTAGTCCTCACAATCGCCCCGCCCCCTGGCCATGGTCTCCAGGGGAGTTGCCCAGTATTCGGGCTTATCCCAGAGGGGATAATCTTCTTCGAAAGTAATCTGGTGGTTGAAAAAACCATTGATCCGCTGGACTTTCTCACGCTCGCTGACATTGCGCGAAGCACGCATGACACGCATCCAGTCGTTGAATATTTCCCATGAAACAACCTGACCATAGCGACTGAGAAAGCTTTGCTGGATCTGCTCCAGATTGAATCCGAGCGCACTACCAACCCATGCGGCAATCCAAACGCACAAAGCCAGCAAGCTAAGCCGCAATTTGGAAATAGTCATCGCGAAAACCTGAGTTGATGGCGGGCTCACGGTTAAAGTCGGCAAGCTTGCATCATGACATTAATTGCCCTCTTCCGCCTTTCGTGTGACGAATGAGTGATGACAACAGTGGCTATCGCGACTTGGCAATGGCCTGGGCGGCGCTTCAACGCTTGATACCCAGTCCTGGCCTGGGCCGGTCCAGATGCTATTTCAGCACATAGCTCGCCAGCACGCTCTGCACCTCATAGATGCTGAGCTTCCTGTTGAACTGTTTGCGTAGCGGTTCGGCAGTGCTCGAAATCCAGATCTTCAATTCGGCATCCAGATCGAGGTGGCCGGCCGTTTCGATGCTGAAGTGGGTAATACTCTTGTACGGCAGCGAGTGATACTCGGCCTTGCTCCCGGTCAAACCCTGCTTGTCGACCAGGACCAGGCGTTTGTCGGTAAACACGAAGTAGTCGCGAATGAGTTGGTAAGCATGTTCGACACGCTCGCCCGGCGCCAGAATCTGGCTGAACTCTTCCTGAATCCTGGCCGGATCGATTTTCGATGCATTGCCAAGTACGCCATCCAGCAGTCCCATGAGACCTCCCAGTGAAAGTTGCGCTTGTATTTGCCTGCGACCTTGATCCAGCAGGCTGAAACTCGGGAGCCCCCGAACTCCGCAATTTTAATCGGCTACGAGTCGCACCAGACTGATTTAGCAGCACCCTCTCCGACCCGGACACCAGCGCTGCATCACGCCGGCCGTGCATGCGGGCAAGCAGCCAGCAGGACGGCAAGCAATAGCGGTTCGGCGAATCTCTCCAAGGGCATGGCGGATGGAATCGTGCGGGGGAAATCATGCTGGCAATGCTCATTTCGCGGCCCAGAAACGCACGAGGGCAAGGGCGATTTTCGTGTGGATCAGCGACACAAGGATGATGGCCAGAACAACCATCAAGACCACATTGCCAATGCTCATCGGGAACCTCGTCAGTAAGGAAGCCGGGAACGGCTTATGCAAAACAACTGACTTGATAGCAGTCAAACTGCCTCAATGCAAGCGCTCGATTTTCTGACTGCCGATGAAAATTGCCCGATTTCTGCGGTTGACCGCAGAAATCGGGCAATTTTCGTTTCGTCTGGCAAATGAGCGCTGACGGCAGTGGCTGTTCGTGGACTGGCGGACTGGGCGGCGCTTCAAACCTTGATGATGGTGTCGCTGCAGAGGGCTACCAGCGTGCTCATATCAGTTCTCGCGCCTTCTGGGGTAGTTTCGGATTGTCAGTGATCACCCATAAGGCAACGTGGGTATCCAGCAACAGATTCAAGACGGTTCCCCGCCCATGAACAGCCATGCCACTTCTTCGTTATGGGCATCAATGCTGTCCGGCACCTCGAACTTCCCCTTGGCAAGGCCAAGGCGCTGCCCGACCAGCATCGTATCCATTGGAACCAGCCTGGCCGCAGGACGACCATTACGGGTGATCAGGATTTCACGCTCCCGACCCTATTCGATGGCTTTGACCAAGCGGGAGAGTGAGGACTTGGCTTGCAATATATTGACGGTTTGCATGGCGTTCTCCGGAAACAGCAGCCCTGTAGGTCGGGTTAGCCCGCAGGGCGTAACCCGACAAACGCCAGCAAACGCCGCAAATGTCGGGTTACGCTACGCTAACTCGACCTACTTGCTAGCGGAATTCGGTCAAGCGGGTCCTGGTGGTGATGGGCAAGCTCTTCAACAGCAACCGCCTGTTCGGCTTCAATCGCCAGAAAGCGATAGCCAGACTCACGGAAGTAGTGCACGGCATCCTGGCTGGAAACAGGCATATCGCCCCGGCCCAGCGAGTGTTTGATGGCGATTTCCCAGACGCTTGCGACACTGACCCATACCGTCGAATTAAATAATCGAGTCTGACTCGAATGGCGCTTGCTTAAGCCAAGGGGATTATAAAACTCGATGTTGCGACCCCATTTTTAGAGGAAGACGATGATGCGTAGGTGCGAATTCATTCGCACGGTCAAGGTATTTTGTGCGAATGAATTCGCACCTACATGCAAGTTTTTGACTTAAGTAAGTGCCATT
>JAVBXO010000401.1 GCA_030824535.1 Azonexus sp. | reverse complement strand
CGTCGCCGGATCACCAATTTGCTCGCAAATCACCACCGACTCGCCCAGCTTCACCAGCCGCGCCAGGTAAGGCTCCAGCGAATGAAAGGGAATCCCGCACATCTTGATCGGCACCCCGGCCGACTGCCCACGCGTCGTCAGCGTGATATCCAGCAAACGCGCTGCCTTCTCGGCGTCTTCATAAAACAGCTCGTAGAAGTCGCCCATGCGGTAGAAGAGCAGGGTGTTGGGGTGGTTGGCCTTGAGCCCCAGATACTGCTGCATCATCGGGGTGTGCTTGGGGCTGTCGGCGGGTTTGCTCATGGGTACGATATTTCAGGGAAAGGGGCGAATTTTAACAGGCGGAGGACTGCTCCCTCGGGCGCCTTGTTTTGACTCCATAACCGTTCAATATTGGCCTGCTTGAAAAAGATCGAATTTACGCAAGACTGTCACGCTTGAATTGGATATTTTTCGGGGAGGCAACAGGTAATGGTTATTGAGCCTTGTTTTTCCCTTGGAGCCCGGGTTTATGTAATTAAAACGATTGAATGTGATGCGCAACCTACAGTTACGTATGTAGAATCTTTTGTCATTCGACAAAAACATAGCCAGTTGGGGTAATGGCCGCTGCGGTTATGCTAGTGGACCTCGGGCTGATCCAACGTGAAAGGCTGGCTTTCATCGGTTTTTGTTTATGTTTCTTGGTGAGCGCTTCTCTAGGGGGGGCACAGATCACCATGGGGTTAGTCCGTTGATTTTAAAGAGAGACTTTGGATTGTATCAGGACATTACCCTATCGAACATCTCATTTGACTGCAGCTCGAAGTCCTACAGGGTCGGAACCTACTTTTCATCGCTTTTCGCGCGCATCGAAAACGAATTGTTTTGGCACGTTAGGGCGTTCGAAAGGAAATTCCTGCGCGTTTCGAGTTCGGCAATCTCTCTAGGAAGATCTGCGATAAATAGGGGTGCCGAATGAACGACTCGGTCAGGATGCAGGGCAAGGCCCTCAATCCCATGCTCCGGATGGCAGCCCTCGCGGGAGTTGATACGGCAGTGAAACTGCACATCCGCCGAGGCGATAATCTGAACGCAATGGATGGTGGAGGATTGACGCCACTGATGCTGGCCGCTTCTAAAAATCGGGCTTCAGTTTGCTCTCTGCTCGTCGAGGCGGGGGCAGATCCAGCTTTGCACGATCCATCAGGTAGGGATGCCCTGACTATCGCCCGTTCAGCGGGGGCGGATGCCGCCGCCGAGATTCTGTTAGCGTTCGTGTCCAAGTCGCAGTCCCATGCAGAGGAGCCTGCCCCCGAAGTGGCACACCCTCCTGAATGGTTGGGGCCTGTCTCACTGGACGAAGACTGGGAGTTGAATGGATTTGGCGACTGGGAAGCTGACGACGAGAAGCCTCCGCCCGAAGGAGACTCGTCCATCGCCAGGTCTGCTGCAGCGATACACCGTTTGATTTCCAATCATGTCCCTATAGACATAGCGGAGGACTGGGCTGATTTCATTGCGCTGCTTCCCGAGGTTGCGGCAAGGCCCAAGACGGAAGCGGACTCTTCGGATGATCTGCGCTCCTTGCTTCTCAGGGCTGTTCGGGAGGGAGCGGTTCCCGAGGAAAGCGTGCTGTGCGTTTGCCGTCTCGGCGAAGCTGGTGATGAGGCAAAGGAGAGAATCGTCAGGGCTTTGCTTGCAGAAGCCGGGGTTGAACCGGATGAACGAGTGGAAGAGGGCGAGGAGCCCTTCATGGTGGAGCCGAGCGACGAAGAGGATGCCGCTGTATTGGACCTTCTCTCTTACGCTGAGGATCTGGATCCATGGCGCTGCGATCCAGCACGGTGCTATGCGCGAGAGATGCGCATCGGGAGACTGCTTTCGGCAGAGGAGGAGGTGCTGCTTGGCAAGGAAATGGAGCAGGGTATTCACCTTGCCTCTAAAGCCCTTGCAGGATGGTCGGCCGGACTAAACGAACTGGGGCGCGCTGGCAAGGCAGTTGCCTCTGGACTCGCAGATGCAACTGCGTACGTGCTTTCGGCCATAGATGAGCTTGGCGAGGATGGGGACGAATCGACCAGTGACGAAGAAGAAGACGACGATGCAGCCTCGTCACCAAGCGGCTTGGATGGTGCTTTTCTGTCAGGGCTTGCCGATATTTCAAGTTTGCGGAAGGCTAATTCAGGTCACATCACCGCTCTGGAAACAGCGATTGCCAAGTTGAGGCTGGCTCCGTCATTTCTTTTAGGACTTTCTGGGATTGCTAAGGACGATCCCGAGGCTGGAGCATTCAGATCTGCTGTCGAGCGTTACGCCAATGCACGGGAGTCCATGACGGTTTGCAATCTGAGGATGGTCTATAACGTGGTCAAGCGTTATCAAGGGCTCGGATTGCCGTTTGATGACCTCCTCCAGGAGGGCAACATAGGACTTATGAAGGCGGTAGAACGCTACGATTGGCGCAGGGGGTTCAAGTTCTCGACCTACGCGACGTGGTGGATTCGCCAGAGCGCATCAAGGGCTGTCGCAGATGCTGGTCGCACTATTCGCCTACCGGTTCATGTCAACGAGAAACTCTCCATCCTGCGCAGGGCTATCGAAGATTACGAAATCAGGAAAGGGAATACGCCTTCGGACAGGGCGCTTGCGGAGCTAGTCTCAATGCCGCTCGGCAGGATTTCTATGCTGAGAGCCCGTATGGAGGAGCCAAGGCGCCTACATGAAACGGACGCATATGGCATTCCTTTCGAAGAGAGCCTGTCCGACGAACCTGATGACAGACCGGATGCTATGGCCGAAAGAGTGGCTCTTATCGAAATGCTGGGCAGGGTAGTGTCGGAGCTGGACGAGCGCACAGCAGAAATAATCACCATGCGCTATGGTTTGGACGGTCTGGATTCCAGGACCCTTGAAGAAACGGGAGAACATTTCGGGGTAACTAGGGAGCGGGTCCGGCAAGTCGAGAGCAAGGCTCTCAGAAAGCTCGCACACCCATCGCGAAGCAAGGTGCTTTCTCATTTCCTTTATGCAGTTCCTCCGGAAGTAGAGACTTCCACCGATGAGTCGGAGGAACCTCGTAACTCAAGGCAGAGAGGGCGCCCCAGAAAAATGGAAGAAGAGAGGGCTAAGCATGAGGCAGACGACGAGACTGCGAGAATGCTCATGCAAGAGCTTGAGTCACTTCCGGATGCGTCGAACGCATACCTTGACGATGAAACGGTTTCGTCCATGCAAGCTGCTGTACACGCCAGAACCAATGCGCTCATTTCCCTTGCTTGCGAGATCGGTGCAAAAGTTGATGACAAGCGTGGAGATGGCGGAGGGGTGTCGGTCAGGCTGCCAGCGCAGAGAGATGCCGGCAGCATGCTCCTGGCCAAGGAGTTGTTAGGGGCTGGCTTTAAGCCTTATCCCGGTCAGGTGTTCGCCAAATGACTAAAAAAATCAGAAATGCTCCGCCCAAGGCGTCGGCCATGCTGGAAGCCCTCAGAGGGCTTGGCTACTCCACAGCAGACGCGCTGGCAGACATCGTCGACAACAGCATTTCGGCAGGAGCCTCCGAAGTGTGGATAGATTTTCGTTGGGAAGGCGGCGACTGTGCGTTCATCTCCATTCTCGATAACGGACGCGGGATGAGCGACCCGGAGTTGGAGGCAGCAATGCGACTCGGGGAAAAAAGCCCCCTCGACGAGCGCTCCGGCGACGATCTGGGAAGGTTTGGCATGGGGCTCAAAACAGCTTCCTTTTCGCAATGCCGAAGCCTGACGGTCGGTTCAAAAAGGGAGGGCTGCTCCGAAAGTTGCCTACGCTGGGATCTGGATGAGATTGCGGCACGCGATGATGGTGCCTGGGCCCTCATCGAAGGCGCGGCAGAAGATTCACAGGAGCGACTTGATCCTTTAGCGGGGTTTCCGTCAGGGACTCTGGTTCTATGGGAAAAGCTGGATCGCATAGTTACTGAAGGTTACAACGCGGACTATTTCCTGAAGCTGATGGATCGAGTCGAGACGCATCTCGCGATGATATTTCACCGGCTTCTGGAAGGCCCAAGGCCGGTTTTACGGCTCCTTATCAACGGACAGGCTGTCGAGCCATGGGACCCGTTCCTGACGGGACATCCCGCCAAGCCGTGGAATTCGCCCATAGAGCGAAAATGGACACCGGCAGGTATGGTGGAGGTTGAGTGCCACGTACTGCCGCACAAGGACATGCTGACAACTGCAGTCTGTGATCAGGCGGCGGGGCCGGACGGTTGGAACTCTCAGCAGGGCTTCTATGTTTACCGTAACGGCAGGCTGCTGCTGGCCGGGGGATGGCTCGGTCTTGGGCACGGAAGGGCTTGGAACCGCGAGGAGGCGCAGAAACTGGCGCGAATCAGGCTGGATATTCCGAACACTGCCGACGCGGATTGGAAAATCGACATCAGGAAGGCGACAGCCAGGATCCCGGTGTACCTCCGTCAATGGCTGACTACGCTTGCCGAGGATACCCGCAATAGAGCCCGAAGGGTGTTTGCCTATCGGGGATCTCCGACTCCGGGAGCTGGCGGGGTGCCAATAGAACAGGCTTGGACGGTGGAGCGTTTCAAGGATGGAATGCGCTACAAGGTGGATATCTCGCATCCTGCAGTCGCTGCCGTTTTCGAATCGGCAGGTCCCCTTCTTCCCTTGGTGAAAGCGATGTTGCGCGTCGTTGAGGAAACCGTCCCCGTTCAACGCATCTGGCTGGATACGGCGGAGAACCGCGAAACCCCGATGACCGGTTTCGAGGGCGAGCCCCCGTCAGAGGTCGTCGAGATATTGCAGACGCTCTTCGAGGACATGATAGAGCGTCGCTGCATGTCCCGGGCAATGGCCAAGAAGACGCTGGCGACGACGGAGCCGTTTCAGAAATATCCCTCCTTGGTTGCAGCTCTGCCTAGTGACTGAGAATAGACAGGATGTAAACGGAGCATTAAATGGAACAAACAGTCGCCGATTCAACGGAAAGCATAGTTTCGATTGCCCAAATCCTGCTAAGGAAAGAGCGCGACAAGGGCAAAGAAATCACGCCATTGCTGATTGCGCAGAAACTCGACATGGCTGCCGCGATGGATTTGGACGCGGTTTTCGATCGCCAAGCAGCGATAGATGAACTTGTCCGTAGATTCAGTCATTGGGTCGGCAAGGAATCTACGCTTAAAAATACCTTTGACCATGTTGATTGGTTGGATGCTCAGCGCAAGAAGGATTGGAGATACTGGGGGCGCTTGCAGCGCTACTTGGAGCGCCGCCTTTCCATCGAGGTCGTCGATGCGCTCGACCGTTCCACGGACGGAATCCTTGAGCTCCTCGAAGACCCCTTGCGGCTTGGAAGCTGGGACAGACGTGGGCTGGTCGTCGGGCACGTCCAATCCGGAAAAACTAGCAGCTATTCCGCTTTGATTTGCAAGGCAGCAGATGCGCGCTACAAAATCATCATCGTTCTGGCAGGGATGCACAACAATCTCCGCTCGCAGACGCAGATTCGCCTGGAAGAGGCGTTTCTCGGTTACGAGACTTCGCCGAACCGCGAGCCGGGGAACCCTATCGGCGTCTTCTGGGAAGACAGCGACCCGAGCATCCATCCCCACTGTGCGACTACCCGAGCAGACAAGGGCGATTTCAATGCCTCGGTGGCTCGGCATTTCTCGATTTCGCCCGAAGAGCGCCCTTGGCTGTTCGTGGTGAAGAAGAACAAGTCGGTTCTGACCAAGCTCCTGAAATGGATTCGCAGCCCGCACGTTGCTGATGCGACCGATCCGGAGACTGGTCGCAAGGTGGTAACCAAACTTCCACTTCTCGTGATCGACGACGAGGCCGACCATGCATCTGTAGACACAGGTGAGCAGGTTTTCGATGCCGAGGGCGTTCCCGACGAGAACCACCAGCCCAAGGCAATCAACAGCTTGATTCGGCAGATTCTCCACTCGTTCTCGAAGTCGGCATACGTGGGATACACAGCTACGCCCTTTGCCAACATCTTCATCCATCGTGGCGGCGAAACCCGCTTGGAGGGGTCGGATCTATTCCCGCAGTCCTTCATCAAGAACATATCGGCCCCGTCGAACTATGTCGGTCCGGCGCGGGTTTTTGGCTTGCGTGGGCCGGATGGGCGGACAGGAGGCTTGCCTCTCTCTAGGGATATCAAGGATCACGTCTCAGCCGATGGTGAAACTGGCTGGATGCCGCCGAAGCACAACAAGACCCATGAGCCGCTGTACGGCGGGATGTCAGTGCTCCCTCCATCCCTGCGTAAAGCGATTGGTTCGTTCGTTCTGGCCTGCGCGGCCCGGGTTTGCAGGGGGCAGGGCAACGCGCATTCATCGATGCTGGTGCACGTTACTCGCTTCACTGACGTTCAGGATGCCGTAATGTTCCAGGTTGAAGAGGAAATGGCTCAAATGCGGCGGCGGCTGAGCAGAAAGGTTGATCATGAAGAGTTGACAGCTCGCCTTCACAATCTATGGAGGGAGGACTTCGTTCCAACTTCGGAGAAGATTGCCGAAAAGGCGCCAGAAGCATTTGAGGAGCAGAAGATTCCGTCTTGGGAGGAAATCGAGGCAGTTCTGCCGACTGTCGTCTCAGACATTATCGTAAAGACGGTAAACGGCAACGCCAAGGATGCCCTAGACTACGTGGAGCACGCCGAGAAGGGGTTGAAGGTCATTGCCGTCGGCGGCGATAAGCTAGCCCGGGGCCTGACCCTTGAGGGGCTCTGCGTGAGCTATTTCGTGCGTACGACCAAGATGTACGACACCCTGATGCAGATGGGTCGCTGGTTCGGATACCGTCCGGGATATCTTGATCTTTGCCGCCTCTACACCACGGCGGAGCTTGTGAAATGGTTCGGACACATCGCCGACGCATCGGAAGAGCTGCGTGAAGAGTTCGATCAGATGGCCGCAGCAGGGGCGACACCTTGGGAGTACGGTTTGAAAGTGGAGTCTCATCCCGTCCTGCTTGTGACTTCCCCGCTGAAAATGAGAGCTGCCAAGACGCTGTCGCTTTCGTACAGCGGAAGCATGTCACAGACTATTTCGTTCCTCGGCGATGTGCCCAGCCAGAAGGCGAACATGGATGCGACGAAGGCGTTGCTTGCCGCAGTCGGCGAACCTCATGTCCGAGGCCCCGTCAGGAAGAGGGGAGGGACGGAAGACTCCTGGAAGCGCTCGGTTCTTTGGGATGAAGTCGATGCGGAGCAGGTTCTCGATTTCCTGAGGATATACAGGACTCCGACTGGAGCAGACAGGGCGAATACCTCAGTCATGGCCGAGTTCGTCGATCAGATGAACGCCGCGGGTGAGTTGAAGAAATGGACTGTCGCGCTGGTGGCGGAAGGCCGCAAAGGGGCTTCCGCATACGAGTTCTCGCCCTTCGTTTCTGTCGATTCCTTCCCTTCTCGCGGAGACACCGGGGTGGGCAGTCGTTACACGATTGGCGTTCTGACAGACCCTGTGGATGAGGCCATCGATATGGACGAGGCAGAGTGGCTTGCAGCTATTGCCGCGACGCAGGCTGAGTGGAAGCCCGATGCCGCCAGAAACAGGCTCGAAAAACCGGTCAGGCCGAGCGGGCGCAAGATACGCGAACAACGCGGTAAGGGATTCCCGGGAGGGCCAGCCCCCTCGCGCAAGGGGCTTCTCCTGTTGTATCCGCTGTCACCTGTAGTAGAAGGAAAACAGGTGATTCACGGGTGGAACGAACCAATCATGGGTATTGCAGTGAGTTTTCCCGCCAGCGATTCGGGAGTGAAGGTCGACTACAAGGTGGACCACCTGTTGTGGAAGGAATGGGAGGGTGAGTATGGCGCGGCCGATTGAGGAGTTTGCCATGGCTTGGCAGGCGCTGTCGGGTAATGGTGGATGCGATGGATGGCGATGCATTTCGGTGTCGCCGGCCGGCCTGTGCACGATTATGGCGGCTAGACGGTTTCCTGGTAACGAAGAGGCGATGCTGGCGGGGTTCCACTCCGCCAAGGCTCCTCCCAAGGAGTCCCTTCCCGAAGGGGTGGGGTTCGAGGTGGCCCGAGAAGACCCTCATGGTGACGGAAGGACCTGGATTGCGCTGACCAGGAAGGATTCCGGTGGCGAGGAAATGTTTGCCGAAATGGTTTGCGATGTTGTGGGGGTGATGGATGCCGTCGCTGCTTCAGGTGAGGAATCGGTGCTGAGGGCGATGCTCTCCCGTATAAGGGCTTGGCAGGAGTTCATGAGGCGAACTCCGCGTGGGCTTTCCCCGGAAGCCGAGGTTGGATTGGCGGGGGAGTTGGCATTCCTCGACATGCTCTTGGATGCAGGAATGAGCGTCTGCTCTGTTGTGGAGTCTTGGCTCGGCCCCACAGGTGGGATTCAGGATTTCGAAATCGGGAGTGGCTCGGTTGAGGTTAAGTCGACGCTCTCCAGCAACGGGTTTCCGGCCAAAATCGGATCGCTTGAACAGCTTGACGACTCGTTTAGGTCCCCTTTGTTTATTGCCGGTGTGCGCTTTGTGCAGGGCGGGGAGGGTCGTACTCTCGGAGACATGGCCCGTGATTTATCCGAAAAACTGACCGCTACACCGGGGGCCGCAGCGGATTTCGTGGACAGGCTGGTGGCGGCAGGTTTTCCGCCTGCCCACTACGGAAGGTATACGAGAAGGTTTTCCATGGATTCGATGAAGATTCTGGAAGTGGACGGGGATTTTCCCCGCTTCATTCCGGGAAACGTCGCCGCCGCCATACGTAGAGTTAAATACGAACTGGATTTGGACAGACTGCCCAGAGAGGGCGTCACTGTCAGTGAGGTTATCGAAAGGCTTGGTGTCGCATGAGTGTTGAGTTGCTGGATTTCCTGCGCGAGACGCAGGCTCAGGTCAGGGAGCAGTTAAATGGTGGGGCGCCGTTCGCGGAGATGGTTTTCTCTGAAGTGGTCATGCAGCACATGGCGGAAGCCGGTATGACCTTTGAGCCCGTTGAGGTTTGCCATTTCCAGGGGAAGATCGGGAATGCGATTTTCAGGCTTAGTGGTTATGCGATGTCCGAGGATGCAGATCAACTCGACCTGTTCGTCAGCCTTTATGCTGGAACAGATGACCTTGTTCCCGTGCCCGATGCAGAGACAAGGATGGCGGTGGAGCAGTGCCTGCGTTTCTTGACGCTCTGTGCTGAGGGAAAAATGGCTCCAAAACTGGATCCTTCCAGTGACGTGCATTCGCTTGCCCTGAATATCAATGCCATCTACAACGGCTTGGAGCAGATTCGGATCTATGTAATTACGGACAGGATTGCCAAAGCGAAGAACTTCAAAACCAGGGATATTTCGGGAAAGACGGTAAAGCTCGAAGTTATGGACATCGAGCGTTTGCATAGGCACACATCGGAAGGCAAGCCGCGTGACGAGCTGGTTGTCGATTTCTCGGAAGTTTCTGGTTCTGCCTTGCCGTGCGTCTACATTCCTGGTGGCGAAGGAGAATACGACTACGCGCTCACTGCGATTCCTGGGGAGGCTTTGCGGTTCATGTACGAAAAATACGGCCAGCGTTTGCTCGAAGCGAACGTCCGCTCCTTCCTATCCGTAAAGGGCAAGGGCGTGAACGCAGGAATCCAGGCAACGCTGAAATCCTCTCCCGAACTCTTCATGGCCTACAACAACGGTCTGGTTCTTGTTGCCGACGAGGCTCGTACGGCTCACCTCGCCGACGGTTCTCCCGGCATCCTGTGGCTGAAAGGGATGCAAATCGTAAACGGGGGGCAGACCACAGCGTCAATATACTTCGCCAAGAAACGCTTCTCTGAAACCGATCTGTCCCGGGTCCGTGTACCAGCGAAGGTCATTATCCTCAAGGAAAATGACCCTGCGCGCGAGGAGGCTCTGATTTCCGATATTTCGCGATATGCGAACAGCCAGAACTCCGTAAAACAATCAGATCTTTCCGCCAACAAGCCGTTCCACGTCGAGATTGAGCGTCTGGCCGACGGTGTTGTCTGTCCTGACGGTATCGGGCGCTGGTTCTATGAACGGGCAACGGGAAGCTACAACACGCTGTTGGCGAGGCAAGGGACCACTCAGGCCAAGCTCAAGGCTCTCAAGGATGCCATTCCGCCCTCCCGCAAACTTACCAAGACAGACTTGGCCAAATACGTCATCGCATGGGATGGTTTGCCCGAAGTCGTGAGTCTCGGCTCGCAGAAGTGCTTTGACCGGTTCATGTCAACCATGACCCCGGGCGACGGAGAGCTTCCGCCTCCTCTTCCGGATGTCCAAGACTTCAAATCGATGGTTGCAAAGGGGATTCTGTTCAAATCCGTCCAGAAATTTGCACGGCAGACTTTTCAAGCGTTCCAGGCCAATGTAGCCGCTTACACGGTGTCGATGATTGCCGTTAAGTTTGGCGATAGGTTCGATCTTGGACGCGTATGGGAGCGTCAGGGTATTTCTCCCGAGCTGCTTGCGCAGATCGCAGTCTGGGCCAAGGAGGTTAACGAAGCTCTGCACCAGACGACGGGAGGAAGGATGATTTCGGAATGGGCGAAGAAGCCCGAGTGTAGGGAGGCCGTACTCGGGCGCAAGTATTCTGACCCTGTGCTAGGCATTCCTGAGCTCAGGCTGGCTTCCTGAGGCTAACTGCATGTCCGACGTTGTGAGCCGCGAAACTCGCAGCAGAATGATGTCGGGCATTCGCGGCAAGGACACGAAACCCGAGCTGATCGTCCGCAAGGCTCTGTTCGCGGCAGGGTTCAGGTTCCGTCTCCACCGACGGGGTCTGCCTGGTGTTCCTGATGTCGTTCTGGCCGGAAGGCGGGTGGTGATTTTCGTTCATGGCTGTTTCTGGCACATGCACGCAGGATGTAAAAACGCAAAGCTGCCATCCAGCCGACAGGATTTCTGGAAAGAAAAGCTCGGTCGCAACGTTGAGCGGGACAAGGAGAACATCGATGCTCTTGTTGGCCTCGGTTGGCGTGTTCTCGTTGTCTGGGAGTGCGCAACGCGGGAAAAAGTGGCTGAGAGCGCGCTGCGCTCTGCCCTTACATTGTGGATAGGTGGAGAAGAGGCTAGGGGCGAGCTGTCTGGCGGCTCGAAACCCTCATGAAGTCAGCGACAACGATTGCTATCTTTTTTGCCAGGAGGGGGGGGACAGCATTGCCGACCTGCGTATATTGCTGTGTTCGGTTCCCCTCAAAAAAGTAGTTGTCCGAGAAGGTTTGGAGACGGGCAACCTCTCGCACGGTAAGGCTCCGGCACTGGGCTGGGTCGGGGTGAATGAAATAATGTCCGTCCTTGGCTATGTGTGCGACCACGGTGGACGATGGATGACTAGCCAACTGGACGCGGAAGCGGTCGGCGAATGGAGGGTCGTCGCCAGACGCATTCTCATGATTCGGAAGCAGGCTCTTGGGAAACTGCGTAACTTTGGGTGAAAAGCCAAAAGTTTTCGCGTAACACGAGGCGAACAGGTATCTGTGCAGATCGGATGGCATGTGGCTGCGCGTGTCATGCTGTACATCGCCGCCGAGTTTCTCATCGAAATACCATCCGTGAAGGCGTCCCCCCATCGAGGTTGGAACGGATTTCCAAGGAATGAAATGGCTTCCCGGAGAACAGATGGATGCAGACTCGTCTAAGGCCATTCCGAGGTTTGCCGAGAAATTTTCGGACTCCAGGCCGTGCCAAGCTCCAAGGGCCACCTTCGTGCCGCGTAGAACACGCAGCCATGCCTCATGGGAATCAGGTTCGGGCGATTTCCTGGAAAGGCAGCTTCTCAGCTTCGGCAGCCCGGAAAGGGCTTCGGATACTGAGACGGGAACGGGGGTGACAGGAATCGTGAAGCGCTCGGGATGGACTGAAAGCTCTTGGGTACTGGCTGCGATGTCAGAGCGGACGCCGAACAGGATGACCCTGTGGCGGCATTGAGGGATTCCGAAC
Source organism: Azonexus sp. (assembly GCA_030824535.1). Classification (GTDB taxonomy): domain Bacteria; phylum Pseudomonadota; class Gammaproteobacteria; order Burkholderiales; family Rhodocyclaceae; genus Azonexus. The sequence goes on along the minus strand of JAVBXO010000401.1, from coordinate 3,212 downwards.
TTTTCTGACTCGACAACAAAATCCATCGGCGACAAGCTCTCTGTCTCTCTAGGAACGACAAACGAGCGGATGTCGTAGTTCAGGCCGTCACCGGGGGAGGAAAGGTCGGCCATGATGCGCTCGAAAATACCCGACCCACCGTGCGTGGACGAGAGCATTCCTTTGACGTTTTCCATGACAAAGACGGCGGGTTTGAATCTGCGAATAATCCGCAGATACTCCATGTAAAGAAAGTGCTTCTCGTCGCTTTCGAACGTCTCTTGATCTTCTTTCGTGCGCCTCGAACGACCTGCAAGTGAATAGGCTTGGCAGGGGGGGCCGCCGATGAGAACCCAGTTTGTCTCGCAGCCTAGCGCGTCGGCGATCCATGTGTCGATTTCCTCGTGTGGGGTCTTTCCAAGTTCAGCTAGGCGAGCCTCTTGCAATGCCGCTTCGCCCGCTTCCCGAGCTTCCGGATGGGCGAACAAGTCGGCACGAGATATTTTGTCTCTTACGTAGTCGTAGTAGCAGTCTGGAGCTTTACCTTTGGTGAAATGCCTGAATAAAGCGCGTAATGAGAGCGTTTGGTGGGCGTGAAAATCCTTTTCGATTGACACGCGGAGACTGAATTTTTTGGTGCCGTCCGGATTCATTAGCGAGGAAAAACCCTCACCTAGACCTCCAGGGCCTGCAAAAAGGTCGATGACGGGAATTGGTTCGCGGTTTGCCATATTTTTTGTCGTAAGACATGTTACTTGGCGTACCGGATAGATCTTGGATGCCAAATGAATTATTGGGTTTTTGAAATAAAACGCTGAAGTTTAACTGCAGAGATATCGGGGCTAAGCTTGTGCTCAAATCCAAAGAGGGAAGTTCTGGAAAAGAGCTGGAAAATCTATTTATTCTCGAGCATCAAATGAAATACTCACTAGTGATTGCCTTTATTCAGCAATAGCCGAGAATCTGATTGCTGTCGCGGGTCAGAAGCAGCATCAGTTTCGGGTGAATGAACAGTTTTTCTTTGCCGACCTGAATTTCCTGAAGTACGCCAATGCTTACCAAATCCTTGAGATAGCGCGAGGCTGCTTGGCGTTGGGCGATGTTTTTATCGACCAAATTGGCAATGCGGCAATAAGGTTGCTCAAAGATGACATCGACCAATTCGCGGCAATATATCTTGGGTTGTTTTTCCCGGATGTGGCGGGCGGTGTGCTCAACGAGATGGCGGATTGCGGCAATTTTGGCGGTGGTCCATTGCGCGGTTTCTTCCACGGCTTGCAGCATGAAAAGTATCCATGCTTCCCATGCACCCTGTCGGGTCACATCAAGCAGCAAGCGATAGTAGTCGGCCTTGTTGGCGATGATGTAACGGCTCAGATAAAGAATGGGTAGGCCGAGCAGGCCTTGCTGGATTAGGTAAAGGATGTTGATGACGCGCCCGGTGCGGCCGTTGCCATCGCTGAAGGGGTGAATGGCCTCGAATTGGTAATGGGCAACGGCCATGCGGATCAGCGGGTCGATGTCTTCCTCTCCGTGTAGAAACTTTTCCCAGTTGGCGAGCAATTCGCGTAGACGAGCTTCGCCTTCCGGCGGGGTGTAGATGGTTTCGCCGCTACGGTCATTCGCCAGCCGGGTGCCGGGGCTACGACGAATATCAATATCCACGCCTTTGGTCATCCGGCAGACTTCGACAGCCGTCGCGGTGCACAGTGGGCGCTCGGTGAGCGAGCGGAAACCCCGGTAAAGCGCAGTGCGGTAGCGCAGGGCTTCTTTGGTAGCGTGATCAGCCAAGCTGTCGCTTTGGGAAAACTGGAAAAGCTTGTCGGTGCTGGTGACGATGTTTTCGATTTCCGAACTGTCTCTGGCTTCAAGCAGTGGGATGGTGTTGATGAGCATGTCCTGATTCGGGATCAGCTCGGCAGCCTGCTTGAGTTCGGCCAGCGCAGCACGGGCGGTGATACAGCGCTTAAGGACCGCCCGGGTTTCCATTTCCTGAGTTGGCGGTAGCAGTGGGAGATCGTTGTAGGGGCGGTCTGGCTGCCAGCCTAAGAAGGTCATGGTGTCTGAATCGTATTTTTTCGACAGGTTCGGAGGATATGTCCTTGCCGACGACGGGTCAATAAAACGTGTCGATATTTTTCAAGAACTGCGACATGTAGTGAAATCATGTCGCCGTCGACGACACGCCAAATCAACATGTCGCCGTCGACGACACGCCAAATCAACATGTCGCTAAAAGCTGATTTTGATAACACATGATATGTGTACAACTTGCGTTTCGTATCACAAAGTATCCCCGCAAGGTAGTGACGGGGGCCAATCCGGCACTTGCTTAGTTCTCGCAGCTCAAGACCTGCAGATTACGTTCAACCCTGTGCTTGAAAAATAAAAACCCGCCGAAGTGGGTCTGGCAGGGATGGCGGAGATCGCTAAGCCTTTGGAATGAACAGCGCAGGGTTGACGCCAAAGAATTCGCCAAGCTTTCTGGCCAGCGTTGCAGATATTTTGCGGCGACCGGCGAGGATGTTCGACAGATTGCCTTGGGCGACGATATCTGACAGATCTTCCTGTCTCAGTCCCTTTGCTTCGATCAGGAAGCGTAGAGCGTCCCTCGGTTCAGAAGCTTCGATGTTGAAGTGTTCGCGCTCGTAGTTGGAAACCAGGTTACCGACAATCTCCAGCAGACCAGCCAATTGGTGTTCCCTCATCGTCGCCAAGCACGTCGAGCAGTTCGTTCATGAGGGCAACCATGCGGTCATAGCCAGCTTCATCATGAATTGGCCGAATATGAGCAATTGCATCGAGCTTGGCCCAGGAGGTCTGGATTGCGCGGATGTCAAAATGGCTTTCCTGATTAGCAATGAACCTCAGCTGAGTAGAGCGGGAAGGGGTTTTTGGGTCTAGATTGAAATGGTGTTCGGTGTTTTTCTGAGGATGAAGCCCTGTCCATGAACAAGATCCAATTTCAACACGGGCTATCGTTGCCTGATTTTTTGGCACGTTACGCTACAGAAGCTCAGTGCGCGGAAGCCCTTGAGCATGCCCTTGTGGCCCAATGGATTCCATTGCCCTCGCTGTGAAGGGGGGAGAGATATAGCCGAGTTCGGGTGCGAAGCCATTTCCTGTTTCAGTGCCAGGACTGTCGGCATCAGACATCGCTGATCGCAGGCACGGTCATGCAAAGCAGCAAACTGGCGCTCACCGTCTGGTTTCTCGCCATTTATCTGCTCAGC
>JAVBXO010000145.1 GCA_030824535.1 Azonexus sp. | reverse complement strand
GCTTGGCGGACATAGCCTTCTGGACCCACCCCTTCCCTTCCCGAACAGGACCGTGAAACAGATGAGCGCCAATGATAGTGAGCATTCGCTCGCGAAAGTAGGTCACCGCCAGGCTCCCCACATAAAACCCCCTCCGGATCTCCGGTAGGGGGTTTTTGCTTTGGGATTCCTGGAAATCTCAGAGAATAAAATTAACCTTGATTCGCAAAAATGACCTTCGTTCCCTGTGTTAGAATAGCGCCCGGCGGGTCTCCCCGCATTGCAGGGTGGTCAATCTGGTCAGGTCCGGAAGGAAGCAGCCACAGCCATACACTGCAAGTGCCGGGGGTTAGGCTCGCCACTTTCATTTTCTGCTTGGTGTAAAAGCGCATGAGTTACCAGGTTCTTGCGCGCAAATGGCGCCCCCGCAATTTTTCGACTCTAGTCGGTCAAGAGCATGTTGTACGTGCATTGACGCATGCTCTTTCAGAGCGCCGCCTGCACCATGCCTATCTTTTTACGGGCACCCGAGGTGTAGGCAAGACGACACTGGCTCGTATTCTTGCCAAGTCCTTAAACTGTGAAGTCGGGATTACTTCCACGCCTTGCGGTATGTGCAGCAGTTGTCAGGAAATTGACAGCGGTCGGTTCGTCGATTTGCTGGAGGTGGATGCTGCAACAAATACCCGCGTAGACGAGATGCGGCAGCTGCTGGAAAATGCGGTATACGCCCCGACGCGAGGGCGGTACAAGGTTTATGTGATCGACGAAGTGCATATGCTTTCCAATTCGGCTTTCAACGCCATGTTGAAAACCCTGGAAGAGCCGCCGGATCATGTCAAATTTATCCTTGCAACAACTGACCCCCAGAAAATACCAGTAACGGTTCTGTCGCGCTGCTTGCAGTTCAATCTTAAGCAGATGTCGGTGGCTGCCATTACGGACCATTTGGCGCATATCCTTCGAGTAGAAGACGTTGTCTGCGAGTCAGCAGCGCTGGGTTTGATCGCGCGCTCGGCTGCTGGAAGCATGCGTGACGCACTGTCGCTGCTCGATCAGGCGATCGCTCATGGCGCAGGCAAGGTCGAGGAGCGTATGGTGCGAGCAATGCTTGGCACCGTGGACCTGGATTATCTCTATGAAATACTGGAGCTCCTGGTCAAAGGGGATGCGGCAGCTGTGGTGCAGCGTGCCGCTGATCTGGCTCTCCGCAGTATTTCGTTCGCTGCTGCCTTGCAGGAGCTGGCAGCGATTCTGACGCGCATACAAATTGTGCAATTGGCACCGGCGACGCTTGAGGATGATGATCCGGACAGAGAAAGATTGCTCGCGCTGGCGCGTGCTTTCCCTCCGGAATTCGTACAGTTGGCGTATCAGATTGCCAATGTTGGTCGTCATGAGTTGGCAAGTGCGCCTGATGAATACTCGGGCTTTGTGATGACCTTGCTGCGTCTTCACGCTTTTCGTCCGAGCTTGCTTGGTGAGGTGGTCGAAGGGATTGCTGCAGGAGCGAAAGGGCGCCAGCGGGCTTTCGCGACTCCTGAGGTTGTGCCACAAAGATCTGCGCCGGAGTTGCCAAAGGGTAGATCCGACTCACCATCCTTTGCTCCTGCTCCTGCTCCTGCTCCTGCTCCTGTGGGGGGTGATACGGACGAGTGGCATCAGATTGTTGCTGGTCTTGCACTTTCTGGCTTGCCTAAGGAGTTGGCGCAGAACTGCGAATTGCGCGTCGTCGATCAAAGTACCTGTTTGTTGCGTCTGGCTCCGGCATTTGCGCATTTGCAAATGAAACCCTCCGTAGACAAGCTGCAGGCTGCTCTGGGCGAATATTTCGGTCGTAGCCTGCAGTTGAAGATCGAACTGGGTGCCTGTGATACCGAAACGCCTGCTTTGGCATCGGGGCGGCAGCGTCAGGAGTTGGCCGATCTGGCAGCAGAATCAATTAGTCAGGATGCTTTTGTACGGGAGGCGGTAGTGCTGCTGGATGCCTCGGTAATTAAAAATTCTATTAAATCAATTATCTAGCGGAGAAGCTGATGCTTAAGGGTGGTTTGGGTGGCCTGATGAAACAGGCGCAGGCAATGCAGGAAAATATGAAAAAGGCTCAGGATCAACTGGCTTCCATCGAGGTCGAGGGGCAGTCTGGCGCGGGCATGGTCAAAGTGCTGATGACCTGCGGTCATGAAGTTCGCCGGGTAACGATAGATCCTGCGGCAATGGATGATCGGGAGATGCTTGAGGATTTGCTGGCGGCCGCTACCAATGATGCCATTCGTCGCGGTGAAGCACTTTCCAAGGAAAAGATGGCCGGATTTACTGCCGGTCTGAATTTGCCGCCCGGTTTTAAGCTGCCTTTTTAAGTGAATCCTTCCGGGATTGACTTGCTGGTTGATGCCTTGCGCGGCTTGCCGGGCATCGGTCCAAAATCTGCGCAGCGCCTGGCTTATCATCTGATGCAGCGAGATCGGGCTGTGGCCAGGCATCTTGCTTCGTCGATATTGCATGCGCTGGAAACAGTGCGTCATTGCAAGTCCTGTAATAACTTCAGTGAGTCTGAAGTGTGCGAACGTTGCGCTTCTCCCAAACGCGACAACAGCTTGCTGTGCGTGGTGGAAACACCTGTCGATATGAACATGCTGGAGCAGACTCAGGCTTTCCGGGGGCTTTACTACGTTCTGATGGGGCGAATATCGCCGCTGGATGGTGTGGGGCCTAAAGACTTGGGGCTGGAGCGCTTATTGGCGCGGGCAACGGATGGCGTGGTGAAAGAGGTTGTGCTGGCAACCAACTATACCAATGAGGGGGAGGCTACCGCTCATTACATCACTGCCATGCTCAAACCCAGAGGGATTAACGTCACCAGAATAGCTCGTGGCGTGCCTGTTGGCGGCGAACTGGAATATGTCGATAGCGGGACATTGGCTCAGGCGCTGCGCGAAAGAAAGAGTTGTAACCCGTAAAACCGGCTTTTTTAGCAGGTGCGGTTAACGTATAATCTAGCGTTTTGTTTTTTTGTCCCATCCAATTCCTTTAGGGGTCAGCGTTATGAGCAATCAAGGAAAAATGGACTGCGGCAGGCGGCGTTTGATCGTCGCGACCGCAGCCGTGGGCGGGGCAGGTGCGGTTGCCGCGCTTGTTCCGTTCGTATCCAGCTTGCTTCCATCCGAGCGTGCCAAAGCGGCAGGCGCTCCGGTTGAAGTCGATATCAGCAAGCTCGAACCCGGTCAGATGATGACTGTTGAGTGGCGCGGCAAGCCGGTGTGGATCATCAACCGCACCAAGGACATGCTGGAAACTCTGCCGAAACTCGCAGATGCCGTGGCTGACCCGAAGTCGGACAGGGAGCAGCAGCCGGCATACGCCAAAAACGATACACGCTCAATCAAGCCGGAAATCATGGTTGTGGTCGGGATTTGTACGCACTTGGGCTGTTCGCCGTCGCAAAAGTTCAAGAAGGGGGCAGAAGAAGGTATGGGCGCCGACTGGCTTGGTGGCTTCCTGTGCCCCTGCCACGGTTCCACGTTCGACTTTGCCGGGCGCGTCTACAAGGCCAAGCCGGCGCCGACCAATCTCGAAGTTCCGCCGCACGTGTATCTCGCCGATACGCGGATCATGATCGGCGAAGACAAGAAGGGGGCATAAAATGGCTGGTGGCACTTACGAAAAGTACAAGTCCGACGGTTCCATTGGTGGCAACGTCCTGGAGTGGGTTGATGCCCGTTTCCCGGCGACCTCGATGTGGAAAGGTCATCTTTCCGAGTATTACGCTCCGAAGAATTTCAATTTCTGGTATTTCTTTGGCTCCCTGGCGCTGCTGGTTCTGGTTATCCAGATCGTTACCGGCATCTTCCTGGTCATGCATTACAAACCGGATGCAGCACTGAACGCCAATGGTGTTCCCGTTGCTTTTGCTTCCGTCGAATACATCATGCGTGATGTTCCCGGCGGCTGGTTGATTCGCTATATGCACTCTACCGGCGCTTCGGCTTTCTTCATCGTGGTTTACCTGCATATGTTCCGAGGCCTGCTCTACGGTTCCTATCGCAAACCCCGTGAGTTGACCTGGCTGTTTGGTGTCGGCATCTTCCTGGTGCTGATGGGCGAAGCTTTCTTCGGTTATCTGCTGCCCTGGGGCCAGATGTCCTTCTGGGGCGCACAGGTGATTGTTAACCTGTTCGGTGCGATTCCGGTCATTGGCAACGATCTCTCGATCCTCATTCGTGGCGACTTCGTCGTTGGCGATGCCACCCTGAACCGTTTCTTCTCCTTCCACGTCATCGCTTTCCCGCTGGTTCTGCTGGGTCTGGTTGCTGCACACGTTCTGGCGCTGCATGAAACCGGCTCGAACAACCCGGATGGCGTTGAAATCAAGGCGCTCAAGGACGCAAATGGCATTCCGCTTGACGGCATTCCTTTCCATCCGTACTACACGGTCAAGGATATCGTCGGTGTTGTGGTTTTCCTGATGGCCTTCTCCGCAGTGATGTTCTTTGCACCGGAAGGTGGTGGTTACTTCCTCGAAACGCCGAATTTCTATCCGGCTGATCCGTTGAAAACCCCGCCGCATATTGCACCGGTCTGGTACTTCACGCCGTATTACTCGATCCTGCGCGCCATGGTCTGGAATTTCTTCGGTCTTGATGCCAAGTTCTGGGGTGTGGTTGCCATGGGGGCTTCGGTGGTGATTTTTGCCGGCCTGCCTTGGCTGGATCGTAGCCCGGTCAAGTCGATCCGCTACCGCGGTCCGATCTACAAGACCATGCTGAGCATTTTCGTGATCTGCTTCGTGATCCTTGGTTATCTCGGTACCTTGTCGCCGTCGCCGATGGGACAGATTGTTTCCCAGGTTTGCACCGTGTTCTATTTCGGCTTCTTCCTCGGCATGCCGTGGTGGTCGCGCATGGACAAGTTCAAGCCGGTTCCCGACCGTGTGACGTTCAAGTGAGAGGATGCATAAAATGAAAAAATTTCTGATCGCATTGCTCTTCGCACCACTGCTGGCGCTGGCTTCGGGTGGCAATGTCCATCTTGACAAGTGGCAGGGTTCGGTAAGCGACAAGGCTGCCCTGCAGAATGGCGCCAAGCTGTTCGTCAATTACTGCCTGAATTGCCACGGCGCTTCCTACATGCGCTACAAGAATCTTGTTGATCTCGGCCTGACCGAGCAACAGGTCAAGGACAACCTGATGTTCACCTCCGACAAGATCGGTGGACTGATGGCTGTTGCAGCGCGTGCGGATGAGCAGAAGCAGTGGTTTGGCGCGACGCCTCCGGATCTCACCATCATTGCCCGGGCCCGTGGCGAAGCCGGCAATGCGGGAGCGGGGGCCGACTGGCTCTACACCTACCTGCGTTCCTTCTATCGCGACCCGAACCGTCCGACCGGATGGAACAACGTGATCTTCGAGAACGTCGGCATGCCGCACATCCTGTATGGCCTGCAAGGTCAGCAGGTGCGCAACCATGAAACCCACAAACTGGAACTGGCTGTTCCGGGAACCATGGCTCCGGCCGAATTCGACAAGGCGGTTTCCGATCTGGTCGGCTTCATGGTCTGGATGGGCGAGCCGCAGCAGGAGTTCCGTCGTACCCTGGGCTTCTTCGTATTGGCCTTCCTGGCAGTCCTCTTCGTGGTTGCTTATGCCCTGAAGAAGGAATACTGGAAAGACATTCACTGATCCTCGCTGGATCAGCTAACGGCATCGCGGGTTTGGCTTCGGCCAGCCCCCGATGCCGAATCGCATTTTGAGGGTCACCACAAATGATGAATCTTTACTCGGGGACTACCTGTCCCTTCAGTCACCGTTGCCGCATTGTCCTGTTCGAAAAGGGCATGGATTTTCAGGTGATCGACGTCGACATGTTCAACAAGCCGGAAGAAATGGCTGCCATCAATCCGCACAATCGTGTGCCGGTACTGGTCGAGCGTGATCTGGTCCTGTTCGAGCCGAACATCATCAATGAATATATTGACGAACGTTTTCCGCATCCGCAATTGATGCCGGCAGATCCGATCATGCGCGCGCGCGCCCGCCAGTTGCTGGTGGGCATGGAGCGTGAAATTTTTTCGCACATGGAAGTGATCGAAAAAAATGGCAAGACGGCTGACAAGGCCCGCCAGGAAATCAAGGCGCGCCTGACGGAAATCGTGCCCATTTTCAGCAAGCAGAAATTCATGCTGGGTGACGATTTCTCGATGCTTGATGTCGCTATCGCACCCTTGCTCTGGCGTCTCGACCATTACGGCATTGACCTCGGCAAGGCTGCTGCACCGTTGATGAAGTACGCCGAACGCATTTTCAGCCGTCAGGGTTTCATTGATGCACTGACGCCGTCTGAAAAGGCCATGCGCAAGTAAGCCGATGGAACTGCCATCCACCAAGCCTTATCTGTTGCGCGCACTGTGGGAATGGTGCTGCGACAACGGTTTTACCCCCTATCTTTCGGTCCAGACTGACGAGCGTACCCGCGTGCCGCGCGAGTTTGTCCGTGATGGTCAGATCGTTCTGAACGTCGGTCCGGATGCAACCAACAAGTTGCAGATCGGTAACGAATACATCGAATTCCAGGCCCGCTTCGGTGGGGTTGCGCGCGAGCTTTCAGTACCCGTAGACCGCGTTTCCGCCATTTATGCGCGGGAAAATGGTGCGGGTATGGTTTTCGAGATCGATGGCGAGGCCCAGCCTTATGACGACGCTAGCCCCGAGGCTGGCGTTGTCGAAAATGGCCCGGACGAAGCACCGCCGGAACCTCCACGCCCGCAAGGGGGGCGTCCCAAGCTCCAGCGCATCAAATAGGAACACGGCTGGAAGGTGATGCACCAAAAAAGGGAGACATTCGAAGGAATGTCTCCCTTTTTAACGTTCAGATCCCTGATTTTCTACTTGGCATGGCTGTTGCGTTGCTTATGCCGAAAGGAAAAACATGAAGACTGAAGTCAAATCTACCTGTTGTTATTGCGGCGTTGGCTGCGGCCTGCTGGTTGAAGCAGAAGAGGGCAGGATTGTCGGAGTGCGCGGCGACCCGGATCACCCTGCCAATCATGGGCGCCTGTGTACCAAAGGCGCGACGCTGCACCAGACGGCAACGCCGGCCTATCGCCTGCACTATCCAGCCTTGCGTGAGCAGCGCGGACAGGCTACGCAGCGTGTGAGCTGGGATGCGGCGCTGGATAGCGCTGCCGAACGTTTTGCCGCGATCATCCGTGAGCATGGACCGGATTCTGTCGCCTTTTATATTTCCGGTCAGCTGATGACCGAGGATTACTACGTCTTCAATAAACTGGCCAAGGGACTGATCGGCACCAACAACGTCGACACCAATTCCCGGCTGTGCATGTCTTCCGCCGTCGCTGGCTACAAGCAGACGCTGGGTGCGGATGCGCCGCCGTGCAGTTACGAAGATATTCTGCAAGCAAAAATGATCTTCATTGCCGGCGCCAATCCGGCCGTGGCGCACCCGATTGTGTTTCGCTATATCGAGGATGCCAAGGCCGCCAATCCCGATCTGAAAATCGTCGTTGCTGACCCTCGTTTTTCGGAAAGCGCGGAAATCGCCGATCTGCATCTGGCGATCAAGCCGGGGACCGACATCGCCTTGTTCAACGGCATGCTGAACGTGCTGATCAACGAAGGCATGATCGATCCCGACTATATCGCCGCGCATACCGTCGGATTCGAAGCGCTGGGCGAGGTGGTTAAAAACTATCCGCCGGCCATCGCCGCCAATATCTGCGGCATCAGCACGGCCGACCTGTTGCAGGCGGCGCGCTGGTTTGGCAGCAGTGGTGCCGCCTTGTCGCTGTATTGCCAAGGGCTCAATCAATCGGCGCATGGCACACACAACAACGCGGCCTTGATCCATTTGCATCTGGCGACCGGACAAGTCGGCAAGCCTGGCGCCGGGCCGTTCTCGCTGACGGGGCAGCCGAATGCCATGGGCGGCCGGGAAGTCGGCGGCTTGTCAAACCTGCTGTCGGCGCATCGCGATCTCGCCAATCCGGCGCATCGTGCGGAGATCGCCAAATTCTGGGGCGTGCCCTTTGTTCCGGCCAATCCCGGCAAATCTGCGGTCGACCTGTTTAAAGCCCTGAAAACCGGCGAGGTCAAGGCGGTCTGGATTGCCTGTACCAATCCCGCGCAGTCGCTGCCGAATCAGGCGGCGGTCCGGGAAGCGCTGGCGGCGGCGGAATTCGTCGTGCTCCAGGAAGCCTATGGCAATACCGATACCGCCAACTATGCCGACTTGTTGTTGCCGGCCAGCGGCTGGGGTGAGAAATACGGCACGGTGACCAACTCCGAGCGGCGTATTACCCGGGTTTTCCCGGTGGTCGACGCCCCCGGTGAAGCGCGCCATGACTGGGAAATCGTCGTCGATTTTGCCCGTCGTCTTGGCCAGAAACTCGATCATGCCGCCGTCGACAAGCTTTTCCCCTATACCTCGGCCGAGTCCATTTTCAACGAGCACCGTGAAAGCACCCGTGGCCGCGATCTGGATATCACCGGTTTGTCGTATGCCTTGCTCGAAAGCCAGGGGCCGCAGCAGTGGCCGTTCCCGGAAGGGGCGAGCACGGGCAAGACGCGCCTGTACGAAGATGGCGTTTTCCCGACCGCTGATGGCAAAGCAAAGTTTGTGCTGGTTGAGCACAAGCTGACTGCTGACACGCCCAACGAAGATTTTCCGATCAGCCTGTTGTCCGGGCGCATGCGCGATCAGTGGCATGGTATGAGCCGTACCGGTACGGTGCCGCGACTGTTCAATGTCGAGGACGAGCCGCTGCTGAGCATGCACCCCTGCGACATGCGGCATCGTGGCTTGAGTTCAGGTGATCTGGCCGAAGTGCGCAATACGCGCGGGGTTATGCGTGTACGCGTGATCGAGCGCAGCGGTCTGAAAAAAGGCCGGGCCTGGATGCCGATGCACTGGGGCAGTCAGTTCATGAATTCGCCGGGCAGCAATGCCCTGGCTTGCGATGCCACTGATCCCTATTCGCGCCAGCCGGAACTCAAGCATGCCGCAGTCGAGATCGAGCGTCTGGACTTGCCCTACCCGCTGGCGATCCTTCGCCGCTGTGCGACGCAGGACGAGGCGCTGGCCTTGTTGCAACAGGCTCGCAGTCGCGTTGCTGCTTTCCCCTATGCCACGGTCGGCCTGTATGGTCGCAAGACGCCGCTGGTGGTCTTGCGTGCGGCTTGCACCGAGGCCATTCCCGGCGCTGAACTGGCTGAACTCGACCGTCTGTTCGGGCTTGACGCTGAAGAAGGGGCGATTGTCTATCTTGACGCCAAACGCCAGGTTGCCAAGAAAGCCATCGCTCGCGAAGGTCGTCTGCTCGGCGTGCGTCTGGCCGGTGAAGCGCTGGCGCAGGGCTGGTTGAAGCAGGCCATGGCCGAAGACGAACTCGATGCCAGCCTGATCCGCTTTGCGCTGGCGCCAACGGCAAAGCCACCGGTCAGCGTGACGCCGCGCAAGATCATTTGCAAATGCGCCGATGTCAGCGATGAACAAATTCGCCAGGAAGTCGTCGCAGGTGCCGATTTGCCGATGCTGCAGGAAAAACTCAAGTGCGGCACGTTCTGCGGTGGTTGTCTGCCGGACATCAAGAAGCTGGTGGCGGAATGTGCCAGCCAACATAGTCAAGCGGCCTGAGACCGCAGGAGGAGATCATGACCTTTGCTCATTACATCAGGGAGATCGGCCGTGGCCCCCAGGGCTCACGCGATCTCGAACGGGATGAGGCGCAGCAACTCTATGCTGCCATGCTCGATGGTGGCGTTCCCGATCTGGAACTGGGTGCTGTCCTGCTGGCCTTGCGCGTCAAGGGCGAGTCGCTGGCCGAAATGCTGGGCTTTCTCGATGCCATTGATCAACGCACCCAGTATTTGCATATTGGCGGGACACGCGCCCGGCCGGTGGTTTTGCCGAGCTATAACGGCTCGCGCAAGGAAGCCAATCTGACGCCCTTGCTGGCCCTGTTGCTGCAGCGTTTTGGCGTGCCGGTACTGGTGCATGGTTTGCTCGAAGGCTATGGCCGAATCACCACGGGGCATATCTTTCGCGAATTGGGCATCATGCCGCAGGCTTCGGTGGCACAGGCGCAGACCGAACTGGACGAGAAAAACCTGGCTTTTTTGCCCTTGACTGCATTAAACCCCGGTTTGCACAGCCTGCTCTCGCTACGCTCACGGCTGGGTGTGCGTAACAGTGCCCACAGCCTGGTCAAGCTGCTGGATCCCTTCCGTGGTGAAGGTGTGCTGGTCGCGCCGGCGACGCATCCTGACTTCATCGATCTGATGCGCAGTCTGCTGCTTGAGCGCAGTGAGTCGGCCTTGCTGTTGCGCGGTACTGAAGGCGAACCCTACGCCAATCCCAAGCGCCGCCCGCGCATCGAACATATTCTTGCCGGGAGCAGCACCATGCTGTTCGACGCCGAGCGCGAAAGCCTGCGCGCCTTGCCCAATCTGCCCGAGGCCGCCGATGCGGCGACGACTGCACAGTGGATAAGGCGGGTGCTCGACAAGCAGGTGCCCTTGCCCTTGCCGATCGCCAACCAGCTGGCTTGCTGTCTTTACGCCAGCGGTCAGGCCGAGGATTTCAACCAGGCCAAAGCCATCGTCGCCATCGAAGCCTGCGGCATGCTGACTGGCGGCAACTGAAGTTGCTTGAGTAGTAAAAAACGTTCAACAACGCGGTTGAACTGAACGCGTGGCAACGTCGCCGCGCATTGCGCCCCCCGAATTCTTCCTCTCATCTCGGCCAGCCTTGCGGGCTTGTCCGGATGGGCATTGCGCTGTCAGGCCTCATTGTTGAGGCAAATAACTTCCTGGTGCGGTCTTTGCTGTCGGCAAATTTCCGAGTGGATTTGCCCGGCTGGCGGTCGCCTGTTTGCCCCTTATTTCCTGTCAAACCCATGAGTAAATTCAATAAAACCAGAGTCCAGCGCATCGTCACCCCCGCTGCCAGTCGCCTGAGCCCGGCCGAGAGCGTCAATTTGATGCTCGCTCCGCGCTTGCATCTCGAGATGCTGATTTCGCAGGAGGCGCTTAATTCCTATTACCTGATTTCAGTCGTTGGCGTGTTCAACGTGGCGACTGCGCTGGCCTATTTGTACAAGGACAAGCGCTCGATTGCGCTGTACGAGTCGGTGCAGCGTACCGTCCTGGCGATGGCCAGGGAGGGGGCTGATTCAACGGAAAACCGCGAGCATCTGCGGCGGGTTTTCAATATTGCCGAGGCCTACATCCTGGCGCAGCGTAAAACAGACGTTCTGCGGGCCATCAATCTGGTCGAATATCAGATCAAACACGGCGAAGGAAGCACGCTGCTGCCTTTGGATGTTTAAGAGATCGCCTGCACCGACATGGATGGCTTGCCCTGTTTTGGTGCGTTTAGTGGCGCTTAATATTGGTAAATAGCCTTTAAAACAATATCTTGTATTCCTGGCACAAGCCTTGCAATAAAACGGTATCACAGCGATTCAGCCGCCAGCGTGGGCGGTTTGATGGCAACGAGGTCATGCGCTGATCCCAAATTTGCACCTGCGGGTGCCGCATCCTTGGAGTCAACATGAGCAAACCACGCCTCGTTCTGATCGGCAACGGCATGGCCGGTGTCCGGACCATCGAAGAACTGCTGAAAATCAAGCCGGATCATTACGACATCACGATCTTCGGCGCCGAGCCCCATCCGAACTACAACCGTATCCTGCTCTCGCCGGTGCTGGCCGGCGAAATGACCATCCAGGAAATCGTCCTCAACGAACTGGACTGGTACAAGGAAAACGGCATCACCCTGCATACCGGCAAGCAGATCACCAAAATTGATCGCGTCAAGCGCAAGGTGATTGCCGATGACGGCACGGAAGAATCCTACGACCGCCTGCTCGTCGCCACCGGTTCGACGCCCTTCATGCTGCCGATTCCCGGCAATGATCTGCCCGGCGTCATCGGTTACCGCGACATCAAGGACACCGACGAAATGATTGAAACCGCTCGGCTGCACAAGCATGCGGTGGTTATCGGTGGCGGTCTGCTCGGCCTCGAAGCGGCCAATGGCCTGAAGCTGCGCGGCATGGACGTAACCGTCGTGCACATCGGTCCATGGCTGCTTGAGCGCCAGCTTGATGAAGTCGCCGGCAAGATGTTGCAGAAATCGCTGGAAGACAAGGGGCTGAAGTTCCTGCTGCAGAAGCAGACCGAAATGCTCGTTCAGGGGGAAAGCGGCCGCGTCGCCGCCGTGCGCTTCAAGGATGGCATGCAGATCCCGGCCGACCTCGTGGTCATGGCCGCCGGCATCCGCCCGAATTACGCGCTGGCCGAGAAATCCGGCATTTACTGCAATCGCGGCATCGTGGTCAACGACACCATGCAGACCTACGATCCGAAGGTGTACGCCGTCGGCGAGTGTGTCAGCCACCGGGGCATCGCCTATGGCCTGGTCGCGCCGCTGTTCGAGCAGGCCAAGGTTGCCGCCAACCATCTCGCTGGCTACGGCATCGGCCGCTACACTGGCTCGGTGACGTCAACCAAGCTGAAAGTCACCGGCATTGACCTGTTTTCGGCCGGTGAGTACATGGGCGGCGAGGGCACCGAGGAAATCGTCCTCAATGACCCTTACGGCGGGGTCTACAAGAAGCTGGTGATCAAGGACAACAAGTTGATCGGCGGCGTGATGTACGGCGATACCGCCGATGGTCCGTGGTACTTCCAGTTGCTCAAGGACAAGCGCGACATCCACGATATCCGCGATTCGCTGATTTTCGGTCAGAACCTGGTCGGTGACGTCGGTCATGCCGGCAACAGCAAGGCCGCCGAAATGGCCGATAGCGCTGAAGTCTGCGGCTGCAACGGCGTGAGCAAGGGCACCATCGTCCAGGCGATCAAGGCCAAAGGACTGTTCACCCTCGACGAGGTCAAGAAGCACACCAAGGCCGCGTCGTCCTGCGGTTCCTGCGCCGGTCTGGTCGAACAGATCCTGGCCTCGACCATCGGCGGCGCCTACACCCCGGCGGCGCTCGACACCAAGCCGATGTGCGCCTGTACCGATCACTCGCACAAGGCCGTGCGTGAAGCCATCGTCGCCCGCCACCTGATTTCCAAGGAAGCCGTCTTCGCCGGCCTCGAATGGAAAACCCCGAACGGCTGCGACAAGTGTCGCCCGGCGGTCAATTACTACCTGATCTCGAGCTTCCCGCACGAAGCCAAGGACGATCCGCAGTCGCGCTTCATCAACGAGCGCGCCCACGCCAACATTCAGAAGGACGGCACTTATTCGGTCGTGCCGCGCATGTGGGGCGGCCTGACCAATCCCAAGGAATTGCGCGCCATCGCCGATGCGGCTGAAAAGTACAACGTGCCGACGGTGAAAGTTACCGGTGGCCAGCGCATCGACCTGCTCGGTATCAAGAAGGAAGACCTGCCTGGCATCTGGGCCGACCTCAACGCTGCCGGCATGGTCTCCGGCCACGCCTACGGCAAGTCGATCCGCACCGTCAAAACCTGTGTCGGCGCCGAGCATTGCCGTTTCGGCACGCAGCTCGCCATGTCCATGGGTATCAAGCTCGAGAAGATGCTGTTCGACATGTACTCGCCGCACAAGGTCAAGCTGGCCGTCTCCGGTTGCCCGCGCAACTGTGCCGAAGCCGGCATCAAGGACGTCGGCGTGATCGGCGTTGATTCCGGCTATGAGCTGTACATCGGCGGCAACGGCGGCATCAAGACCGAAGTCGCGCAGTTCCTGTGCAAGGTCAAGACCGACGAGGAAGTCATGGAATACTCCGGCGCCTTCCTCCAGCTCTACCGCGAAGAGGGCTGGTATCTCGAGCGCACCTGCCACTACATGGAACGCGTCGGTCTCGACTACATCAAGGGCAAGATCCTCGAAGACGAGGAAGGGCGCCAGGCCTACTACGGTCGACTGCTCGATTCGCTGAAAAACGCCCGCGATCCGTGGGAAAGCTCACGCGACGAACAGGCGATCAAGCAGTTCATTCCGATCAAGCTGGAAGCCTGATCGGAGGATCGAGTTTTCAGGATCGAGGATCGAGTAGGGCGGCGATAGCCGCCCACTTGAATCGCTAACAGCTAATAGCTAACAACTAGGCAACTATCATGAGTACTTTCAAATTCATTTGCGCGCTGGACGATATTCCGCAGCTTGGTTCGCGTGTCGTGCAGCGTGCCACGGGTGGCGATATCGCCATTTTCCGTAATGCCGAAGACGAGGTCTTCGCGCTGCATGACAAGTGTCCGCACAAGAGCGGGCCGCTGTCGCAGGGTATCGTGCATGGCCGCAAGGTGACTTGCCCGCTGCATGGCTGGAATATCGGCCTGGAAGATGGCAAAGCCGTGGCCCCGGATGTCGGCTCGTGCCGCAATTTTGAAGTCAAGGTCGAGGACGGCCAGGTTTTCCTGGCGGTCTGAGCGGCCGCTCCAGGCAAGGGGCCGGCAGTGCCGCCGGCCCGGCCAACCCCAATGGCGGGGGCTCTGTTTTCCCGGTCGCGAGTGCGGCTCCGGGAGATTGCAAAACAAACCCTGTTCCATAAGGAAAACCCATGGCCTATCTTGCGCCTGTTGAATTCGTTACCAAGATGATCGATGCCGGTGAATCGAAAGTCTTCATGTCCAACCGCGATACCCTGATCCGTGCCTACATGGCCGGGGCGATTCTCGCGCTGGCTGCGGCCTTTGCCATCACCGTCAGTGTCCAGACCGGGCAGCCGCTGGTTGGCGCGATGCTCTTTCCGGTCGGCTTCATCCTCCTCTATCTGCTCGGTTTCGACCTGCTCACCGGCGTCTTCACGCTGGCGCCGCTGGCGTTGATCGACAAGCGTCCCGGCGTGACCGTCGGCGGCATTCTGCGCAACTGGGGGCTGGTATTCATCGGCAATTTTGCCGGGGCGCTGACAGTTGCCGTGATGATGGCGATCATCTGGACCTTTGGTTTTACCGAGGCCCCCAATGTTGTGGCCCAGAAAATCGGCAGCATCGGTGAAGGTCGTACCGTCGGCTATGCCGCGCACGGCGCTGCCGGCATGCTGACCCTGTTCATTCGCGGCGTGCTGTGCAACTGGATGGTATCGACCGGTGTCGTCGGCGCCATGGTGTGTACCAACGTCACCGGCAAGGTCGTGACGATGTGGATGCCGATCATGCTCTTCTTCTACATGGGCTTCGAGCACTCGATCGTCAACATGTTCCTCTTCCCGTCCGGCCTGATGCT
>JAVBXO010000143.1 GCA_030824535.1 Azonexus sp. | reverse complement strand
ATACCTTGACCGTGCGAATGAATTCGCACCTACGCATCATCGTCTTCCTCTAAAAATGGGGTCACAACATCGAGTTTTATAATGCCTTTGGCTTAAGCAAGTGCCATTCGTATCTGACCAGAATGGCACTTACTTAAGGAAATAAGCAGCTGATATAAAAGGCAAAGTGGGCCGAATCGACGTGTGATAAGTTGGAGTCGCCAAACACCCGACCCATCACCCGAAGAATCAGCCCAAATGCATGCTACTCACAAAGCCATCACCCGACAATGTCAATCCATTTCAGCGAAAGCGGCCAGCGTTGAAGCGCACGATTTTTTCAATCTATTGACAGCGCCGAAGTTATTTGACGCCGTGAAATTGGCCTCGCCCCCGCATCGAGAGCGCCTGTTTTCCCCGAAAGAAACCTTGTCGATGTTTTTGGCGCAAGCCCTGAACGCAGACCGTTCCTGCCAACGCGTGGTTAATGACATCGCAATCAGGCGAGTGGTCTCGGGAATAGCCCCGTGCAGCACCCATACGGGTGCTTATTGCCAGGCTCGCCAGCGCCTACCCAAAGCGATGGTTAGCACGTTATCCAATCACGTTGGGCAAGGCTGACAGCTCATGCGCCAGCGGCTTGGCACTGGCGGGGGCGTCCCGTGCGGCTGGTCGATGGAGCCACCGTCATCATGCCCGATACCCCCGCCAATCAAGAGATTTTTCCACAACCTGGTAGCCAGAAGCCTGGATTGGGATTCCCCCAGTGCAGGATTGTCGGACTGATATGCCTGGGGAGTGGTGCTGTGCTTAACGCCGCGATTAGCGCTTGCCGTGGTAAGGGAAGCGATGAACAGACTCTGCTGCGCCGCCAACTTGATACATTGGCGCGTGGTGATGTGCTGCTGGGCGATGCCTTTTTTGCGACCTATTTTCTTCTGTGCAAACTGATTGAACGAGGTGTTGATGCGGTTTTTGAGCAACATGGGTCACGGCAACGTACGACAAATTTTGCGCTCGGCCAGCAACTCGGCACGCGCGATCACCTGCTGGTTTTACCCAAGCCGAGCCTCAAGCCTGACTGGATGTCGGAGGAGGATTACGCGCAGGCCCCTGCGAGCATCACGGTTCGGGAACTACACGCGGGAGGAAAAACACTTGTCACGACCTTGCTGTGTCCTAAACAAACATCCAAGGACGCCATCAAACGGCTATATCGTGATCGCTGGCAAGTTGAGTTGCATCTGCGCAACATCAAGACCACGCTAGGCATGGAGAAATTGGGGTGCAAAACACCAGCAATGGTCGAGAAGGAAATCTGGGTGTATCTGCTTGCTTACAACTTGATCCGCCTGATGATGGCTCAAGCGGCGCTCAGCTGTAACCGTGTTCCCGCCCAACTAAGCTTTAAGCATACCGTGCAAATCTGGCTAGCCTGGGCGCCCCATGCTTATCAAGAAGGGGTTCCCCCTCATCACGAGCTGTTGGTACTCATTTCGCAACAAATCGTGGGTGATCGCCCTGGGCGCATCGAACCTCGGGCCATCAAACGAAGAGCAAAACCTTACCCACTATTAATGAAGCCGCGAACGGCAGCTCGGGACGATGTACGACGTAATGGACATCCCAAAAAAGCTAAGTAAGTGCCATTCGAGTCTGACCCCGTATTTCTGCTACCCGTATTTCTGTGCGTGCTTTTGGCCCACGAATGGCTGATCAGATTGACCTCGGGGGACGAGGGGCAGATACTCGGCAGCTCTAATCGACAGGAATTCTTATCCCATGAATAAAATCATTGCCCTGGTTTTCGCCGGCCTGATTTCCGCCGCTAGTGCATTTGCGGCCGATCCCGCCATCAAGAGCGTCGAGTCCATCTACAAGGAAAAGGCTGCGCTGGCTGGTAAGGAAATTACCGTACAAGGCAAGGTCGTCAAGGTTAACAACGGCATCATGCAGCGCAACTTCGTGCATGTACAGGACGGCAGCGGGGATGCCACGACCAACAACCTGATCATCACCAGCAAGCAGACCGCCGCTGTCGGTGACACCATCAAGGTAACCGGCAAGGTCACCCTCAATCGTGATTTCGGCATGGGTTACAGCTATGCGCTGCTGATCGAGGAAAGCATCATCACCCCGGTCAAGTAGTTGTCAATCTCCTTGGGGCGCTACGGAAAGCCGACGATTGCGTCGGCTTTTTTATGCAGGAAATGGGAGGCTCAATTGGACATCGAACCTGACAGCCCTGTCGTGGCCTGGCACTGCGGCAGGAGGTAATTGTAGGCTCCCAGGATGTGACTAGGCTCTGTTGATGTTTTGCCGCGTTCATCGCAGCCACAGCAAAGCCGCTGCAAATGCGAGGAAACCCAAGAAAAATAGGGTCAGACACGGTTATTCTATTTGCATTTTCTGCGTCAGGCTGCAGCTTGATGGAAGACCCGAATACGCGGTGCAATCTGGTCTTGTAGCGTACGGGCTGCGATTCGCAAGTCGTATTCGGTTTGCAGGTTGAGCCAGAATCGCGGTTCCATCTGGAAGAACAGGCCGAGGCGTAGTGCGGTATCAGCCGTGATCGGACGACGGGCATTGACCAGCTCGCTGATGCGGCTCGGTGAAACATCAATATCGGCGGCAAGCTGACGGGCCGAGATGCCCATCGGTTTCATAAAGTCTTCGAGCAGGATTTCGCCGGGGTGGATTTCGTCGAGTAATTCAGCCATGTTCAACTCCTAGTGGTAGTCCACGATTTCAACCTGATGGGCGCCATCTTCTTGCCAGACGAAGCATATGCGCCATTGATCATTGACGCGGATGCTGTATTGGCCCTTGCGGTCGCCCTTGAGGGCTTCGAGCTGGTTTCCGGGAGGTATCCTCAAACTGAGCAGCACGCTTGCTGCATGCAGCTGCAGTAGCTTGCGCCGGGCCACACGTTCGATATTCCGAAATCGGGGCACCACCTGGCTATGAAAAAGCGCCTCGGTATCGAGACAGGTAAACGAGTGGATCATGCCCTATTTTATTCCGTGTAACAGAATCCGCAAAACGGATTCTGTGGAAAGTGGAGTTGGCTACAATTAATTGATTTGAATTCAATCGATCCTGTTCGCTTCTATCTCTGACCAGGAGCGGTTTTACAGTGTTTTTGCGGTCAACCGCAAAATTGGGCCCTTTTTCAGCGCTCCATCCTGCGCGCCAGCGAGCGTTGCGAAAACCGAGGTCTCTCGCCTATTTGCTTCTGTTGCCGGCCGCGCTATTGCCGCTTGGCCTTTTGTTGCCCGCCAGGCCTTCTTGAAAGCTTTCAGGACAGGCACGGCGAATACTTGGCTGCGGCCGACGGTCGATCTGGGCTGGAGCTTTCCACTGGCCAGCAGACGGAGGAAGGTCGATAGCGATACCGCCAGATATTCGCTGGCTTCGGCGGCCGTGAACTCGTCGTCTGCCAGATGGCCGAACAAGGCCTCGTTCAGCAGTTCGACGGCCATGCCTTGCATCTGTTCAAGCGGCGTCGGCGGACGATAGGCAAGCAGGAATTCCTGCCGGTTGAACTTGAACTTGTGCCCGGGCGTAGAAAGCTGTTCGTTCAATGCACCGAGTTTTCAGCCAATCCCAGCCGTGTGGCCGCTGCCAGCAATCGTTTGTCGCGCGTCCACAATCGGCTGCCCGGGGCCAGGCGTAGCGCAGCCAGCAGGTGGGCGTCGATGTAGCCAATGCCGATACCGTGCAGGGCATGGTTCTGGATGAAATCCAGCACCTCGCTGTTCGTGGCGACGGGGGCTTGCGGCAAATCCTGCAATGCGCCGAGGATCGCTGCCCGGTTTTGCAGGCTGCCCAAAGCCAATTCGCCGATCACGAAGGGATGGACCAGTACCTGGCACTGATCGAGCAGTTTGCTCAGGCATTCGTCGCGCAGGCGTAGATGGTCTATCCAGATGGAGGTGTCGACCAGGATCATGCCGGCGCCGTCTGGCGTCGTGGCACGGCATCGAGTTGCGGCTCCGAGCCGCCGAGCAGCGCCAGGCGCCTGGCGCTTTCGCGCTCGATCAGCGCCCGCAGGGCTTCGCGGATCAAGGCGGTTTTTTCCGAAACACCCGTCAGTGCCTGGGCCTTGGCGAGCAGATCATCGTCGAGGGCGAGCGTTGTGCGCATGGGTTTCTCCTTTGCTGTGATACATCAAAAGTAGCATCAAATGATGACTGATTCAACGCAAGAACGCCCCACTAAGCCCTATCAGCTCGATCCTCGATCCTAGTAAAAAGCGATTCAAAAAATAAAACAATATTGTTTGAGTTGTATCAAATAGGCGCCGCTGCGGCTTTTTATAATCGTCAGCCTTGTCTATCGCCCGCGAGGAGTTTTCATGGCTGCAGTCATGCCTGTCCCGGCCGCCAGCCGGCTGCTGATGTCTGGTAACGAAGCCGTTGCCCGTGCTGTCTGGGAAGCCGGCGTCAAGGTTGCTGCGGCCTATCCGGGGACGCCGTCGACCGAGATGCTGGAAGTGATTTCGACCTATCCCGATCTCTACGCCGAGTGGTCGGTCAATGAAAAGGTTTCGCTGGAAGTCGCCATTGGCGCGGCATATGCCGGTTCGCGGGCGTTTTGCTGCATGAAGCATGTGGGTATGAACGTCGCCTCCGATGCCCTGATGACGCTGACGCTGACCGGCGTCATTGGCGGCCTGGTGATCGCGATTGCCGACGATGTCGGGCTGTCGTCGTCGCAGAACGAACAGGATTCGCGCTACTGGGGGCGTTTCGCGCATGTGCCGGTGTTCGAGCCGGCCGATTCGCAGGAAGCCTATGCCATGACCCTGGCGGCTTTCGAGTTGTCGGAGCAGTTCCAGGTGCCGGTGATCCTGCGCATGACGACGCGCATCAATCACGTCAAGGCGCTGGTCACGGTCGGCGAGCGCCAGACGCGGGTGGCGGCGGGCTTCAAGAAGGAGCCGGGGCGCTTCGTGATGGTGCCGGGCAATGCCGGCAAGCGCATTCCGCTGATGTTCAAGCGCGACGGCGAACTGCGCGCCGTAGCCGAGCAATCGTCATTCAATTTTATTGAGCATGGCGCTGATTATCGTATCGGTTTCATTGCTTCCGGGCCGGCCTACATGCACGTCCGTGAAAGCTTTCCGAACGCGCCGGTGCTCAAGCTCGGCTTGTCGCATCCGCTGCCTTTCGATAAATGTCGCGAACTGGCGGCGCTGGTTGAGCGCGTGGTGGTGGTCGAGGAAGTCGAGCCGCTGGTCGAGACGGAGCTGAAGGCGCAGGGCTTGCAAGTGATTGGCAAGGACATCCTGCCGCTGCAGGGCGAACTGGCGCCGCAGGTGCTGAAGCCGGCGATTGCCCGCCTGCTCGGCGAACCCGAGCCGGAAATTGCCCAAAATCTGCGGTCGACCGCAGCCGCGGCGCAGATTTTTCCGCGGCCGCCGACGATGTGCGTTGCCTGCCCGCATCTCGGCGTTTATTACACCTTGTCGCAGGTGCGCAATCTCAACATTTCCGGCGACATCGGCTGCTACACGCTGGGCGCCGGCCACCCGTGGAATGCGCTCGATACCTGCGTGTCGATGGGCGCGTCGATGGGCATCGCGCTGGGCATGGACAAGGGGCGCGGCGAGGCCGACAAGGACAAGCGCGTGGTCGCGGTGATCGGTGATTCGACTTTCCTGCACATGGGCATGCAGGGCTTGCTCGACATGGTTTACAACAAGGGCAAGGTCACCGTGCTGCTGCTCGACAACCGCGCCGTCGGCATGACCGGCGGCCAGGACAATCCGGGCAATGGCCGCGACATTCATGGCGAGGAAGCGCCGCGCATCAACTTCGCCAAGCTGGTCGCGGCGCTCGGCGTCAAGGAAGAGCGCATTCACACGGTCAACCCCTACGAATTGCCGATTTTGTTCCGCACCATCCGCGAGGAAGTGAAGGTTCCGGAAGTCTCGGTGATCATCACCGACCAGCCCTGCGTGCTGATCAAGGATTACCACCGCCTGAAGCCCTACACGGTGACCGAGGATAAATGCACTGGTTGCGGCAACTGCCTCGATGTCGGCTGCCCGGCCATCCACGTCACGCGCCGGGGCAAGGAGCTCAAGGCCTCCGGGCGCGAGGTCGATCTGGCTTTCGTGCGCATCGAGTCTTCGGTGTGCACCGGCTGCGGCCTGTGCCTGCAACCCTGCGCGCCGAAGGCCATCGAGCATTTCCTGCCGACCTCGCCGATCAAGCTGGTCAAGGGGGGCTGCGCCGCATGAGTCAAGTCAGCAATATTCTCGTCGTCGGCATCGGCGGGCAGGGCGTCATGACCGCGACCGAAATCCTCGCCGAAGCGGCCATCGCCATGGGGCACGACGCCAAGAAAACCGAGGTCGCCGGCATGGCACAGCGCGGCGGGGTCGTTTCCTCGCACCTGCGCTTTGGCGACAAGGTGCTGTCGCCGCAAATTTCACCGGGCTGCGCCGACGTGCTGCTCGGCTTCGAGGCCGCCGAAGGTCTGCGCTGGCAGCACATGCTGCGCCCGCAAGGCATCGCGCTGATGAATACCTCGCGTCTGGTGCCGCCGGTCGTCGAACTCGGGCTTTATGACTACCCGGCGGATCCCATCGGCGAGATGCGCGCCGCCGGCACCCAGGTCGTCGCCTTCGACGCGACGTCCATCGCCCTCGAATTGGGCGACATCCGCCTGGGCAATACCGTGATGCTCGGGGCAATTGCCGATCATCTGCCGTTTTCGGCAGAAGTGCTGCTGGCCTGCGTGCTCAAGCGTTTTGAAAAGAAGGGTGAAATCATGGTCGACCGCAATCGCCGGGCTTTCACCGCCGGGCGGGAAGCGGTGGCGCAGGCCGAGAGTCTGCCGGCCTGAGGCTGTTCGGAAATGTCGGGTTTTTGCATGTAGGTGCGAATTCATTCGCACAAATACCTTGACCGTGCGAATGAATTCGCACCTACGCATCTTAAAAATAGTCATCCCCGCGCAGGCGGGGATCCAGTTTGTTGAACTCTCTGGATTCCCGCTTTCGCGGGAATGACATTTCTGGATAAATCTGCGTTTCCTTAACGCAGCAGTCGTGCCAGCGCGGGCGACAGGCTGGCCATGAAGGCCTCGACAGCGTCGGTGTAAGCGCCGGGCCGGCCGAGCAGCGTGTTTATTTCACCGTGCGACAGATCCTGGGGCAGGGTCGCGCTGTGCACGCCGAGGGCACTGGCGCGTTCGGCGTAGCGCTGGGCCTGGGCGCAGGCATCGGCGCGGCGGGTCGAGCAGACCATCAACAGCGGCGGGGCGTCGGCTTGTAGCTGACGGACGGGTGAGGCGCGTAGCCAGTAATCGGGGTCGTTGCCGAAAGCTTCGTCATAAAAACGGAAATGCGGCGTCGCCATCAGCGGTTCCAGGTCCATTGCCGCACTATCGAGCGCCACGCTGCCCAGCCAGGGCCGTGCGCCTTCTGCCGCGGCCAGTGCTGGTCGGGCATTGAGCAGGGCGATCAGGTGCCCACCGGCGGAGTGGCCCATCAACACGAAATGTGCCGGGTCGGCCCCCCAGGTGCTGGCGCGTGACTGGGCGTCAGCCAATGCCCGGGCGACGGCTTGCGCCTGGCGCAGGGGGGCGACAGCCGGCAGCATCGGGTAATTGACCGAAACCAGCACGAAGCCGCGACTGACCCAGCGAGCAACTTTGTTGCGCACCACACCCGCCCGTCCCTTGTCGCCATTTTTCCAGGCGCCACCATGGACCATGAAAATGACTGGCGCTTTTCCCGCAGTCTGCTGTGGCCGATAGACGTCGTAGTTTTCCTGCATTTGTTTGCCGTAAACAATTTCTTCCGGCGCCGCTCGGTTCTGGCTTTCCTGCAAGTCATTCCGCAGCGGGCCGGCATGCGTCGGCATGGCGACCAGGCATAGCAGACCGAGCAGGGCGGGAATGTACTGGCGACGGATCAGTGAGATGCTGCGTGACATGCTTTTCTCCCGGCGTTTGTATGCCGCAAAGTGTAGATGAGATGTCCTGGCGAATTTGTTGCCAGTGGTAAATACCTGCAAGCCCGGAAAACCGGCCCAGATTACTGCGCAAAGCCCTAGTCTGATAAAATCCCCAGTTGCCCAAAGGGAAAGGCATCCGCCTTTCCCCTTTTCTTTTTTGTTGGATGCGACGATGACGGCACAAATTATCGACGGCAAGGCGCTGGCAGAAGAACTGCGCCAAAGCTTCAAGGCTCGCGTGGAAGCGCTGGCCGCCAAGGGCCACCGCCCCGGTCTGGTAGTGATTCTGGTCGGCGAAGACCCGGCTTCCGAGGTCTACGTGCGCAACAAGGTCAATGGCTGCCTGGCCATCGGCATGCATTCCGAAAAGATTGTTTACAGCAAGGACGTCGACCAGCAAGTCGTGCTCGACAAGATCGCCGAACTGAATGCCGACGAGAACATTCACGGCATCCTCGTGCAGCTGCCGCTGCCCAGGCATTTCGACGAAGAGAAGGTGCTCGAAGCCATTGCCGTCGACAAGGACGTCGATGGTTTCCACGCCGAGAACGTCGGCGCACTGGCTCAGGGCAATCCGCGCTTCATCCCCTGCACGCCGTATGGCGTGATGAAGATGTTCGAGAAGGGCAATGTTGATCTGACCGGCCAGGAAGCCGTGGTCATCGGCCGCTCCAACATCGTCGGCAAGCCGATGGCGCTGCTGCTGATCAACGCCGGCGCAACCGTCACCGTCTGCAACTCGCGCACTCGCGATCTGAAGTTCCACACCCGCCGTGCCGACATCCTGGTTGCCGCCGTCGGCAAGCCGAAATTCGTCACTGGCGACATGATCAAGCCGGGCGCGGTGGTCATCGACGTCGGCATCAACCGTCTGCAAGATGGGCCAGATGCGGGCAAGCTGTGCGGCGACGTCGATTTCGCCAGCTGTCTTGAAACCGCTGGCCAGATCACCCCGGTGCCCGGTGGTGTTGGTCCGATGACCATCACCATGCTGCTGGCCAATACCATCGAAGCCGCCGAACGCAAGGCGGGCCGGTAAATGACGGACAAGAAAATCGCCGTCGGCATTGTCATGGGTTCCGACTCGGACTGGCCGACCATGCAGGCCGCTGCCGTGATCCTCAAGGACTTTGGCGTGGCTTTTGAAACGCGCGTCGTTTCCGCCCATCGCACCCCCGACCTGCTGTTCCAGTACGCCGAAACCGCCGGCCCGCGTGGCCTCAAGGCGATCATCGCCGGCGCTGGCGGCGCCGCCCACCTGCCGGGCATGCTCGCCGCCAAGACCATCGTCCCGGTGCTCGGCGTGCCGGTGCAGTCCAAAGCCCTGTCCGGCGTCGATTCCCTGCATTCCATCGTGCAGATGCCCAAGGGCATCCCGGTCGCCACCTTCGCCATCGGCGAAGCCGGCGCCGCCAACGCCGCGCTGTTTGCCGTCGCCATGCTGGCCAACGAGTGCCCGGCACTGAACGCCAAACTACAGGCCTTCCGCCAGTCCCAGACCGAAAAGGTGCTGGGTATGAAGCTGCCGGAAGTGTGAAAACCGATGAGCGAGGCGGTGTTCTCTACTGCAAGGAAAACCGAGGTGGTCGCAAAATGCGATCACCTCCAGAAACACAAGTTTTCCACGCCACAGTCTCGGGTCTCTGCCAAACACGACAACACCCTGTCCACGCTGGTGGCGACCATCCGTCAGATGGCGATGCCGCCGGCTAACTCTCAGCGTCAGATCGGCTTCGTCGTCGATCCCCAGGAGAAAAACGCATGATCCTGCCGCCCGCCACTCTTGGCATGCTCGGTGGCGGCCAGCTTGGCCGCTTTTTCGTTGCTGCTGCTCATGAAATGGGCTACCAGGTCTGGGTGCTCGACCCGGATAAGAACTCCCCGGCCGGCCAGATTGCCGAGCGGCATTTCTGCGTGGCTTACGACGATTATGTTGCGCTCGACGAGTTCGCTCAGGGCTGTGCGGCGATTACCACCGAATTCGAGAACGTCCCGGCCGATACCCTCGACTATCTCGCCAAGTTTGTCCCGGTGCGCCCGCATGCAGCAGCCGTGGCCGTCTGTCAGAACCGTATCGCCGAAAAATCCTTCCTGCGCGACAACGGTTTTCCGCATGGCCCCTTTATTGCGGTCAACAGCGAAAATGACCTCAAAACCGCGCCGAACGAGTTGTTCCCGGCGATCCTGAAAGTCGCCCGCTTCGGCTACGATGGCAAGGGCCAGGCGACGGTGCATAACGTCGAAGAGGCCTTGATCGCTTTCGGCCACTTCAAGGGCGAGCATTGCGTGCTGGAACAGCGCCTGCCGCTCGACTACGAAGTCTCGGTGGTGTTGGCGCGCGATGAAAACGGCCAGGTCGCCTGTTTTCCGACCGGCGAAAACCAGCACACGCGCGGCATTCTCGATGTTTCCATCGTGCCGGCGCGCACCACTGCTTGCGTCAAGAGCGACGCTGAAGATGTCGCCGCCCGCATCGCTGAAAAGCTCGGCTACATCGGCACCATGGGCGTCGAGTTCTTTATCAGTCGTGGCCAGCTGATCGTCAATGAAATGGCGCCGCGCCCGCACAACAGCGGTCACTACACGATAGATGCCTGCGTCACCGACCAGTTCGAGCAGCAGGTCCGCGCATTGTGTGGCTTGCCCTTGGGCGAAGCGCGTGCCCATTCGGCGTCGGTGATGGTCAATCTGCTCGGCGACCTGTGGTACGACGGCGATACTTACCGCGAGCCGGACTGGGCCAAGCTCTACGCCATCCCCAATCTGAAACTGCACCTGTACGGCAAGCATCACGCCCGTCCGGGGCGCAAGATGGGCCACTTCACGGTCATTGGCGACCATGCCGAAGCCGTCCAGAAAGCCGCGCTGGCTGCCCGTGCCGCCATCGGCATCCAGGGAGAATGATTCCGTCCGACGCCGATTACGCCCGCGCCGTTGAACTGCTCTGCGCGGGCGAACTGGTCGGCTTGCCGACCGAGACGGTCTATGGCCTGGGGGCGGATGCCGCCAATCCGCAAGCCGTCGCCAAGATTTTCGCCGCCAAGGGCCGCCCGGCCGATCATCCGCTGATCGTCCATCTGGCCGGTCATGACGCCGTCGACCACTGGGCCGAACAGGTTCCGGCGATTGCCTGGGAGCTGATGGAAAGCTTCTGGCCCGGCCCGCTGACGCTGATTCTGAAAAAACAGGCCTGGGTGCCCGATGCCGTGACCGGCGGTCAGGACACGGTTGGTCTGCGCGTTCCCGGTCATCCGGTGGCGCTGGAATTGCTGCGCCGCTTTGCCCGCGCCCAAGGCGAGCGCGCCGGCATTGCTGCGCCGTCGGCCAACCGTTTTGGCCGCATCAGCCCGACCACTGCCGCGCACGTTGCCGAAGAACTCGGCGAGCGCGTGCCGCTGATTCTCGATGGCGGCGCCTGCAAGGTCGGCATCGAATCGACCATCGTCGATTGTTCGCGCGGCGAGCCGGTGGTGCTGCGCCCCGGCCATATTTCACCGCAACACCTCGAAGCCATTCTTGGCCGCTGTCCGAAAATCGAAACCGCCCAGGGCGCACCACGGGTTTCCGGTTCGCTGGAAGCGCATTACGCACCGCTGACGCCGCTGCGTCTGGTCAGCGGTGAACGCCTGCTCGATTTCCTCAATGCCCAGCGCCATCGCGGCGGGCGTTGCGGCGTGATCAGCGCCAATCAGCCGGCACAGCTCGGCATGCCGCACACCTGGCGCCTGATGCCGGCCGACCCGGTCGGCTATGCCCACGATCTCTATGGCGCCCTGCGCGACCTGGACCACGCCGGCGTCGACCTGATCGTCGTTGAAGCGCTACCCACAGGCGCTGATTGGGCGGCCGTGGCCGATCGCCTGCGCCGCGCGGCTGCCGGTTCAGGCGTGGCCTGAATTCTGCGGTCGACCTTGATTTTCGGGCAATTTCCAGCCCGGTCTTCCGGGATGCGTTGCGCTGCTGCGCGGTGATGACAACAAGTTCAGTCGCATTCTTGCTGGTTCCGCGATCAGACAAACTGTTATAAACTCCTTCTCTACGGGCCGATAGCTCAGCTGGGAGAGCGCCGCGTTCGCAATGCGGAGGTCGTGAGTTCGATCCTCATTCGGTCCACCAATTTCAAAAAGCCCAAACCTCGTCGTTTGGGCTTTTTTCTGCCCGTCGAGGAGCTTGCGTCGTATGAGCTTTGCCGTCCAGTTGACCCCCAAGGGGCATCTCCAGTTCGGCGCGGAAGCGGACGCGCCGCCCTTGGACGAGGGCTTGGCTGATCGCCTTGCTGCGGCCTTTGCACAAGGGATAGGACACGGCCTGCTGCACCTGGGCGCGGCGGAAGTCACCACGGCGCTGCCGCCACTCTGGGCCTTCTGGCGTGATTTCGCGGCGCGCTTTGTGACCGCGCTGACCGCGCTGCCGGAAGACGGCGAGATCATGGTCGCAAGCCCCGATGCGCTGGCCCTTGAAACCCTGTGTCTGGATGCGCCGCCGATGACCGGCGCGGAGTATCTGACGCCGGAAACTTTCCGTACCCTCTGGGCAGCGATTGAATCGGCCGTGAAGACGGAGCTGTCTGCTGCCGGCGGTTCCTTGCCCGATTTCCTCAAGGCGAAACATCCGGCCTGGAATCTCGTGGGGCGCGTGCATTTCAACCTCGCCGAAAACCGCAAGGACATCGAATACCCTTTCGCTTTTCTGGCCACCTACACGTCGCGCCTGTCGGCGCACGGCAAGGCGCAGCACCTGCCGCTTGCGCAAGCCCTGGCCGAATTTTCCGGTGGCAGGAAGAAGGCGCAGCTGTTGTCCCTGCTTCTGCCGGTGCAAAAAGCGGCGGAAAACTGTGCCTGGCTGGCCGATATGGTGGGCGATGGCGACCTCTATCACCCCCTGCGCTGGGG
Organism: Azonexus sp.; assembly: GCA_030824535.1. Taxonomy (GTDB): domain Bacteria; phylum Pseudomonadota; class Gammaproteobacteria; order Burkholderiales; family Rhodocyclaceae; genus Azonexus. The sequence goes on along the minus strand of JAVBXO010000143.1, from coordinate 2,729 downwards.
CGTTGAGGACGCGGTCTCCTTCCTCAAGGATGTGCCGTCTCTGCAAGGCGCGGGCATTGTTGTGCGCATGCCTAAAACCTGGGCGGCGGATCGTCCGGCCCGCCCCAAGGTCTCGGCGATCGTCGGCACCCAAAATCCCTCGCTGCTCGGCATGGACGCCTTGCTCGACTTTCGCATGGAAGTCACGCTGGACGGGCAGCCGCTGACCGCCGCTGAAATTCAGTCGCTGCTGACAGCCAGTGCCGGGCTGCAATGGATACGCGGTCAATGGGTGGAGTTGGACCGCGACCGGCTTGCAGCACTCATTGGCCGTTTTCAGCGTATTGAGGCGGCGGCGGAGGGGCTGCCCTTCGGCCAGGCCATGCGCCTGTTGGCGGGGGCCGCGCTCGACGATGCCCTGCCGGCCGATCCGGACTGGTCGGAAATCGTCGCAGGGGACTGGCTGGCCGAGATGCTCAAAGGATTGCGCTCGCCGGAAGGACTGGCCGCGCTGCCCCCCGATCCGGCGCTGAAAGCGAACTTGCGTCCCTATCAGCAGGCGGGGGTGCGCTGGTTGCACCTGCTGACCCGGATGGGGCTGGGCGCCTGTCTCGCCGATGACATGGGCTTGGGCAAGACGATTCAGATTCTGGCCTTGCTGCTTGCTTTGCCGCGAACGCGCCCCAGCCTGTTGGTCGCCCCGGCTTCGTTGCTGGCCAATTGGCAACAGGAGGCCGAACGCTTCACCCCCAGCCTGCGTTGCCTCATTGCTCACCCATCGGCAATGGCCCAGGGCGACCTGCGCGCACTGGATGCTGAACGGCTGGCGGGCACCGATCTGGTCATCACCAGCTACGGTACGCTGATGCGCCTGCCCAATCTGTTGGCGATGCGCTGGCAGCTGGCGGTGGCCGATGAGGCGCAGGCGCTGAAGAATCCAGCCGCCAAGCAGACGAAAGCGGTCAAGCAACTGCAGGCCGAGGCGCGTATCGCGCTCACCGGCACGCCCGTGGAAAATCGTCTCGGCGATCTCTGGTCCATTTTCGACTTCACCCATCCGGGCTTGTTGGGATCGCAGAAGGCCTTTGCCGGATTGACGAAAAACATGGCGCATTTCGGGCCGCTGCGCACGCTGGTCAAACCCTATCTCCTGCGCCGTTTGAAGAGCGACAAGCGCATCATCGACGACTTGCCGGACAAGACGGAAATGACTGCCTGGTGTGCATTGAGCCCGGTCCAGACCGCCCTTTACCAGAGTGCGGTCAAGGAGTTGGCCAGCAGACTGGAAACGGCGGAGGGTATCGAACGTAAAGGCTTGGTGCTGGCCTTCCTGATGCGCTTCAAACAGATTTGCAATCATCCGTCGCAATGGCTCGGCGATGGCGCCTGGAAGCCCGAAGCGAGCGGCAAGTTCGCACGGCTGGCCGAAATTGCCGAGATCGTCGCCGCCAAGCAGGAAAAGATGCTGGTTTTCACCCAGTTCAGGGAAACCACCGCGCCGCTGGCGGCTTTTCTGGGCAACATCTTCGGACGCGAAGGCCTGGTCTTGCACGGCGGCACGCCGGTCGGCCAGCGTCGCGAACTGGTCAAGCGTTTCCAGGAAGACGAGCAGTGTCCTTTCTTCGTCCTGTCGCTGAAGGCGGGCGGAACCGGGTTGAATCTTACCGCTGCCGCGCATGTGGTTCACTTTGACCGCTGGTGGAATCCCGCTGTGGAAAATCAGGCCACCGACCGCGCCTGGCGTATTGGCCAGCACCGCAATGTGCTGGCGCACAAGTTCGTTTGCCGGGGCACCATCGAAGAGCGCATCGATGACATGATCCGCGCCAAACAACAACTGGCGAAGGATGTGCTCGAAGGCGGTGCGGAAATCAACCTGACCGAGATGAGCGACGCAGAACTGCTCGATCTGGTCAGACTCGACATCCACGCCATCGGAGAATGAGCGCATGAGTTACGGATACGGAAAACCCTATGTGCCGGTCGCCAAGCGGCGCGCGGCGGCCGAAAAGGTGACCACGAAGGCGAAAAAGGCCGGGCAGGATATGCACCCGGTGCATATCGAAGGTCGGACGATTGCCAAAACCTTCTGGGGCAAGGCTTGGTGCGACAACCTGGAAGCCTATAGCGACTTCGAGAATCGTTTGCCGCGTGGACGCACCTATGTGCGTAACGGCTCGGTCATTGACCTGAAGCTTGAGCCGGGCAAGGTGCGGGCGCTGGTCATGGGGTCCAGTCTGTACCAGATCGAAATCGCTATCGCTGCCGTGCCGGATGAACACTGGATGGCGCTGGCGAAAGAATGCACCGGCTCAATTAACTCGCTGGTCGAACTGTTGCAGGGCAAGCTCTCAAAGGCTGTGATGGAACGCCTCTGTCAGCCAGGGAAGGGGCTGTTTCCCACGCCCAAAGATATCCAGCTTGACTGCTCTTGTCCGGACTGGGCGACGATGTGCAAGCATGTCGCCGCCGTGCTTTACGGCGTGGGTGCGCGTCTGGATGCGGAGCCGGAACTCCTCTTTACGCTGCGCCAGGTGGATGCCAGTGATCTGGTAACTCAGGCGGCGGAACTCAGCATCAAAACCCGGAAAACTCCGGTCAGGGCAAAAATCCTCGACGACGCCCTGCTGGCCGATGTATTTGGTATCGAGATGGACAGCCCCGAGGTTTTGCCGGCCACGAAGAAGGTGCCGGGAGCCCGCCAGAGAAAGGCCGTGGAGCCCACGGAACTCGTCGCCAGTACAACGAAA
>JAVBXO010000005.1 GCA_030824535.1 Azonexus sp. | reverse complement strand
GACCGTCACCGTCGGCAAATCGATATCCATGAACTGCTGGATCTTCATCGCCTTGAAAGCCATCAGGCCGGCCAGCGTCAGCAGCAGGAAGAACAGAATTGCCGGCGTCGGATTGCGGATTGACCAGGAAGAAACGTTCATTTGCCGTCGCCCTGAACGATTTTGACGACATCGCCATCGGCCAGGAAACCGGCGCCGCTGGCCACGACCCGCGCATTTGCCGGCAAGCCATCGAGCACTTCAACCCGTTCGCCCTGCCGCCGCCCCAGGCTGAGCTTGCACTGCACCACGCGATCCTCGCCCTCCAGCCGGAAAACGTAGGCATAACCTTCGCGCAGCACGACCGCCGATTGCGGCAGGGAAATTGCCGGTGCATGGCCAAGTTCAAATTCCCCGCGGGCAAACATGCCGGCCTTGATGCCTGACTTTTGCCCTGATTTTTGCCCTGATTTTTGCCCTGATTTTTGCCCTGATTTTTGCCCTGATTTTTGCCCGTTTTCTGCGGTCGACCGCAGTAAATCGACATAAACCAGGCCATTGCGCGTGGCCGGATCAACGCTTGGCGCCACCATGCGCAGCTTGCCCTGCACCGGCTCACCAGCCGGCCCGGTCAGGGTCGCCAGCATTCCCGGCGCCAGCTTGCCAAGATCAGCCGCCGGCACTTCCGCCCGCCACTCCAGGCGACCGCCACGAATCAAGCGGAACAGTTCCTGACCGCCTTGCGTCAGCGAACCGACTGCCGCGCTGCGCGCAGAAATTACCCCATCGTCCGGCGCCAGCACGATGGTTTTATCCACTTTCAACTGCACCGACTGCAAGCGCGCCTTACCGGCCGCCAGACGGGCGACGGTGGTCTGTTCAGCGGTCTGGTACTGCGTCGCCAGTTGCGAGCTGTAGAAGCCTTTTTCGCGCAATTCCCGAGCCCGCTGGGCATTGGCCCGGGCTTCTGCGGCGCTGGCTTCGAGTTCGGCAACGCTGGCCTTGGCCTCATCGAGCTCGCTGCCGACGGTATCGTTGGCAATCCGCGCCAGCACGGCGCCCTTCCGGACCACATCGCCGACCTCAGCACGCACTTCGGTAATCCGGTAATTGGCAATTTCCGCCCCGATCACCGCTTCCTGCCAGGCGACAACACTGCCGTTGGCGGCCAGGGTCTGCGGCCATTCCTCGCGCTGCGGAACAATCAGCTTCACCGACAAAGCCGGCCGAGCGGACTTGACCGGCTCAGCTGTTTTTTCTTCCTTGCCGCAGGCAAGCAGCGACAGGCAGGCAAGGACGGCAAACAAGTGATGGCGAGAGCGCAGAGACATGGCAGAAAAGGCCTAAAACAGGAGTCGCGACATGATAATGAACCGCCAGTCATTAGCCTAGAGCGGCGTGGTTTTACCCGCTTTCAGCAGGTCGACCGCAGCAGCGGAGAAAATGCCGGCAAGACGGGTTTATTTGCCGGCACAAGCCTGCCCTGACGCGGAGGCCAGATAATTTTTCGCGCTCATCGCCCCCAGGCGCGCCGCTTCCCGCCACGAGGCACAAGCCTTCCCGACGTCCGGCGTAACGCCCAGACCATCACGATAAATCCGCGCCAACACGACGTGGGCCGGAACCGCGCCCTGCTTGATCGCTTCAAGCAGCAAGGCACGGGCCTTCTCCTGCCCGGCTATATTGCCCCCCGCCTGCAACAACTGCGCCACCAAAACCGTACGGGCATGGCCGTAGCCTTGATCCGCCAGCGCCTGCACCACGGCTTCGCGCTCCTTGGCCGGCAATTGTTCATCGAGCAAGGCGGCCAGCAGCACACTGGGCGCATCGCCCGAGCCCACCAACTGTTTGAAGCGCTCACCGAGGAAAGCCTGTTTTTCCGGCCATTGGCTGTAATCACAACTCCCCTGGCGATTGGCCTTGGCCGCAATCAGCAGCAGTTGATAAATCCCCTTGCCGATGCCGGCATCGGCCAGCAAAGCCGCAGCCCCCTCAGTCTGCCCCTGGCAAATAGCCGTCAGACCGCGCGCTACCATTTCCTGCCGGGCCGGCGTGATGGCAGCTGGCGTGCCCGGCAAAGGGTATCCGGACGCCAGCAAAGTATCGAAAATGACGTTTTCGATGACGAAAGAACGCTCATCCGGCGTACCACAACCGGCAAGGGAAAAAGCCGTGAACAGGGCGAACAGAACACGCAAGGCTGCTTGGGAAGTCATCGGATATACCAGCGCTAACTGGATTAAAAAATCTTGGACTGGGGATTGTAGCGAGCGCAGCCCCGGATAGCGCAAAGCAAACGTAGAAGCAGCAGTATGCCGCCGGCCCCAGCTGGCAGCCAATTGAAAAAGATTTTTTCAGGCAGGATCATTTCGACTTGACTGACAAAAACTCAGGCAATATATTGTCCGTAACTGATCAGGAGTTGCGCATGCATTTTCGAGTACGAAAAAATGTCATCCAGTTGATTCGCGGCGTATACGATCCGCACAAGAAAAAGGGCGTTGCACAAATTGTTGGCTCGGTTCGATTGGATGATCCGGTACTGAGCCAGGAACTCAGCTCGTTGATGACCAGCGAGGAAGTCGATGCCTTCCAGCAGTGGATCAACACGCTACACCGCACCGAACAACTCAAGGCTGAATTGGCAGCGCTGACGCTGGCAGAGCAAATGAAACTGGCCAACACCTGGTTTGCCCAACAGGCCAACAACAATACAGCGGCGCAGATTGGCAACGAAATCCAAACCGCCTGGCAAGCACTACGCCGCACACTCAATCAAACAGCCATGATCACTTGATCATGGCCAGCATTACCAGCACTCTTCCAAAGGAGCCAAACATGAACACCAGTGAAATTCTCGAAGCCCTGAAGCAACAATCTCCGCAATTACTCGGCACAATGCCGGACAAGCGTGCCGAAGCGATCATTGCCGCCACCCTGCGTGCGGTCAAACAAGCTATCGACAGCGTCGAAGAAGGTGCTCTTCCCGTTGCCGCCCTGGGTCGCTTTGTCATCAAGCAAGTCACCAACAAGACGGATGGTACGGTCAACCGCGTGGTAATCCTGCGCTCGCCGAAGCCCAAAGCATAATATCTTCCGCTTGGCGGAAAAATGAACGGGGGGCTGGAAAACCAGCCCCCCGTTCATGTTCACCGTCAGCCGGCGCCCCTGAAGATCAGGAAAGCCCCTCAGCGGGCATAGGCCGCCAACCAGGCCCTGCCGGTATCCATGGCCGCCCTGATGGTGACGTCCATGTCCATGTAGCGATAAGTTCCCAGGCGTCCGACAAAACTGACCTTGGGCTCGGCCTTGGCCTTGGCGCTGTATTGCTCGAGAACCGTGTCCCCCTGAACCAGATGGACTGGATAATAGGGAATGTCATTCTCGCCACAAGCACGACTGTATTCGGTGTAGCACACCGAACGGTCATGCGACTCCCAGGGGGCAAAGTGCTTGTGCTCGGTAATCCGGGTATAGGGCACGGACTCGTCGCAGTAGTTCATGACCGCCGTACCCTGCACGTCACCTTCGGCTTCTGAACGCACAAAATCAAGCGTGCGATAGGGCAGGCGACCCAATTCGTAGTTATAAAACCCATCGACCGGCCCGGAATAAAAAACATGGTCGAATTGTTCAAGCATGTCGCGGGAAAAACTCTCGCCAAGCACGACTGTAATATTCGGATGATCCAGAATGCCTGCGATCATCTTCGTGTAGCCTTCAGCCGGCATACCCTGGTGGCGATGGAAAAAGTAATTGTCGTTATAGTTGAAACGCACCGGCAAGCGCTTCAGGATACTCGCGGGCAGTTCGGTTGGTGAAACCCCCCACTGCTTCTGCGTATAGCCCTTGAAAAAGGCTTCATACAAATCCTTGCCGACAAAACGCAGCGCCTGTTCCTCGAAACTCTGCGGCTCAGTAATGCTCAAGTCCGCCTGTTGCTCAATGAAGGCCTGAGCCTCGGCTGGCGAGAAAGTCTTGCCAAAAAACTGGTTGATCGTATGCAGATTGATCGGCAGCGAATAGACCTGCCCCTTGGTCGTCGCCTTGACGCGATTCACGTAGGGTTTGAATTCGGCAAAGCGATTAACGTAGGCCCAGACCTCGTCATCATCCGTATGGAAAATGTGCGGTCCATAAATGTGCACCATCACCCCGGATTCTGTATCCCTTTCGGTGTGACAATTTCCGGCAATATGATTGCGTTTTTCATAAATCCTGATTTCATGCCCGTTTTCCGCCAATTCGCGAGCAATCACCGCACAGGAAAGACCAGCCCCTGCCATACCAATTTTCATTACTTGCCTCTTATCAGAATTTGCCGGCTTCCCTGTCAAACAGAAAATAAAACCTGCCATTTATTGTCTGCTGCAGGCTCACTTCAGGAAATTAAAAATGAGCCTGCAGATATCAAACGACCGCAATCAGGACAACAATCTCTTAATATTGGCGCCCTTCGTGACGACCATACTTCATCCAGTGCTGCGCGGGGTCAAACCCCGCCGCCATGACATCCGGATTTTTACGAAGGTAAGATTGCGGATTAAAATCAAGCGGCAGGGTATAGCTCTTGGCCTTCGACAGTGCATCCCCGGACTCGGAAGCAAGCGTCGTGACTGTCGTCGCAATATTTGAGCTCGCGCCAGCAAGAGTTTTCAAGCGCGCACCGGTCACCCTTTTCGAAGCTGCCCGTTCCGGAACCAAGCCGGATTCAATATGAAAATGCTCAAGGCTGGCTCCCTTTTCGGCGAACATCTTTTTCCAAAAACCCTCATGATCAAAATTGCCGAATACCGCTACCCACTGGGCAGCCAATTCATCAGAGTTTTCAGAGATTTTTGCCAGATAAGCAAGCAGTTTTTTCAGGCTCAGCGTAATCTGTTTCTCGGTTGCCGAGGACTGGTAAGAATAGAAAGTACCATCCTTGGTATCAGCAAAAACCACTTTCGAGCCCTTCTTTGCAGGAGCCGGGAAGGCATCAACCAAATCCCTGACATCAATTTGCTGATCATTTCTCAGGACATCATACAATTCAAAGGGAATTTGCGTGCAATACTTCTTGCTGGAAGCTTCAGCAATACTGGTTCGAGCGGCAGCATATTCCTCAAAGATTGTTTCCGGAGCCATCCAGCCCGGCCCTTTGGAATATAAATGCAATGCATGCTCATAAGCTCTAAGGACAGGCAAATTACCAACCCCGGCCAGCTTGGAAATACGCTCCATGTATGACCGATAGAAATATTCCTCGTCCAAACCGCCATACAAACAATTCAGAATCAAGCCGTGCAGGGAAGCGTAGAACTCACCGATGGGATTGTGTGCCGTATCATGCCAGGCAAACAGATTCTGATTCACCAGAATCTTGTATCCGCACTGAATAGCTCTCAGGCAAATTTCAGCATCGTCATTTCTCAGGAAGAATGGCAGGGGCGCGCCAATCTTGGTGAGTAATGGCATCGGGAAAGAAATGAAAATAAAGGTCGAAAACTCGACTTCCTGACTGACCCCAAGATAACGCCGTGTCCAGTCATCCTGAATGTCGCGGCTCGAGCGAATCAGATAGGGGAAAAACAGACGGCTATCATCATTCTTGGTCAAGCTCAATGAGTGATTCGCGGGGCTAAAAAAACGCCCCCAGAAACCACCGAATTCCTGGATCACACTGGGCCGCGTCCGGGAGTAAATTACCGAGGTTGAAATGATGTTCGGTTTTCTGCCGGCAATAAATGAATCATGACGAACAAAAGTTTCGGCATCGATATGCGCATCATCATCAAAAACAATGACTTCAGCAACCGCCCCTGGTTTCTCCTGGCCTGCAGCAATAATCAGCGATGCAAGCAGGGAGGCATTACCGCCACCACCGTAGTTAGGGCCTTTCAGCTCGACAATTCTTGCGCCATTGGATGAACGGAATGTGGCAATTTTCGAACCATCACCGGTCGCGTCATAAACAATAAACAGGGTCCGGCGAAGAATATCCGGTTGATTCTGCGACAACTCGGCAATTACGGCATTGAGCGTAGAGACCACTGAAGGCCTGTTGCCAAAGGTACGGATGGCAACAATGCGATCCCCGGTATCTGCGAGATCTTCCCGGATAAATCCATGCCAACGAATTTTATCGAGATAGACATGGGTCTCGGCATGGATCTTGATCACCAGTGAACCATTGGGAATCAATGTATTGATTTCCAGTTTGCTGGTGTTATAAACCACCCCCTCCAGCAACTCCACATCCTCAACGGCAATTAGTTGCTCGACAGAATCAGACTGGGCAAATATTTCAAGCTTGAATGAACCATTTCCTTTCAATTCAAGGCCAAAGAACTCGAATTGACAGTGTTTGCGAATAGGCTCGTAATAAAGTCTTTGAGCAGCGTTGGTGGTCTCAAAGGTTCGATCCTGCAATACACGCAGTCTCCTCCCCCCATCTGCGGCCACAGCATTTAACCCGGATTCATCCAGCAGTGTTGCCATTTCCCGACAGGTAGGATCGAAAACCCCGCCGAGTTCCAGAGCATACCAACCGTCTGTTGCAACAAAAGTATCCTTACGGTTGCCTATCAGGCCCGTCAGCAACTGAATAAAGTCTTCCCGACCAAGTTTTTCACTTCCATTTGCAGCCTTCTGCGCAGACGCTGCCCCCTTTGTCTGCATCTGATCTACTACTTTAGGTGTCTGGCTGACTGCCTTGCTGCTCTTCTTGGATGCCCCGGATGCGCGTTCCATTAAACTATTCCTCGGTACAAGTTAATCCATTAGACCCATAACGGCGAAACATACTGAAAACTTACCGTATATTCGCCTGACGCTCTTCTTCCTCGATAGCTGCCAAATTTCTGATTGCATCCTGATAATCTGGCCACAATTTAACGGCTTGTTGAATCTCCTTCTTGGCATCAGCAAGCTTGCCTTGGGATCTCAACAAATTCCCCAGGTTATTATGGGCCGCAGGCGTATTTGGATTCAGGGCAATTGCCTTGCGATAGCAGTTGATCGCCTCATCAAGATTTCCCATGCGTTTATGTGCGACACCCAAATTGATGTATGCCGGCACAAATTCCGGATCAACCTTCAATGCCCGCCGGTGGAAACTAATTGCCTTATCCAGTTCACCGCGATCCTGGAACAGAATGCCCAAATCGTTGTAATAGACCACGCGATCAGGGGCCAGCATGATTGCCTGTTGAATCAGCGGCAATGCACCATCAAAATCCTTTAGCGAACGCAAGGTCAAGCCAAGCCCGTGCAATGCATCGGGATGGTCTGGATTCATTTGCAGAGCAATCATATAAAACTTTTTGGAGTTTTCAAAAGCTCCTTCCCGCCGCAAGCGTCCTGCCTGGAAAATAATTTGTCCGATGGTTTGCGGGTTACTGATGAAACCTTCAAGCTTACGAATTTTCTCCATGATTTCGGACGACTGCAACAAGGCGTGCGATTGCTTGAAACTCGCCAAGGCATCGGTAAAACGTCCGAGCAGTTCCTGCGCCAGACCAATTTGCGCCAGCACTGCCGCTTTAGGGATCTTTATATTTTTGGCACGACTGGTTGAAATGCGATTCCAGATCCCCTGCAGCATCTGTAGAGCCAATTCCGGCTGACCTGTTCGGTTGTAGACCATTGCCAGCCCCATTGCGGCAGCCGCATTCCCCGGTTGCATCGTGGAGATTTCGCGATAGCGCAGGATCGCTTCAGCAAACTCCTTTGACTCAAGCAATTCGCCAGCTTCTTTTAGCAGTAAGGCAAGACTCTTAGCCATGATTTTCTCTAGATATGTAGATCGTGTATTAATTTTTTGAATTCAGGATAACAGACGGTTTCAAAATCATACTTGTCGATAACTGTCTGTCTGGCTGCCAACCTCAATTCCTGATATTTTTCCGGGTTCGCCAACGCATCAATGGCCGATTTAGCCAAGGCGTCGGGATTCTTGAACGGAACCAACAAGCCATTCTGACCATCATGCAACACTTCCCTGACTGAAGGCGTCGCTGATCCGATCACAAGACAGCCTGAAGACATCGCCTCGAGCATCGACCAGGAAAGAATAAAGGGATAAGTCAGGTATACGTGAGCCCGCGATACCTGCAAAACCTTCAAGTACTCGGCGTAGGGTAAATGCCCGGTAAAATGAATCCGGGAATGATCGACTCGCCCCCCCACTTCCGCCAGATAACGCGCCTTATAGGTTTCACCACTAGGCAAGGATTTACCATAACTGACACCATCGCCGCCAACAATAATCACCCGACAATTCGGGCGTTCAGCCATAATCGCCGGTAAAGCCCGCATGAACATGTGAAAACCGCGATAGGGCTCAAGGTTGCGACTGACATAGGTCAGAATTTCCTCACCCGCATGGTGAACAGAACCATCCGGCAAAGTGATGCTTGCCGTTGCATCAGGCCTGAGCTTTTCCGTATCAATGCCATCGTGGATAACCCTCAGGCGATTCCGGTAGGCCTGGGGAAAACAACGACGCTGCCAGTCAGTCGGAGAATAACCGACATCGCACGACTCCAAGGCCAGCAACTGGGTGGCATTCAAACTATGAACGCGAAAAGTGTCATCAAACGTCCGGGGAAACTCCGGATCAAAGCCAACATCAGCCCCCTGCGTCCGGTAGTAATACTCGAACAGTCCAACGACCTTTGCTCCAGGAAAGATACCTTTAAGATAAAAAGCATCTCCCCAACCCGGATGAGCAAAAATCAGATCAGGCTCCAAGCCTTGTCTCTTGTGCATCAGCAAGGTCTGAACGACTTGATGCCCCCGACGAACGGCAGTATCAAAAGTTTTGGCATACGGGTGCACAACACCGGGAGACTCCGCCGGAGTTGGGTAGGTAATCAGAGGTACATTGTCGAGAGGAACCGTTTCCTTCGTCCATTCGGCATCCCCGACACCATATACTTGAATATTCTCCTCCTTGGCCAAAGCTGCGGCAATACGCCGAAACTGACCAGGAAAATTAGGGTGTACGAAAAGTATTTCCAAGGGCTTTGTCTAGTTTCTTTTTGAGCCAATCTACGCTGGGCATACGAACCGTCTGTATCCAGCCTTCAATATCCTGCACATCGGGCCTGACAGCCCAGATCACATTGAGGGTATCGACCTCGGCCTTGATGTTTTCATTTTCGATATCCGTGTCGCTACTGTCGACGAATACCCTGACATCCACCAGTCGTGAATAACGCAGAAGATTTTCATACGTTTCTCGCCAAACGATGGATCCAGCTGCCTTTAAGACCCGCTCAAGTTTATCTGTCCGCCATGCGGCCTCATCAGACGATGTACTCCTGAGCAATGCCACACGCAAAGGCGGCCCATTTTTGAGATAGCCTCCAAGTGGATCGGGATTGGCAAGCTGAATGGGACATCCTATCACTGGAGCCAGTTGTTCACATAGCTGCTGATTCGCAGCAATGTAAGCATCAAAATCAGATAACCACGGCACCTGCAACCAGGAGTCCGGGCGACCGTTCAACCAGGCCAGAATAAGCAGGTCCTCACGGCGCTCACACACATTCCTGATGTCGTAGTCCGGATGACCAACCAGCAATACATGAATCTGCCGCGCGGCATACCAGCCCAATCCCGGTGAAAGCAATACAATGCGTGCAGAAGGGTAAGACTTGGCGATCAGGGCCGCGTAACCCTCAACCCGTTTCCGGAAATTAGAAGCCCCCCCGGCAACAGTACGCTCATCAACCACCAGGCCGATTGTGAGCGTCTCTACGGTCAAATCCTGGTCGGCGTTGACAAGACTGTGCCAGAACGCTTGTTTGAGCCATAAACCCAACTTCGCCTGCATGATATCGGCGTTATTTACCACCCGCTCGTATATATCAGCCGCTCGCCCGGAAAGACGGGTATGCCCATGCCGATGCAAAGCCACCAAATCATTGCGACAGATAATTTTCTTGCTCAAGCGTTGCCGCATGCGCATGCAAAGCTCGACATCCTCAAAGCCATAGAAATATGCGGGATCGAACCGCCCGGCTTTTTCAAAGTCCTGCTTGCGACACAACATCACCGCAGCCGTCACCACTGGCACAAACTGTGGCGAATACTCGGCCTCCATCTCTTTGGGGGTAACTTCATATGGCCAATAAGCGGCACCGCTTAACTTGAACCTGACGCCTAGATGCTGAACCTGGGTCTGCTCAAGCAACAAACCCTCATCGGTTGATTTAAGCAATTTCAAACCAACAGCAACAACCCCTTCGTCTGCAACAAGGGTGTCCAACATGGCGGGCAAAGCATCCTGCAACCAGACGATATCGTTATTCATGAACAACAAATAACGCCCCCTGGACTGTGCCACGGCACGATTTGACGATGCCGAAAAGGAATCGTTGTAATCGAGTGGAATAACTTTGATCGACAAGGTCCGCTGCCAATTTCTCAGCAGCTCCAGACTCCCATCCACTGACGCATGATCAACGACGACAAATTCAACATCGGTAATTGAATTGTATTTTTTCCAACTACTAAAAAGTGCATCCAGCAAGGCTGCACCATCGCGATTGAGGATGATGACAGAGACCAGAGGACGGGTAGCCTTAGCCTTGGGCACTGACAAGGCTTTACGACGCAAGACACCCCGCCTGGGCTGAAACACCTCCCACACCGGGGGTATCGTTACGACTTGGCCGCTGCCACGCAATGGATGCGCCTGACCAAAAAATTCTATGGCAACCTTGTGCGCCTTGCCATCGCGCAAGGCCTCGGGGATTTCGAGACGAAACCCAACAATTCCCAACGCTGCCTCCGGCAGATTCACTTGCTCAGCAATATCCGGACGGCGCAGATTCGGCCGAAAACGCGAAACAGGAATCCCGTCAACCTTGAGCACCAACTCCACCGGCGCAGAGGGCTGGTTATAGTCGAACGCCCATCCTTCCAGACGCCGACCCGAGCACTTCTCCAGCAAACCGATCAGCTTGGCAGCAGGTCTGAGCGGCGACCCCTTGAGCTCGACATTGCCGCAAAAAAAACGCAAAGGTGCTGACAGTTCAGCATCGGAAAAATGAAAGTTGGCAACAAACTTTTCGGGCAGCCCGTTTTCCGTAGGCAGCGAGAGCAAAGGCAATAATTTGCGGAGATTTCCATCCAGATCGGTCACTCTGAGATCAGGCAACGAAGATGGACGCTGGGAGAATGCCACCCAACCTTTATAAGCGCCATCCTTCAGAACCACTCGCCCGTGCTGCTCCCCGGAACGATACAGCAGCGTATCTTCCGCGATAATTACATCGCCTTCGAGCTCTTCACAACGAACAGTCAGGCGATGCAGCCCCCCCTGCTCCACCAGTGTTGGCAATGGGAAAACAAAACGCTGCTGCTCCTGTGCTGAATGTTGCCCACTGAAGCCGGACGGGCACTCTCTAACTGGTATGGCGCTATGGAGATGCTCACCAACAAAAAGGACCAAACGCCCCATGCGGTGACCTGAAAACCGAAGGTTTCCGTACAGCAAGCCGTTTACCACTTTGACCAAATGGACGCGACAGGAAGAATTTTTTTTCACTATGTTCAAAAAAAAGCCCGCTTTACGCGGGCTTTGAGAAGCGTGAAAACACGCTTAGATCGTGAATTTGATCATGTCTGCCGTAACATCAGCAGCGTGAAGACCAACCAGAGTAACGGTCAGGCCGCTATTAGCAGAACCACCAACGAAGTCGATAGAGATGCCAGCGCTGCTATCGCTAACATTGGTCACAAACGAAACCAGCTGCTCAAGAGTGCTCAGGCCATCGAACTTGAAGGCAACGCTATCGCCCTTGTCAGCAACGATAGTAAGATTACCACCTGCATTGATACCATAAACGTCATTACCGCCAGCACCGACCAGGATGTCGCTACCACCGCCACCAACCAAGGTGTCGTTACCGCTACCGCCGACAACCTTCTGGCTAGCGGAATCGCCAACGATCTTGGCTGCCTGGCTACCCGACACAACCACGCTGCCGTCACCGATCAACAGGGCGTTGCTGACACCCTTGAGCTCAAGCGTATTGCCAGCCTTGATTTCACCCATCAGGAAAGTCAGGAGTTCGGAAGTCGAACCAGTCGGACCGGCATCAAAGGTGATGATGTTACCCGTACCCGTTGCCGTCGCTTCTTCGCCCAACGCACCGGTAGTTGCGCTGGTTTTGTCAGTAAGCGAAACAATCTTGACGTTCAGCTTTTCGTTCAAACCACCCAGCAGGAGGTCAAGCGCATTCGACAGACTGGCGCGATAGGCCTGAATAACAGGATTGGTGCTATTCGGATCCAGAACCGCATCAATTTGCGACTGCATGTAGGTTTGAGCAACTTCTGCCGTAACATCACCCGGCAAACCCTGGAAGCCAATGCTGACGCCAGACGGCAAAGCGACATTCAGCGTCATCGAGCCGTCTTTGATTTCAGCAGCGACAGCGACATCACCAGAAGAAACAACGCCCTGCAACTCGCCAGTCGAGCCGATACCAGTCACCATGAAACCGGTGCCAGCCAAATCAGCGACAGTACTGGTACCTTCGATGGTGTCCGTCATGAAGGACGCGAGCAGCGCCTTGGTATCCTCACTAACGGTATCGCCGCCGGCGCCCCCCAGGATAGATTCAATAGCCATAATTTACTCCTTTAAAAAAATAAGCTTAGATGGCCTCGAGTATATGTTTTTCACATTCCCGAGTCAACCAACTGGTCAGCTTTTTGTCAGATACCGAAACGTCAATCCGATCGCCTGCAGCAACACTGCCAAAGCCCTGATAAATCCAGCGAATCAGGACCATGGTAGTGGATAAAACACCTACTGAGCAGATTACAGCTGCGCTCGAAATTCTCACAATTTCTCACAAACCAAGCCAACTTCAACAAACAAACTGCGCTTGGAATCAATGAGCGACCTTTACGCAGTGTGGACCATCTTATATCAAAGAAGTTTAATTATTTATAGCCATTCAAAGACAATATCTTACCGTTTGTCACTCCCCCCCTCTCGCCTCCCGCTCGCTGGCAAACAGTGACGGCGACACATTGGCTTGCATCAGCGCCTCACCCAGCTTCATGCGCAGGAAGGTGCTGGCAGTATAACGGGTGACCTCGTGGTAGTGCCGGTCAAGCACCCTTTTGACCATCGCGACATAGTCGTCCATCAGTTCTGGAAGAATATTGAAGCGATCATAATTGACGACCGCCCTGACCTTGTGACCAATGGGTTGCAGGATGGTTTCAACGGCAGCTTCGATACGACCGATGTCGTCAGCCTTGCGCACCGTCAGGCCGGAGAAGTCGAGGAAAAAGGTGTTCTGCGCGGCGTCGTAACTGAGCCGCTCAGCCAGCGGTTTTTCGAGTAATTGCGGGCGGATACCCATTGCTTCATCACGGAAGATGCGCTCATCCATCAGCATCAACTCGCCACGAATGATCGGCCTGAAAGCCATCTTGTCGAGGATGTCGCGCTGCAGGTCGATGCCAGGGGCGATTTCGCTCAGCTCCAGCCCGTCTGCCGTCAGCCGGAAGACGCAACGCTCGGTGACATACAGCACCTCCTTGCCACGTCGCGCGGCTTCCGGGCCGCTGAAGGTGCGATGTTCGACCTCTTCAACGAACTTCATCGCCTTGCCGTCTTCCAAAATGACCAGTTTTCCGGCGTCGACCGCAATATCGAGATTGCCGGCGGTAAAGGTGCCGACGAAGACGACTTTCTTGGCATTTTGCGAGATATCGATGAAGCCCCCGGAACCCGCCAGGCGCGGGCCGAATTTGGAGACATTGAGATTCCCCTGGCGGTCAGCCTGAGCCAGGCCAAGGAAGGCGATATCCAGCCCGCCGCCCTGGTAGAAATCGAACTGGCTGGGCTGGTCGATGATCGCCTGGGGATTGGTCGCCGCGCCGAAGTTCAGGCCGCCCGCTGGCACACCACCAATCACGCCTGGTTCGGCGGTCAGGGTCAGCAAATCGATGATGTGCTCTTCAGTGGCAATATTCGCCACGCCCTCGGGCATGCCGATACCGAGGTTGACCACGGCGTTGGCGCGCAATTCCAGCGCTGCCCGGCGGGCGATAATTTTCCGCTCGCTCATGGCCATCGCGGCAATCGCTGACATTGGTACCCTGATCTCGCCGGCAAAGGCCGGGCTGTATTGCTCGATGAAGGTCTGCATATGGTATTCGGGCTTTTCGGCGACCACCACGCAATCGACGAGAATGCCGGGAATTTTCACCTGCCGGGGATTCAGCGACCCACGTTCGGCAATCCGCTCGACCTGGACGATGACCATGCCGCCGGAGTTCTTCGCCGCCATCGCAATGGCCTGCGCTTCCAGCGTCAGCGCTTCCTTTTCCATGCTGACATTGCCGTCCGGATCGGCCGTCGTCCCGCGAATGATGCCGACGTGGATGGGGAAAGCCTTGTAAAACAGGTAGTCCTCGCCGTCGATTTCCATGCGTCTGACGATGTCGACCGTAGTTTTCTCGTTCAGCTTGCCGCCACCGAACTGCGGATCGACAAAAGTTCCCAGGCCAACACGGGTTATCGTCCCCGGCTTGGCAGCGGCAATGTCACGAAAAAGATGGGTAATCACCCCCTGCGGCAGGTTGTAGGCCTCGATCCGGTTGCTGACCGCCAATTGCTGCAGCTTGGGGACCAAGCCCCAATGCCCGCCAATCACCTTACCCACCAGTCCATCGTGACCGAAATGGTTCAAGCCACGTTCCTTGCCATCGCCCTGCCCTGCGGCATAGACCAGGGTCAGGTTGCGCGGCGAACCCAGGCCATGAATATCGCTCGCCTGCGCCTCAAGAAAACGCTGCTCCAGCGCCACGGCAATGTTTTCGGCAAAGCCAATGCCGACAAAGCCGCCGGTGGCGACCGTATCGCCATCACGAATCAACCGCACCGCATCGCGGGCCGAAACGACCTTGCCGGTATCCGAGGCACGCAGACTGGCGGCAATCGGGTGATTGGACTGGGACATGGTTTATCTCCTCACTATTATTATTGGGTGCTCAAATGATCGCCGCCCGAGAGCGAAGCAGCAACGCTGGCCGGCAAAATGGCGACCAGCATGCTGCAGGAGGATGTTGAGCGCAGGGTAGCGATCACTACCCTGAAACCTGTGGGGAAACAGGCTTATCGTCGCCAGTTGCGACGATGGCGACCCGCGCGGCGCTCAGTTAACCAGTGCCGCTTCGATTTCGGCAAAAGTGCGCGGGAGATCGAAGCCCAGCACCGGCACACCGAGCAGGCGGCCGATGTTGGTCGCCGAGAACAAACCGCGCACGCGCGGCAGGCCGGTGATCGGATCGGTATCTTCAACCAGGATGTGCTGCCGACCGAGGGTCTTCAGCGCCGTCAGAATGTCAGCGACACGAACATTCAATACCTCACCCAGATACAAGGTATCGAGACTGCCAATCGGCGTCATCAATTCGCCAACGTTCAGCTCGTCGAGCTTGCAGCCGCGAGCCTGGGCGATCTGCACCGGCTTTTCACCAAGAATGTCACGGGCGGTAATCAGCCCCTCAACCTGCTCATCGCCACCCGCCACCATCAGCAAGCGAACACCGCGTGAAATCATGCGGGCATTGGCTTCACTGACGGTCGCCGAGGTATCGACGGTTACGACATTGACACGGGCAAAGTCGGTCATCGCTTCAATCGCCGGCGAATCCGCAGCGATCAGGTTGAAACCGGAAGTGCACAGGGTGGCATTCGAAGAAAGCTTGTGCGTACGCACTTTTGCTGCGAGGGTCATGTTATTCCTCCATCCGGGTAGTTGCCGCCTGAGGCAGCGGGACTGCGGGGCTCATGTTCGTCAGGTTTTATCCCCGTCGCGACAGAGTATTGAGAGATTCAGGGGGCTTTTCAAGGGGGGTAAACCCCTAAATGCAGCGGCTCACCACGCTGCGCGTCCGTGCGGCACGGAGGCCGGCCGGATCAGGTCGGCGTTTTTTTCTTTTTCGTTTGCGCCGGCATGCTGGCGGCGGCTTGTTGCGCTATTCGTTTGCTGCCGGCAGGGCTGGCTGCTTTGCCCGCAGAAGCAGGGACCGCTGTGGTTTGCGTCGGCGATTTCCTCGCTTGCGGGGGTACTTTTTCCGCTGCCGTTGCAATCACCGGTTTTTTCTTCGCCGCTGCTGCCCTGCCCGGTGTTTTC
>JAVBXO010000435.1 GCA_030824535.1 Azonexus sp. | reverse complement strand
ATTTTTAGAGGAAGACGATGATGCGTAGGTGCGAATTCATTCGCACGGTCAAGGTATTTTGTGCGAATGAATTCGCACCTACATGCAAGTTTTTGACTTAAGTAAGTGCCATTCGAGTCAGATCTGACCCTACTCCATCCGATTACAAGGTGCTCCGGTGCAACTCAGCGAGGATGGCCGTAACGACCTGGTCGATGCCGCTTTTCTTGGAGATCATCAAAGCTTTGCCCGTCCGCCCCCCCATGTCCTCGGTGGTGATCATCGAAGACAAAAACACGACGGGTATCTTCGCGGTCAGCTCATTGCTTGCCAGTCGGTAGGCGATATCGCCCCCACAAAACTCCTCATCACCCAGATCAATATCGCAAACAATGAGGTCCGGGGCCGTATCAAGTGCTACAGCCAGGGCTTGCTCACCATTGTTCAGCGTGTGGGTAACGATGCCATCAACTTGATCCAGCCGGGCTGCCAGTATCGTGGTGATGCTGGGATCATCGTCAATGAGCAGAATATGCTTTGGGGCCATGTTTTTCTTCCTCAGGTATAACGTATTTTAAGTTGTGCCAGATAGTGTTCCAGCATTTTCAGTTGGCGTTGCGCCTCGTTGTCGGCAGCCGCTCCGCATTGCTCAATGGCACGAGCGTAACGACTTGCCTCCGGCAAACCGTACATGGCAAAGCTACCCTGCAGACGGTGTGCCATTGACCGTATGGCGGCATTGTCACCCTGCTTGAGCGCCGCCTCCAGGCGGGCCAGTTCCGCTTGCCGTGATTGCAGGAATTCGGGCATCAAGCGCTCCATGTCGCGCTTTAATTCCACGAGCGGAGCTTGAGCCTGCAATGCCTCATACATGCTTGAGAGCAATTTTTCCTTGCCTGGCGGTTTGCTTAGAACTCGGTCAAAGCCGCTTTCCAGGCAACGCGCGCGGGTATTTTCGTCATCATGTCCGGTCAGGGCGATCAGGCAGGTGCGCGGTACGCTTGTTTCGCTGCCACGGATACTTGCCAGATATTGACGTACCACCTCCTGACCATGCATTCCCGGCATTTCAAGATCAATCAGCGCGATATCAACGGTGCTGCTGGTCAGGATGCTCAGGGCCTCATGTCCATTGCCAGCCTCGAAAAGCTGCCTGGCAGGAAGAATGCTGGCGAGGTAACGACGATTCGCCGGATCGTCATCGGCGATCAGCAGCCGCTGGCCGGCAATCTCGCTCAGCATCGCTTGCCGAGCCTGGCAGACAGCGGCGGTATTGCCAGAGGCGGCAGGCAGGATGACAGCGAGGATTGTTTGGCCCGGCGTGGACGCATCCAGGCTGATCGAGCCCCCCTGGGTCAAGGCCATCAAACGTGCAGAATAAGTTCCCAACCCGCTGCCGCCCAGCTTGTTGGCCGTTGCATATTTTTCAAAAAAATTTTCGCGCAGTGTTTCGGGTACTTCGCCAAAATTGTGCAGGCGGACCTCCACCATGCGTTCTGCGGCACGGCAGGCCAGGCTGACGTGTACTTCACCGGCAACGGGCGATGCCTCTATGGCATTTTTCAGCAAATTGTAGAAAAGACTGCGTGTCAGCAGGCGTTCACCCGCAATCAGGAAGCCTGGCTCATCAGCGCCACTTTCATCGGAAATGCGTAGCGAAATGGATTTCTGCCGAGCGACAGCACTCATTTCACGAAAGATCTGTTGCAAGAGATCACGAACAGCAAAGGTTTCGGCTTGCAGCTGGTAGCTTCCCCTTTCCATCCGCAGGAGATCAAACGACCCATGAACCATGCTGAGTGCCGAATAAGCTGCGCCCGAGATAATTTGCGCATTCTCTTTGGTTTGCGTGGCGGCCCCGGACTCCTGGGCGATCAGTTCGGAAAAAGCGATGATGTTGGCAAGCGGTCCGCGAAGGTCATGCCGCAAGATACGCTCTACATCAGCCTGAAGATTGGCAGCAGCCACCAGGGCAGCATTTTGCGCCTTGAGCATTTTCTGGGCGGTGCGCAAGGCCAGGTGAGTTCTGACCCGGGCGAGAACTTCCTCCTGACGGAATGGCTTGGTGATGTAGTCCAGCCCCCCGGCCTGAAAACCTCTCACCTTGTCACTGGTGCCGTCCAGGGCGCTGATGAAGAGCACCGGGCAATCAGCGGTGAGCGGGTCAGCCTTGAGTCGCTCGCAGGTTTCATAGCCATTCAGTCCGGGCATCAGGACATCAAGCAATATCAGGTCTGGTGGCTCCTTGCGGGCAATGCGCAAGGCCATTTCTCCCTGCAGCACAGGCCGGACGCGGTAACCCTCCCGGGTCAGGAGATCGCGCAGAACCGTCAGGTTTTCCGGCGTGTCATCGACGATGATGATATCCGCGCTCATTGTTGACCTCCGCTGCTGCCGGCTATCAGCTCGGCGTTTTCCAGTCGCTCCAGCAAGCGATCAAAACGATAATCGGCAAGCCAGCGGGACAATTGTGCGGCAGTTTCCGGAATCATTGGTGAAAGCGCCGCGATGGCCGCTTCTGCCGCCGAAAAATCCGCCAGCTCACAGGCATCCGACAGGTTGCGGCGAAGCTGTTCGGGCAAGCTGGCCAAGTCCCGAGCGCAATCAGCTGGTTCATCGAGCGCTACCGGGATTGGCTTGGTGCCTGCCGTTTTGGGGGCGACAAAACGGACCCCCAGCAGGCTTTCCAGCTCGCGCCGCACATCAATTTCACGGAAAGGCTTGCCGACGTAGCCGGCGAATCCCATTTTTTCCATGTTGCTTTTTCCCGCTTCCATACTGCTGGCGGTGATCGCGACGATCCTGGGGGGTGGCAAAGCCTGCTCGGCAGCAAGCCGCAAGATTTCACGCGTTGCAACAAAGCCATCCATGACCGGCATGCGTAGATCCATCCAGATAAGGCCAGGCAGCAGCGATTGCCATTGTGCGATGGCTTCGGCACCGTCATTGGCCGTTGCGACCTCAAAACCCCAGCCCTGTAGTAATTGCTGTAATACATCCCGGTTTTCGGCATTGTCGTCCACCACCAGCAGAGCTTGATCGTATTTGGCTGCCAGTCGGAACTGCGTATCGCAATCCAGTGTTACGTCGGGCGAAGGCAGGTTGGCGGGAATCGCCAGATCGACTGCGAAAGAGAAACGACTGCCCACGCCAGGGACGCTGTCGACCTGGATCTGCCCGCCCATCAATTCGACGAAACGGCGACAAAGCGCCAGTCCGAGCCCGGTGCCGTGCCGTGACTGGCGTCCTGACTCCGTCTGCGAAAAAAGCTGGAAGAGCTCGCCCCGTTCAGCCTCGGCGATTCCTATTCCATCATCCTCGACAATGAAAATCACCCCGGCCCGTTGATCGATGATCGGTCTACTCAACGCAAGCTTGACGCGAATACCGCCATGTTCGGTGAATTTAAGCGCATTATTCAGCAGGTTGATCAATACTTGGCGCAAACGCAGTTCATCGCCGCTCAGAACGTGAGGAATTTCCGGTGCTCGCGTCACACTCAGCTGCAAACCCTTGTTGGCGGCCACCAGACTGAACATTTCCCGCAACTCGTCGAGCAAGGTATCGACCAGAAAGGGGGCAGGCTGCAATTCGAGCTTGCCTTCTTCCATTTTCGACATGTCCAGAATGCGATTGATGAGATTGAGCAGGTGTTCGCCACTACGATTAATCGTTGCCAGATTGGCCTTGTCCTGCTCGCAAAGATTCTGGCTACGGTTGAGGATTTGCGAAAAGCCGAGAATTGCATTCAGGGGAGTACGCAATTCGTGGCTCATGTTGGCCAGGAAAAGCGCTTTTGACGCAGCCATTTTTTCGGCATGAGTGCGTGCCTTGGCAACCGTGTACTGAAAGTAGATGGCCATTCCCATCAACATGGCGATGAACATCAGCGCATTGCCAGCGGCAAAAGCGATCCTCAGCTTGTCGTCAAGAATCAGCCAGGGTTGGACCTGCAACCCGTAGATCAGCAGCGCGATGTACCAGATAACCGGCAGGATCGCCATTGCCACCCGCAAGCGCAGGGGAATGTGGCTGAAGAACAGGGTACCAACGACAAGAATCAGCACATATTGCTGAAACCCCGGATCCAGACCAAGACAGGCCACCGCCAGCCCCTGATGAGCGGCGACTTCCAGACCGCCAAGGAGCAAGGCGTGGTCAAGCAGGCCGTTCTTTGACCAGTAGAGGCTGCCAGCAAAAGCAATGATGCTGAGCACATTGAACCAGGCCAGCAAATCAATTTTCAATAAGACAAAAAGTGTCAGAAAAAGTATGTGGGCCACCAGCCCCATGGCATGCACGTAATTGGAAAGTGCATAAAAATCAGCATACCTCGGATTCAAACGATCCGGTGGCGTCGATAACCAACGGTGCAAACGGGGTAACAGACGCTTTTCCCCCTGATGGAGGAAGCTATAGGCGTAACAATCGTCTGGACTGGGCGAGTTCACAAACCATCCGGGAGGGGCAGAGAATGGTCAATCATTGTATGCGAAGCTCGGAGGGCTTCGCTTGCCAGCAAAACATCGGTTGCTCCGCCTAGCCTCAGAGGATCAGGCAGCGAGCTTCAGTGAATCCACTGCACAGAGCATGCTCAAGGCAATTGGGGCATTTTCCGCCACCAAGGGCAGCGGGATCCGGGATCAATTAGCCAGCAAAATATTCGCGCAAGCCACCGGGCATGCCCGGAACGGCAAAGGCAAGGAAGCCCGGCGAATGCCCGGATTTTTTGCTCACTGAAGCGACAAACCCGGCAAACGCTGGGCTTGTCGCCATACCTGCTCACGGATCAGAGCAGGATGCTGACGCCGGCAACGAGTGTTGCGGGGCTGGTGCCGCCAACGATAGCAATTGCATATTCTGCGGCAGGGTCGGTATCCGTGTTGAACTGCAATACCCCTGCGGCATAACGAACCTGGCCAGCCATGGTCGTAAAGGCCGCCGAACCGATATAACCAAAGGCCTGGTCCGCCGCGACCAGAGGATTTGCGTCTATCGTGCTCAGATCAATCACATCCCCGTCATTCCAGCCACTGATGACATCCCTGGTCGCACCAAGACCCAACTCACTCCGGGCATTGAAATCAAAGCGGTCGTTGCCCGCACCGCCAATCAGGCTATCAACGCCCAGCCCGCCGATCAGGATATCGTCACCACCAGCACCATACAGCGTATCGTTCCCGGCCCCGCCGTTCAGGACATTGTTTCCCGCGCTGCCGACAAACATGTCGGCATATGAAGAACCGGACAAGTTTTCGATATTGATCAAGGTATCAAGGCCTGAACCACCGGTCGCCTGTGCCGTGGCCAGTGCCAGATTTATCGTCACCCCCGCCGTGGCACCAGAAGCATAAGACACCGCGTCGACTTCTGTCCCGCTGCCGCCGTTGATGACATTGTTGCCAGTGCCCGCATGGAAGGTGTTGCCCAGCGAATTTCCCGTCAGATTGCTGGCAGTCTTCAGCATTACCTGGGCATTTTCCACATTCGCCGGCAAGGTGTAATTCGCCAGATAGCTGTACACCAGATCCATGCCGGCACCACTTGCCTCAATCACGACATCGCCAGCCTGGCGAACGTGATAAACATCGTTGCCGGGACCACCGGCCATCTTGTCGCCACCCGCTGCCCCGTCAAGCGTGTCATTGCCGCCGTTTCCGTACAACTGATTAGCCCGGGCATCGCCCAGCAGGTAGTCGCTTCCTGCCGTGCCGAGGCGCTCCGTTCCCTGCAGCAACACCGGCTTGCCGATAGCCGCGCCATAGCTTTCCAGCAGAACGGTGCCCGCATCGGTGCCATCGGTCACCCAGAGCTTTTCCAGGCTATAGCCGGATGCAAAAATCGCGCGGCCATCGCCCAGCCCGGTAAAGTTGCCCAGCGTGGCGCTATTCCCCATGCCCGTTGCAATATCCTTGACCATGACCGTGCCGCTGGCGGTGCCATCCGTCACCCACAGTTCGCGCCCATAGGGCCAGCCGCCATCGGCGACAAAAACCACCTTCCCGTTACCCAGAGCCGTAAATTGCGCCTGACCTGCCGCATCACCAACACCGAGCTCCTTGACCAGGACGGTTCCCGCAGTGCTCCCGTCAGTGACCCAAAGGCCGGTCTTTCCGGCATAAACCCCCCCGAACAGGACTTGGCCGTTCGGCAATGTAATCAAGTTGATTGCAGGGTCACCGCTGGCATTGAGCTTGACATCCTTGACCTGGGTAGTGCCTGCGGCAGTGCCGTCAGTAATCCACAAATAACCGTTATTGATTCCATCATTGGCGGCGAACAGCGCCTTGCCGTTACTCAACACATGGAAACTGGCGACAATCGAAGCGCCACTTCCCGGATTGATGTCCTTGATCTGGGTTGTTCCAGCCACTGAGCCATCGGTAACCCACAACTCCGTGCCATGGATACCGTCATCTGCCGCAAATACCGCTTTCCCGTTAGCCAGCACCGTCATTGTCGGCTGGAAAATCGAGTTTCCTGTCCCTTCCTTGATGTCCTTCAGCAACAGGGTGCCAGCGGCGGTCCCGTTGGTCACCCAGAGCTCCCGGCCGTGCACGCTGTCATAGGCATCGAAGATCATTTTCCCGTTACCCAGAGCCGTCAGATTGGCGGGGCCGCCACCGCCATTGGCATAGCCAAATTCCTCAAGCACCACCGTGCCAGCGGCGCTGCCATCGGTGACCCACAGCTCGTAGCCCTGATTCTGATCCCAGGCATTGAATACGACCTTGCCATCGCCCAATGCAGTAAATTTGCCGGGGGTGGTTCCCGTCGTACCCGAATAAATGTCCTTGATCAAAACGGTCCCGGCTGCAGAACCATCGGTTCCCCAGAGTTGCCCATAGGCAGAGGTTCGGGACAAAACCGGCGTGAATACTGCCTTGCCATTGCCAAGGGAAACGAAATTGCCCGGGTTTGAGCCATAGGGATCGCCAATATCGATGTTCTGAAGCATGCTGGTCCCGGCCACAGTCCCATCAGTCGTCCACAGTTCGGAACCACTGCTTCCATTGCTGGCAGCAAAAACCAGCTTCCCGTTGCCGAGATCCAGCAAACCGCTGGGCGATGAACCTGTAACACCGGCATAGATGTCCTTGAGCAGTACCGTGCCGGCATCCGTGCCATCCGTACTCCACAATTCCAGCCCGCTTGTGCCATCGTTGGCAACATAAATCCATTTGTTTTTAGTCATTCCGGCACCCCTGCAGGGATTAACAATAAGACATTGCTCAACAATATCCTGGTCATTTTTCACATGGCGCCAACGGAAATGAAAAGCTCCCAAAGACTTGGCGCCGCATCGCATATTAGCGAAAAATATCAAAAACAAGCACGCCGGAAAACCCGGAATCAATCCTTGTAATCGCCCATATTATTTCGACAAAATGCCCGAATGACTGCTCAAGCGGCGGCCGGGACTCCGGTTTTTTGCCGCCCCCTTGGTAGATTTGGGCTGATCAGCAAACAAGCCGTCAGCCAGCATCACTTTTGCGGTCAACGGTCAAAAATCCGGCAAAACCGGATTCGCCCCCAGCTGACCGATACCGAGCGCTCCAGCAAGGAATGATCGAAGAATGCCATCGCGCAGCCGCGCAAATACTTATGGCATCATGCCGATTCGATCATTGGCAGCAAAGTATTGGCTATCTTCCGGCACACTGCCCGGGCCATTTTTTGCCGCCGTCTCCTGTCCGCCCAAGGAAGGCATCTCATGAGCATTTTCCGCGCCCTCACCCGTCTCAGGCTCGCTGCCGCCCTCGGCATGCTGATTTCGGCCTGCTCCTCGACACCGCCTGGGCCAGCGCCGAGGGAGTCTCTTGCCCCCCAGTCTTTGGCAACAGCACCGGCGGCCATGCGGGCAATGCCCGCCGCCGCGAACTATGCGCAGGTGCCGCGCTACGACTTGGCCGCCCCCCAGACCGCCCGCTACGGCAAGTTTGAAGACAATCCGGTGCATCTGACGCGCAGCGAGCCGGTGTCCACCTTTTCCATCGATGTCGATACCGGTGCCTATGCCAATGTCCGCCGCTTCCTGCGCCAGGGGCAGTTGCCGCCCACCGGTGCCATCCGCGTCGAAGAACTGATCAATTACTTCCCCTATGCCTATCCGCTGCCCCAGGCGGGGGGCGCGCCCTTCGGCGTTTCGCTGGAACTGGCGCCGACGCCGTGGAATGCCGACACGCATTTGCTGCGCATTGGCCTCAAGGCTCAGGATATCGCCAAGCAATCCCTGCCCCCGGCCAATCTGGTATTTCTGGTCGACGTTTCCGGTTCCATGTCGCCGCCCGAGCGCCTGCCGCTGCTGAAATCGGCCTTGCGCCTCCTGGTACCGCAATTGCGGGCGCAGGATCGCGTTTCGCTGGTCGTCTACGCCAGCGGCACGGCGGTGATTCTGGAACCGACAGCGGGCAATCAGCATGAAAAAATCCTCGCCGCCCTCGACAGTCTCCGGGCGCAAGGCTCGACCAACGGCGAAGGCGGCCTGCGGCTGGCCTACAACATGGCGCGTCAGGGCTATATCGACCAGGGCATCAACCGCGTGCTGCTGTGCACCGACGGCGATTTCAACGTCGGCGTCACCCATCCGAATGAGCTCAAGAAACTCGTCGAAGATCAGCGCAAGGCCGGCGTCTCGCTGTCCACCCTCGGCTTTGGCACCAACAACTACAACGAGCACCTGATGGAGCAGATTGCCGACGCCGGCGACGGCAATTATTCGTATATCGACCAGCTCAATGAAGGCCAAAAAGTGCTGGTCAATGAAATGACCTCGACACTGGCTACCATCGCTCGGGACGTCAAAATCCAGGTCGAATTCAACCCGGCACAGGTCCTGGAATACCGCCTCATCGGCTACGAAAACCGTGCGCTGCGCCAGGAGGATTTCAGCAATGACCAGGTCGATGCCGGCGATATCGGCGCCGGACACACGGTCACGGCGCTCTACGAACTGACGCTGAACGGTGCGAAAAAGCGCCAGATCGAAGCCCTGCGTTACGGCCAGGAAGCCAAAACCAGCGCCAAACTGGCCGACGAACTCGGCGAACTGCGCATCCGCTACAAGCTGCCGAATGCCGACAGCAGTACGCGCCTGGCGGCCCCATTCACCCGCCAACAGCTCAAGCCGCTGGCTGAAACCAGCGCCGACTACCGCTTCGCCGCCGCCGTTGCCGCCTTCGGGCAAGCCCTGCGCGGCGGGCGCTACACCGGCAATTTCGATTACGACAAAATCCAGGAACTCGCCCGCCCGGCCCGCGGCGATGACCCCTACGGTTATCGCAACGAATTCATCCAGCTGCTGAGCCTGGCCAAGTCGCTGACGCCGCAAAAAGTCACCGGCAAGGACGACTGAGCCTTTGCCCTGCCCGCCGGCCATTTTTGCGGTCAACGGCAAAAATGGCCGCAAAATCACGTCGACCGCAGAATTCTCAAGGAAGCACCGATTGATTCATCAATGTCATTCCCGCGCAGGCGGGAATCCAGGAAACTCAAGGAACGGGATCCCCGCCTGCGCGGGGATGACGATTTGATCAGCGTCTCCCTAAAGCACTAATCCCCCATGACAAACGACGAATTTTCCGCGCTGGTCAGCCGGCTGGAACAACAAGCCCAAAACAACCCAGCGGGCTACCAGTTCAAGGTCTTGCTGCTGGCCCTCCTCGGCAATGTCTATCTCTTTGCCGTACTGCTGCTGGTCATTGCCCTGTGCCTGGGCCTGATCGCGGCGCTGATCCTGTTCAAGGCCCTGGTGCTGATCAAGGTCGCGCTGTTTGCCGGCTTCTTCCTGTGGATGATCCTCAAGGCGCTGTGGGTGCCCAGCGTCGCGCCCGCAGGCAGCCCGGTGAACGCCAGGGAAGCCCCCGAACTGTTGGCGATGATCGACGAACTGCGCCGCCAGCTCGGTGCGCCACGTTTTCATCATGTCTTGATCACCAACGAGCTCAACGCCGGCGTCGTGCAATTACCCCGCCTCGGCCTCTTTGGCTGGCCGCGCAACTATCTGCTGATCGGCCTGCCCCTGCTCAAGCTGATGACCCCCGCGCAATTCAAAGCCGTGCTCGCCCACGAATTCGGCCATCTCGCCAAAGGCCACGGGCGCCTGGCCAACTGGCTGTACTGCCAACGCCAGCGCTGGGAACAAGTGCTCAGCCTGCTCGCCGCCAACGCCGGCAAGGGCAGCTTCCTGCTCAAGCCTTTCCTGAATTGGTTCGTGCCTTACTTCACCGCCTACTCCTTCCCGCTGGCGCGCGCCAACGAGTTCGAAGCCGACGCCATCGCGGCCCGCCTGACCTCGCCGCAACACGCCGCCGAAGCCCTGTCCGGCGTCAAGGTCGCCAGCCGCTACCTGGCCGAAAGCTACTGGCCGGGCATCCACCGCCAGGCCGACGAACTCGCCCAGCCCAACTTTGCCCCCTTCCAGGAAATGAACCCGCCGGCCGGCGGCCCCATCGACCTGGCCAATGCCGAAAACTGGCTGGCCCAGGCCATGGCCGAAACCACCAACGCCAGCGACACCCACCCCGCGCTCAAGGATCGCCTGCACGCCATCGGCCAGACCCCGCGCCTGGCCCTACCCGCCGCTGAGCACGCCGCCGACCGCCTGCTCGGCCAGGCACTGGCCCGCATCACCGCCGACTTTGACCGGAACTGGCGCGACAACATCGCCCCGGCCTGGGAAGAACGCTACCAAAGCGTCCAGAACGACCGCCGCCGCCTCGCCGAACTCGACGCCCGCCTGGCCGCTGGCGAAGTGCTGAATATCGACGACGCCTACCAGCGCGCCCGCCTCATCGAAAGCAGCGCCAACCGGCCCGACGACGCCCTGGCCCTGTTCCGCGAGCTACACGCCCAAGCCCCGGACAACGCGCTGATCTGCCTGACCCTGGGCGCCCGCCTGCTCACGCGGGACGACGCCAGCGGCTGCGCCCTCGTCGAACAAGCCATGGCCCGCGACGAAAACGCCATCATCAGCGGCTGCGAACTGCTGCGCGACTACCACTGGCGCCAGGAAAACCACGAAGCCGCGCACGCCTGGCACCAGCGCCTGATCGACCGCCAGATCCTGCAGCAAGCCGCCGCCGCGGAACGCGACAACATCTCCCTGAGCGACAAACTTGAGCCCCACGCGCTGGACGAAGCCAGCCTGACCCAGCTCCGCCAAGCCCTGCGCCAAATCCCCGGCCTGCGCAAAGCCTATCTGTTCAGAAAACCGGTCAAACACCTCACCCACATTCCTTGCTACATCCTCGGCTACACCGCCAGCCGCTGGTACCAGTTCCACAGCAAAAAACGCATCGCCGCCGTCCTCCAGCAAATCCAGCAAACCATCCCCTTCCCCGGCGAAACCCTGATCATCAACGTGGAAGGCGACAACTACCGCTTTGGCCGAAAAATGCGCTGGAAACGGGGAGCGAGGGTGGTTTGACGTGGTTTTGCGGTGGACGTGAAAAAGGGGGGTAAAACGGGGTTGACCGTGGGAATGGGGCTGGTGGCATTTGGTCATCTCCTCTGCATCAGAATAGTTGCCGCCCCTCCTGAGCCATTGGATGGCCGACGATCATCAGTTTATGGAAGTGTGGAGTAGACTATTTAGCTAGTCGAAGGTGGGACACCCGTTCGGCTAGAGCAAGCATTCAATCATCCCGACACATCAAACTGGTCCCCCAAGAATATATTGCAGCAACGATGAAGTTGCTCCTCTGCCCCGATATTGGACAAATTTGCCACCTACTGGAACCCGTATGAATCAAACAAATCCCCAAACGGTTCTCTTCAATCTTCAAGCATTGGAGTCGAATTCGGCGGTGCAGCAAACCGTCGAATCCGCCAAGGAGTGGCAAACAACCATCGGGAAAGCACAAGATTTTCTTGACGACCATGCACACCCCGTCGTTTTTATTGGAAAGGTGGGGGGGGGGAAATCTTCTTTGATTGGAATCGCGGCCAACCTTATCGTTGGTGCCACGCCCACAGATCGAGCAAGTTTGAAAAACAATTCGGTTCTGGCCATTGGTTCCGGGCGAACCACGGTCTGTGAGGTGCGCGTCCGTTCCACCGATGCAGGGGACTGGGGACAGGTTGGGCTTTTGATAACCCCCCTCCCCGAGAAGGAGATGCAGGAGGAAATCACCCTCTATGCCGAGAGTGAATGGTATCGGCATCACCCCGAGGCCCGAATCTTGGAAGAAGAGGACTCAACACCCACAGCCCAGGAAGTCCAACGGGTTATCCGGGGCATGACGGGCTATTCTGAATATCAGGAAACCTACTCGGAAGGAGCATCCCGCAAACGACGCACTGTCCGCCCGCTCGACGCCGCTATTCCCCGGTTTGATACCCCTGACGCCCTAGCAGAGCATCTCTTGAGTCGCGCGAATCTGCCGGAACGTACCGCGACCACTTGGTGGTGGGACTCGCCTTCCGAAGAAAACCTGAGGGACTTGAAGAGCCTGTTCGATGCGATAAATCAAGGCCGAGAAGCTACCGCGACCTTGCCCCTTGTTATGACGGTAGTCATTCCTGCAGTAATGCCGGAGAGTGCGCCGGGCCTGGAAATGACGCTAATCGACACCCGAGGTTTGGATGGAGTGGTCGAATCGCGGGGAGACATCCAGCAATTTTTGCGTGACCCACGCGCATTGCTAGTCCTATGTGCTTCCTTCAAGGATGCGCCCGACGCTGCAATACGCGACTTGTTGCACTCAATGGCAGGCGATGCGGAATTGCGCTTGGCTATTCCTCGCATACTGCTGTTGTTGGTGGATATGGGCGACGCCGATCAAGTTAATGGGGCGGAGGGTGATCGTGAAGCTGGTCAGGAAATCAAAATTGACGAATGCCATCGAGTTTTGCAGGCAATGCCCTATCCCGCCATCGCAGCCATGGGCATCGAGCAGGTAGTCGCCTTTGATGCTCTGAAGGATAACCGAACCCAGCTTATCGCTGCCATCAACCAGGGACTTACGCGGCTTAGAGGGGGCATGGAATCGATGCTCCGCGAGCAGATGGCGGATGCGGAAGAGTTTCTGAATGCTGCGGGAGATGAACTCCGGCCCGTACTCAGAGACCGGGTCGATCAAGCGATCCGGGGGGCTCTTGCGGACCACCTGCCCACTGCCTCGCCGTTGCAAGACCCGCTCACGGGGCTTTATCAGGCCATACACCAAACCCGCTACGCATCGGTGGTGTATGCAACCTGCCGACGGAATGGGGCCTATGTCGGGCTTGACCTCTATGCCGCCGTCAAATCTGAAGCGTCACGAGCAGCCACTTCGTGGCTGGATAACTTGATCAACGCGGTGGACAGGAGATTGACCGAGCTTGAGGCTGATCCTGAACTGCAGCGAATCAATGACTATATTCGCCTCTCCAAACGGCGCTATCTCGATGCCCAAATCGAGGTTACGCAGGACTACGCCAAACGGGTACAGGACGAAGTACGGGCACGATTGAAGTCCGATCCGGTATGGGCCACTAGTAGCCAGGAATGGGGGCGAGGCAGCGGCTTCAAAAACAAGGTGGTGGGCCATCTGGAACAGTGGTTACAACGGCAGCAGGGGGTGACGGCACACGATTACACCAACGCTGCTACCCACATTCCACTGTGGGGGGAAGTCGCACGCCCCCCACAGGCTCCGGTTTTTACGCTTCATGTCCGCAATCTGCGCGCCCTTCACCTCGTATGCTGGAAGCCGGAACCCTTGAGTGTGTTAATCGGTGCCAATGGCACCGGCAAAACCACCCTGTTGCAGACGCTAAAGTTGTTGCGGTTAGCCTATGAGCGGGGGCTACCTGAGGCCGTCAAGGAAGTGCTAGGCGGCAGCGGAAATCTACGCTACACGGGGGCCGGCGATGGTGAGCCCGTGGAACTCGGGCTAGACCTCGGGGAAGCTCGATGGCGTATTCAACTCACGCCGCGGGAGGGGTCCGTAGACTATTTGACGGATGAACGGCTGTATGACGGTGGGCGCGAGGTGTTTTCCAGGGATACCTTGGGGGCTTTCCTCTATGGTGAAGAACGGCTCTCCCCCTCGCCGCAACTGGGTCTGCGAGTGTTGATGGATCGAGGGGTGCACGAACCAGCGCTCCGCGCCATAGTTCATTTCCTCCGGCATATTGCCGTGTATCACGATCCAGATATTTGCGAGTTACGCCGGAACGGCTCGAAAACAACCGAAGATCGGGTGTTGAGTTCTAGGGGAACTAACGCCCTCGCGGTGCTACGTCGATGGCATTTAGACAGGTCTCAACGCCATCGCTATCAGTTCGTACTCGACACCTTGATTGCGGCATTTCCCAATTTGTTGACTGATATGGATTTTCAGGAGGCTGGCAATACTCTAGTTGCCCGCTTCTATCGTCCAGGAATGGAATTGCCCACCCCCCTTGCCTTGGAAGCCAATGGAGTGCTTCAGCTACTGGTGCTGCTATGCGAAGTGGCCAATGCTGAGGAAGAAAGCCTGCTCGCCATCGACGAACCCGAAAACGGTCTGCATCCCTATGCATTACGCACCTTCTTACGACGGACTGAGCGTTGGGCAAGGCAACATAGATTAACCGTGCTGTTGGCGACCCATTCGACAGTCTTGCTGGATGCCTTGAGCCCAACGCCGGAGCAGGTATATGTGATGAAGCCTCAGGAATCAGAGGCTTCTCTGCCTACGCAGCTTGATCAGCTTTGCAACCGGGAATGGTTGGAAAGATTCAAGCTGGGTGACCTGTACGAACAGGGTGAAATCGGGAGCAACGAGGACGCAGACTGAACATGGCACGTATCAAACTCATCGTGACGGGCGACATGGAAAAGCTCGCGCTGCACAAGTCATTAAGTAAACTATTTCCTGCTGATCAAGACGGCGATGCAGTAGTTTGGGAAACGCAAAAAATTCAGTGCGCAACCAGCTATCGGCTGATTGAAGGAGGGGAACCTTCACACCCTATGCTGGCGTTGGCAAACGCCATGTTCGCCGAGGCTATTATCGGGAAAAAGGCCCCCCCGGCAGACTTGGTATTGGTAATTGATGACGTGGAGCTGGGGAATTTGGAACAAGAGCATATTGTCGCGACCCATTTCCGCACAGCTGTGGAATCGATACTCAGCGCCTACAACATGGCAGCCCAGAGCCGCTACCGGGAGCTATTGCGCGCAAAATGTTCTTTTCATCTTCTGAAGCCCATGGTCGAGGCCTATCTTTTTGGTGATGGTCAAGCACTTCAGATTGCGGGTGTTTCCGATGCTGCTCCTCCGCGACTGGTCCACCTTACCGATGTCGAGGCGTTCGAGACTAATGATCCGTCTTGGTTGCCGACCTGCCATGAAGAAAATACAAAGCGTCGTGCATTGCATCCTTGGTGGCGGCACGAACGGCATCCAAAGCATTACTTAAACCATTTGGGAAAACGTGGGCAACCCGATTACGAATACGAAGAAACCCATCATGGCCGGGACGCACTGATAGCTCTCGACTGGGCGCAAGTACCTAAACAGGCCAGCGATACCCCCATCCTTCGAGCGCTGTTCGAAGATCTGGCAGATTGGTTCGGTATCACCAACCCTATGGGTGTCGGTAGCCTGAATCCATGCTTTTACCCAGCAAGAACTGTGTATCGAGGCGGGTTAATTCTCCGAAATATGTGAGATATCCACGGAACCGCCAACCGATAGCCGCACATCTGTCGCGCAGCGCAAGTCAGGCCATGATTTCGGCTGGAGTGGAAAATTGGAACAACAGGGAATGCAACGGACAGATGCCAAGTTTAGGTAAGTATCGGTTCGGGGATCAGTAAGCTGCTATACGTATCCCAATTGTTACAAGGAGGGAGCGGCTCGAAAGCCACCTCCCCCCCAAGCTCCTCAGCGCCTTCCCGTCCTCACCCCAAAAACAACTTGTAAACCGGATTCTCGCTCTCGTCCCAGTGGGCGTAGCCGAGGTTCTTGAGGAAGGTTTTGAATTCGGTCATTTCGTCCGGTGGCACCTGGATGCCGACCAGCACGCGGCCGTAGTCGGCGCCGTGGTTGCGGTAGTGGAAGAGGCTGATGTTCCAGCCGGCGCTCATCTGGGTCAGGAAATTCATCAGCGCGCCCGGTCGCTCGGGGAACTCGAAGCGGTAGATCAGTTCGCGCATGCCTTTTTCGCAGACCGCCGGGGCGTGGCCGCCGACCATGTGGCGGACATGGTTCTTGGCCATTTCGTCGTCGGTCAGGTCGAGCGTCGGGTAGCCGTGCTTTTGCAGGCTGTCGACCAGTTTCAGCGATTCCTTGCGGTCGCTGACCTGGACGCCGACGTAGACATGGG
>JAVBXO010000159.1 GCA_030824535.1 Azonexus sp. | reverse complement strand
CCGGTATACCCCAGTTGCCGTGCCAGCCCTCCGCCGAGTTCCATGCCGATCAACCCGCCCGGCGCCAGCGGCAGCTCGGTATGCAAGGTATAAAAACGCAAGGCCTCGAGCGCCGAACTGGCCACCAGCAACAGCGTAAATCCCCCCAGCGCAAGGAACAGCGGCCGTTGCTCGAGGTTTTCCGGAAGATGCAGTCGGCGTGCGCCACGCCAGACAAAAAGCGCCATCAGCACGATCCACCACCAGGCCGAGACACCAAAAATATAGAGCAGCAAATCCGCCAGCCAGGCGCCGGCCTTCCCGGCGGGATTGAGTAGCGTCGGCGAAACGACGGCGTGCGACCAGCCCGGATCGTCCTTATGGAAGCCCCACAGGGCCATGCCCATGAAAAGCATCAGCGCCCCGAGCCCGAGCCAGCGAGATTCCTGCAGCAGGCCGCCAATCTTGTCCGGCAGCGCACCGCTATTGCTCCTGACCACCGATTTCGCCCTGACCATTCTTGCCATATACCTGTCCTGAATTACGGAAAATTGCCTCAACCCAGCCGGTCAAATCCGGACCCAGGCAACAAAATGCTGCGTCAGCGAGCCCGTCATGAAACTTGTCAAACACCTGAAAACTGTAGACAAATCGTTTTCCGTTCATGGAGTTAGCGGCGGATTATAAACCGGATTCACGCATATTCCGGGAACTTCGAAAAGTGGCCGGACTCAGACAACGCTATAATTTTGAGCTCAACCATCCAAGAGGATTGCCATGTCCCAGAACACCCGCCATACGCCCTTGATCATTCTCGGCTCCGGCCCGGCTGGTTACACCGCCGCCGTTTACGCTGCCCGCGCCAACCTCAAGCCCGTGCTGATCACCGGCATGGCCCAAGGGGGTCAGCTGATGACCACCACTGACGTCGATAACTGGCCTGCCGCTGCCGATGGCATTCAAGGTCCTGAATTGATGGCAAATTTCGAAGCCCACGCCCGCCGCTTCGACACCGAGATCATCTTCGACCACATCCACACCACTCAGCTGACCGAAAAGCCGTTCACGCTGATCGGCGATACCGGCACCTATACCTGCGATGCGCTGATCATCGCCACCGGCGCATCCGCCATGTACCTCGGCCTGCCTTCCGAAGAAACCTTCGCCGGCAAGGGCGTCTCGGCCTGTGCGACCTGCGACGGTTTCTTCTACCGCAACAAGCCGGTCGCGGTCGTCGGCGGCGGCAATACGGCGGTCGAAGAAGCGCTCTACCTGGCCAATATCGCCAGCCATGTAACGCTGATCCATCGCCGCGACAAGTTCCGCGCCGAGAAGATCATGCAGGACAAGCTGTTCGAAAAGGTCAAGGCCGGCAAGATCAGCATCCTTTACAACAGCGCGCTCGACGAAATCCTCGGCGATGACTCCGGTGTGACCGGCCTGCGCGTCAGGAGCACCCAGGACGGCAGCACGCAGGATATCGCTGTTCATGGCGTTTTCATCGCTATCGGCCACAAGCCGAACACCGATATTTTTGCCGGCCAGCTCGAGATGGACAACGGCTACCTGATTACCCAGTGCGGCCGTGGCGGCAATGCCACGCAAACCAGCATTCCCGGCATTTTTGCCGCCGGCGACGTACAGGACCAGATCTACAAGCAGGCCTGCACCTCGGCCGGCACCGGCTGCATGGCAGCGCTCGATGCCGAGCGCTACCTCGACAACCTCGGCCACGCCTGAGCGATCTTGATCGATCCGGAAGACCTCGCTGCCTTCCAGGCGGCAGTGGCCGATATCAAGCCACTGCCGCCGCCCAATCGCGTTCAGCTGAGCAAGCCAAAACCGGCCTTTTCCTTGCGCCAGCAAAGCCGGGAAAAAGATCAGCCGACCCCGAAAAAACCGAAAAAACAGCTTTGGCCAGCACATTGGCACGCTGGCGCCGATCCCGCCACCCCGGCCCTGCCCCTGAATCCCGAACTGGCTGCGCTGCAAAGGGCCATGGCCGGTGTCGAGCCGCTGCCGCCGAGCAATCGCGTGGTCCTTGGCCGGCCGCTTCCACCATCACGCCCGCAACAGTTCATCGCCGACGAACGAGCGGCCTTGCATGAGAGCCTGCACGGCCCGA
Organism: Azonexus sp.; assembly: GCA_030824535.1. GTDB lineage: Bacteria > Pseudomonadota > Gammaproteobacteria > Burkholderiales > Rhodocyclaceae > Azonexus. The sequence continues at coordinate 14,244 of JAVBXO010000159.1, read as the reverse complement.
TTGCCTTGCAGGACCGACTGGAAGGTGGCGACGAAGCCTGTTACCTGCGCCAGGGCCTGGCCAGCAATGTGCTGCGCGACCTGCGTCGTGGCCGCTGGGTCGTCCAGGAGCAGCTCGACCTGCATGGCCTGAACCGCGAAGAAGCGCGGCATCAACTGGCCAGCTTTCTGGCCGCCTGCCTGCATCAAGGCAAGCGCTGCGTGCGGATCATTCACGGCAAGGGACATGGATCACCGCAGAAACTGTCGATCCTGCGCCAACTGGTGCGCGGCTGGCTGGCCCAGCGCATCGAGGTGCTCGCCTATTGCCAGGCTCCCGCCCATGACGGCGGTGATGGCGCGGTGATCGCGCTGCTGCGCGCGCCAAAATAGAAAAAGCGGCCTGAGCCGCTTTTTTGCCTGCTGCTGCGGTCGACCGCAAAAATCGCCTTAAATTGCCGATTCGTTGGTCTCGCCAGTACGGATGCGCACGACCTGCTCGACCGCCATGACGAAAATCTTGCCGTCGCCGATTTTGCCGGTACGGGCGGCCTTGATGATGGCATCGATGGCGGCGTCGACGTTTTCCGACGCAACAACCACTTCGATCTTGATCTTGGGCAGAAAATCAACCACGTACTCGGCGCCGCGATACAGCTCGGTATGGCCCTTCTGGCGACCAAAACCCTTGACCTCGGTCACCGTCAGACCGGTGATGCCGACTTCCGACAAGGCTTCCCGTACTTCGTCCAGCTTGAACGGCTTGATGACTGCTTCAATTTTCTTCATGTTCGTCTTCCTCTCTAGGAGTTCTTAATATTCATCGACATAGCGATTGGTAATAGGATACCGCCAATCCTTGCCGAAACCACGTGAAGTAATACGAATACCGACTGGCGACTGACGGCGCTTGTATTCAGCGATGCGCAGCAACCTGACGACGCGGCGCACATCGGCCTCGGGCAAGCCGGCGGCGATGATTTCGCGCGGGCTACGATCCTCTTCCATGTAAGCCTGGACGATGGCATCGAGGATTTCGTAGGGCGGCAGCGAGTCCTGATCGGTCTGATCCGGCTTCAGTTCCGCTGATGGCGGCCGGATGATGATGTTTTCGGGAATGGCCGGGGCCAGCGTGTTGCGATAGTGCGACAGCCGATAAACCAGCGTCTTGTAGACATCCTTGATGACGGCAAAGCCACCGGCCATGTCGCCGTATAGCGTGCAATAGCCAACCGCCATCTCCGATTTGTTGCCGGTAGTCAGTACCAGCTTGCCGGTCTTGTTCGACAGCGCCATCAGGATATTGCCGCGAATCCGCGCCTGGATGTTTTCCTCGGTGGTGTCCGCCGGCAGGCCGGCAAACAAGGGGTCGAGCATCGTCGCGTAGGTCGCCATCGCCGGCGCGATGGCGATTTCGTCGTACTTGACGCCCAGCAGGCGAATCATTTCGCGCGAGTCATCCAGGCTCATTTGCGCGGTATAGGGCGACGGCATCATCACCGCATGCACCTTGTCGGCGCCCAGCGCATCCACGGCAACGCACAGCGTCAATGCCGAATCGATGCCGCCCGAGAGGCCAATCAAGGCGCCCTTGAAACCACTCTTGCCGATGTAGTCGCGCACGCCGAGCACCAGCGCGCCGTAAGCTTCGGCTTCCTGCGACAGCTCGTCAGCCAGCGAGTCTGAACTGATCTCACCGGCGACAAAATCGACGAAACCCAGGGCTTCGACGAATTTGGGCAAGCGCATCCGGAGATTTTGCCGAGCATCGAGGGCGAAGGAATCGCCATCGAAAACCAGCTCATCCTGACCGCCGACCAGATTGCAATAAATGGCCGGAATGCCGGTTGCGGCAATGCGATCCGCCAGCACCCGGACCCGCTCACGGGTCTTGCCGAGATGACAGGGTGAGGCGTTGAGGACCAGCAGAATTTCAGCGCCGGCTTCATGTGCCAGTTCGGCAGCGCCGGCTTCCCAGACATCAGCACAGATATTGATGCCGCAGCGCACGCCGTTGAGCGTGACGACACAGGCGTCGGTCCCCGACTCGAAATAACGCTTCTCGTCGAAAACTTCGTAATTAGGCAGGCGAATCTTGCGGTAGACCGCCTTTTTCTGGCCATTTTCAATGACCGTGGCCGCGTTGTAGCAGTGGCCTTGGTGTTCTTCGGGATGACCGACAATCAACGCAATGCCTTCGGCACGCGCCGCCAGATCATCCAGCGCCCGCGCGCAGGCCCGATAAAAATCAGGTCGCAGCAGCAGGTCTTCCGGGGGGTAGCCACATAAGGCCAGCTCCGGCGTCAGTAACACATGTGCGCCGCCGGCCTTGGCCTCGGCAGCGCACTGCAAAATGCGTTCGACGTTGCCCGTCAGGTCACCGACGGTGGCGTTGAACTGGGCAACGGCAATACGCAACATGGCGTTACTTGGCCTCAGCCTGGTAACGGGCAACGCCTTCCATGATTTCCTTCTTGGCTTCTTCAATCCCCTGCCAACCCATGATCTTGACCCACTTGCCCTTTTCCAGATCCTTGTAATGGGAGAAGAAGTGAGCAATCTGGTCGCGCAGCAGCTCCGGGATGTCTTCGTAGGTCTTGGCGTCCTTGTACAGCGGGGTCAGCTTGTCGACCGGCACGGCCAGCAGCTTGGCGTCCTGGCCGCCTTCGTCTTCCATGGCCAGCATGCCGAGCGGACGGCAGCGCACGACAACGCCCGGCGGCAGGCCGAACGGGGTCACGACCAGCACGTCGACCGGGTCACCGTCGCCAGCGATGGTGTTGTTGATGTAGCCGTAGTTGCACGGGTAGTGCATCGCGGTGCCCATGAAACGGTCAACGAAAATCGCGCCGGATTCCTTGTCGACTTCGTACTTGACCGGGTCAGCGTGAGCGGTAATTTCGATGATGACGTTGAAATCATCGGGAAGGGACTTGCCGGAAGGAACGTTGTTAAGTGCCATGTTTTATCTCTCTGCGTTTAGGTTTGAGAACTTGCGATTATAACGCCGTGTAGCGGCTCTTCAGCCCCAGGCGGCGAGAAACTCGCGCCAGTGCGGCGCATCCAGACGAGCGAGCTGGTTTTTGACAAAATCCAGCTCGGCAATTTCCTCCTCGGCCGTCAGTTCACCGCGCATGCGCCGGAAACGGTTATAGACGAGATAGGTATTGACTACATCGGTTTCGCAGTAATCGCGAATCTCGGCGATCCGCCCTTCCTGCCAGGCCGACCAGACCTTGCTGCCATCCATACCCAGCTTGCCGGGAAAGCCGAACAGCTTGGCCAGTTCGTCGAGCGGTGCGTTGGCGCGGCCGTTGTACATCGCCAGCAGATCCATCAGATCAAGATGGCGGGTGTGATAACGGCTGATGTAGTTGTTCCACTTGAAATCGCGCGAATCGGCATAGTCGCCCTCGCCCATATCCCAATAGCGCGGCGCCGCGACACCATGCAGCATGCCGCGATAATGCAGCACCGGCAGGTCGAAACCACCGCCATTCCAGGAAACGATCTGCGGCGTGAATTTTTCGATACCGTCGAAGAAGCGTTGAATGACTGCCCCTTCGTTCAATTCCGGCTCGGACAATGACCAGACCTTGAAACCTTCCATCGTGCGCAGCACGCAGGAAATGGTCACCACCCGTTGCAGGTGCAATTGCAGGAAGTCGCTGCCGGTCCGTGCCCGGCGTTGCTGGAAAGCCAGCTCGGCAACCTCGTCGTCGGATAGCTCGCCGGGCAATTCGTTCAGACGGCGAAAACCGTCGATATCGGGGATGGTCTCGATATCAAAAACCAGGACCGGCTTCATGCGGGAAATACGCCCGTCGACAGGTAGCGGTCGCCACGATCACAGACGATGGTGACGATCACGGCGTCTTCCAGTTGCTGCGCCAGGCGCAAGGCCACCGCCAGCGCACCACCGGAAGAAATACCGGCAAAGATGCCCTCTTCCGTCGCCAGACGCCGGGTCATCGCCTCGGCATCGGCCTGGCTGACGTATTCGATGCGGTCGACATTGGTATTGCTGTAAATCTTGGGCAGATAGGCTTCCGGCCATTTACGGATGCCGGGAATCTGGCTGCCGTCTTCCGGCTGACAACCGACGATCTGCACCGCCGGATTCATTTCCTTGAGGAAGCGGCTGGTGCCCATGATCGTGCCGGTCGTGCCCATGCTGGAAACGAAATGCGTGACCTTGCCCGCAGTATCGCGCCAGATTTCCGGGCCGGTGCCTTCGTAGTGGGCAAGCGGGTTATCCGGATTGCCGAACTGGTCGAGGATGATGCCCTTGCCTTCGTCGCGCATCTTCTCGGCAACGTCGCGGCACAGCTCCATACCGCCATCCTTGGGCGTCAGCACCAGTTCGGCGCCGTAGGCGCGCATGCTCTGGCGACGCTCGATACTCTGGTTCTCGGGCATGACCAGGATCATCCGGTAACCCTTGATCGCTGCCGCCATGGCCAGCGCGATGCCGGTATTGCCGGAAGTGGCTTCGATCAGCGTGTCGCCCGGCTTGATATCACCGCGTGCTTCGGCGCGCTGGATCATCGACAGCGCCGGGCGGTCCTTGACCGAGCCGGCCGGGTTGTTGCCTTCGAGCTTGGCGAGAATGACGTTGCCGCGCGCGTCGTTGGCGGCGCCAGGAATGCGCACCAGACGAACCAGCGGGGTATTACCGACAAAATCCTGCAGGGTTTTATACATGCTTGTGTAGCCACTCGATATATTGGGAGACGCCCTCCTCAACCGTGGCCATCGGCGCAGCGTAGCCAGCGGCACGCAGCTTGGTCAGATCAGCCTGCGTGAACGCCTGGTACTTGCCCTTCAGCGCCTCGGGGAACGCGATGTATTCGAGCAAGCCTTGTGCCCGGAGTTCCGCCAGACTCAGCGGCGCTTCGGTTTTTGCCTTGCGGCAGCCGTTGACCGCAGAAACGGCCACATCGTTGAAGCTCTGCGCCCGACCGGAACCGAGATTGAAAATCCCGGACTTTTCCGGGTGATCAAGGAAGAACAGATTGACCTTGGCCACGTCGCCGACAAACACGAAATCACGCATCTGCCCGCCATTCTCGTAGCCGTGCGAGCCCTCGAAGAGCTTGACCTTGCCGTCGGCACGGAACTGGTGGAAGTTATGGAAAGCCACCGAGGCCATGCGACCCTTGTGATTTTCACGCGGGCCATAAACATTGAAGTAGCGGAAACCGACGATTTGCGACGAGGGATCCTTGGCCAGACGCTGGCGCACGATCTGGTCGAACAAGAACTTCGAGTAGCCGTAAACGTTCAGCGGCCCTTCGAATTCGCGCTCTTCGCGGAAAACACTGCTGGCGCCATAGGTGGCGGCGCTGGAGGCATACAGGAACTGCACATCCTGATCCTGGCACCAGTCGAGCAGGATCATCGAATAGCGGTAATTGTTCTCCATCATGTAGCGGCCATCGGTCTCCATGGTGTCGGAGCAGGCGCCCTCATGCAGGATGGCCTCGATCTCGCCGTCGAAATGCCCGGCCTGGATGCGTTCGATAAAATCCTGCTTGTCGATGTAATCAGCGATGTCGCAATCGATCAGGTTCTTGAACTTGTCGGCCTTGGTCAGGTTATCGACGGCGATGATGTTCTTCACGCCACGCTCGTTGAGCGCCTTGACGATATTGGAACCGATGAAGCCGGCAGCGCCGGTAACGACGATATATGACATATTTTCTCCTTACAGGGCAGCGGCGAGTTCTTCGCGGGAAACAACCGCCGTCCCGAGTTTGCCGACAACAATGCCGGCAGCAACATTGGCGACGCGTATGGCTTCAGACCAGCCGGCGCCAGCGGCCAGCATCACCGCCAGCGTGGCGATGACGGTATCGCCAGCCCCCGAAACATCAAAAACCTCGCGCGCCTGCGCTGGCTGATGATGGACTTCAGTACCGGCAAACAGCGTCATGCCTTCTTCGCTGCGGGTGACCAGCAAGGCGTCCAGACCGAGATCAGCGCGCAATTTGCCCGCCTTGGCCGCCAATTCTTCGTCAGACGACCAGCGCCCGACGACTTCGCGCAACTCCGAGCGATTCGGGGTAATGACGGTCGCACCAGCATACTTGCCCCATTCATCGCCTTTCGGGTCGACCAATACCGGCTTGCCGGCGGTGCGGGCGAGGCGAATCATTTCGCTGATATGCGTCAGGCCACCCTTGCCATAATCGGAAAGAATCACCACATCGCACTCGTTAACCCGCTTTTCGAATTCCGCCAGCTTGGCCAGGAGAATTTCGTGCGACGGTGGCGTTTCGAAATCGATGCGCAGTAGTTGTTGCTGACGCGCTACGACGCGCAGCTTGACGATGGTGTCAATATCGCGGTCAACGTGCAAACCGGCAGCAATTCCACCTTCGTTCAACAAACGCTGCAGCGCCCTGCCCGCATCGTCATCACCGACCACCGAGAGCAGCGCCGTTTGCGCCCCCAAGGCACCGGCATTGCGCGCGACATTGGCGGCGCCGCCCAGGCGTTCCTCGCTGCGTTCAACCTTGACGACCGGTACCGGGGCTTCGGGGGAAATACGGTTAACTTCACCAAACCAGTAACGGTCCAGCATCACGTCGCCAACGACCAGCAGGCGCACCTGCGAAAGTTTTTCCAGCATGCTGCGCACTATCCTTTAACGACCAATCGCCAGATATTCGATGCCTGCCGAGCGCACGAACTTCGGATCGTACAAATTGCGGCCATCGACAATCAACGGGCTCTTCAGCGCGGCCTTGATCGCGGCAAAATCCGGACTGCGGAATTCCTTCCACTCGGTGACGATCAGCAGGGCGTCAGCCGCCTCCAGTGCCGCCATCGGTGACGTTGCATAATGCAGACGCGGTTCATCACCAAAGATGCGGCGGGTTTCTTCCATCGCTACCGGATCGTAGGCCGTCACGGTCGCACCGGCCGCAAACAGGTCAGCAATCAGTTCGCGACTGGGCGCATCGCGCATATCGTCGGTATTGGGCTTGAAAGACAGTCCCCACAGCGCGAAATGCTTCCCTTGCAGATCGCCGAAACGCTTCTGCAGTTTCTTCGTCAGCACATGCTTCTGCAGATCGTTGGCATCCTCAACCGCCTGCAGCACCTTGAGCTCGATCCCGGCATCATCCTGCGCGGTCTTGATCAGCGCCTTGACGTCCTTGGGAAAGCAGGAGCCGCCGTAGCCGCAACCGGGATATAGAAAGTGGTAGCCGATACGCGGATCGGAACCAATGCCCTGGCGCACCATTTCGATGTCTGCACCCAGCACCTCGGCCAGGTTGGCCAGCTCGTTCATGAAGCTGATACGCGTTGCCAGCATGGCATTGGCTGCGTATTTGGTCAGTTCGGCGCTCTTGACGTCGGTGATGATCAGGCGCTCATGATTGCGCTGGAAAGGCGCATATAAGGCGCGCATCAGGTGGATGGCCTGTTCTTCTTCGGCGCCAACAACGATGCGGTCGGGGCGCATGAAGTCCTCGACGGCCGCGCCTTCCTTCAGGAACTCCGGATTGGAAACGACACTGTAGGGGATGTTGACCGCACGTTTCGCCAGTTCATCGGCAACGGCAGCCTTGACCTTGGCGCCGGTACCAACCGGCACCGTGCTCTTGTCGACGACCACTTTGTAGTCGGTCATCAGGCGACCGATATTGTGCGCCGCTGCCAGCACATATTGCAGATCGGCCGAACCATCCTCATCCGGCGGCGTACCAACGGCGATGAACTGGATGGTGCCATGATGCACGGCGCGTTCGATATCGGTGGTGAAGCGCAGGCGGCCGGCAGCAACATTGCGCCGCACCATGTCCTGCAAACCAGGTTCGTAGATCGGAATACCGCCCTCTTCAAGAATCCGGATTTTCTCCGGATCGACGTCCAGGCACAGGACATCGTTACCCACTTCGGCAAGACAGGTGCCACTGACCAGGCCGACGTAGCCGGTACCGACAACGGTAATTTTCATGAATGATTCCTACAGGGTTTGATCGAATTCTTCGCTGCGCCGTGGCGAGTAGGTTTCCCAACCGCCGCAGGCAGGGCAACGCCAGTAAAACTGCCGCGCCTTGAACCCGCAATTATCGCATCGATAACGCGACAAACGCCGGGTATAGCCCTGGATGATGGTCTTGGCCAGCTCAACATCGGTGCGTACTTCGGGCGCCACCAGCGGCAGGCGGGCACTCATCAACTTCTCCAGCCCGAGCAGCGTCGGGTTGCGCTGCAACTCGGCGCGCACCAGACGGTAAGCCACTTCGTTGCCTTCCGCCTCAAGCACCAGCTGATAGACCACATCTAGCAGATCCAGCGAGGGATAGCGCTCGAGATAACCGCTAAGCAGAGCAATCCCTTCATCCCGCCGTTCGAGCTTGCGATAGGCTTCCAGCAAACGCTGCGCCACCAGTGCCAGATAGGCCGGATCCTGCTGCTCGATGGCCTGCCAGGCGTCAATTGCCGCTACCAGGTCACCGGCCTGCAAATACAGATCGCCGCGCAGCAAACTGGCGCGAACACATTTACGATTATTCTGGATCGCGACATCAAGATACTGAGCCGCCGCATCCGGACGCGAACGCATGATCTCGTTGGCCGCCAGCTCGCAGTAATACTCGGCAATATCGCGCTGCGAAGCGACATCCGGCAATTCCCGGGCAATCTCGACGGCTTTCAGCCATTCCTTGCCCAATTGATAAATTTCCAGCAGGTTGCGTTTGGCTGCTTCTTCAAGCTCGGTGCCGAGCAGCTTGTTGAAAATTTCCTCGGCGCGGTCAAGCAAGCCAACCTTGAGAAAATCCAGACCCAGCTCGGAAAGTGCCTGCAAGCGCAAATGCTCATCGAGATCCGGCAAATCGATCAGACTCTGGTGCATGCGGATCGCCCGCTCGGTCTCGCCACGGCGGCGAAAGAGGTTGCCCAACGCAAAATGCAGCTCGACGGTCTGCGAATCGACCTTGGCCACTTCCAGAAAAGAATCGATGGCCTTGTCGGGCTGCTCGTTGAGCAGGAAATTCAGACCTTGAAAATAGGAACGCGGCAAGGCTCGCGATTCATGGATGACCTGGCGCATATCGACTCGCGCCGCCGCCCAGCCCAAACCAAAAAATACCGGAATCAGCAATAGCTGCCAGTAATCAAAAAAATCGTTCATACGTGGGGAGGTGTCGGCGGATTAGCTACGAGCGGTAGCTCAGGCTTGTTTTTCAGGCGGGAAATTTCCCGGCGCTGGCGGTAAATGACGCCAACTAGCGCCAGCGCGCCAAAGACAAAACCGGTGGCAAAAAAGATCAGCAGCACGATCACCAATGGCGCCTGCCACACATAATCAGTCAGGAAACGCAAACTGACCGGTTCGGTATTCTGAATCGCAAACACCAGCAGGATAGCGAGAATTACCAGCCGTATGGCCCAAGTCAGAATCGTCATGAGATCAACATAAAAAAGGGGCAGTGAAATACTTCACTGCCCCTGAATCTACCACATTAGGCTAAGCCCGGCGTCAGATCGACTGGTCGACCCTTTCGCGCAATTCCTTTCCGGCTTTGAAATGGGGAACCCACTTCGCCGGTACGCTGACCTTGTCCCCCGATTTGGGGTTACGCCCAATACGCGGCGGGCGATAATTGAGCGCAAAGCTGCCGAATCCGCGGATCTCGATGCGGTCACCGCGCACAAGTGCTTCGGACATCGCATCGAGAATCATCTTGACCGCAAAATCAGCATCCTTCGCCACCAGCTGGGGAAAACGCTCCGCCAGCCGGGCGATGAGCTCGGATTTGGTCATGCTAGCGCCTTATCAACCTTGCTGGTTGAGCTTGGCCTTCAACAGGGCGCCCAGGTTGGTCGTGCCGGAAGCAGCGGAAGACTCGGCGGCAAACTTCTGCATGGCTTCGTGCTGTTCGGCTTGATCCTTGGCCTTGATCGACAGGTTGATGCCGCGCGTCTTGCGGTCAACGTTGATGATCATTGCTTCGATTTCGTCGCCGACCTTCAGGTGCTGCGAGAGGTCGTCAATACGATCACGGGAGAACTCGGAAGCGCGCAGGTAACCTTCGTTATCGCCGCCCAGGCCCATCACGGCACCCTTGGCATCCACCGACTTGACGGTAGCGCGAACGATGCTGTTCTTCTCGTGGGTGGCAATGAAGTTGGTGTACGGATCACCTTCGAGCTGCTTGATGCCCAGGGAGATGCGTTCCTTTTCGACGTCGATGCCGAGAACCACGGCTTCAACTTCGTCACCCTTCTTGAAGTTGCGGATGGCTTCTTCGCCGGTCGCGGACCAGGACAGGTCGGACAGGTGAACCAGACCATCGATACCACCAGGCAGACCGATGAAGATACCGAAGTCGGTGATCGACTTGATGGCACCACGGACCTTGTCGCCCTTCTTGTGGTTCATCGCGAAATCATCCCATGGATTCGGCAGGCACTGCTTCATACCCAAGGAGATACGGCGACGTTCTTCGTCGATTTCGAGGATCATGACTTCGACTTCATCACCCAGGGAAACAACCTTGGACGGATGAACGTTCTTGTTGGTCCAATCCATTTCGGAAACGTGAACCAGACCTTCGATGCCTTGTTCGATTTCAACGAATGAACCGTAGTCGGTCAGGTTGGTGACCTTGCCGAACAGGCGGGTGCCGGCCGGGTAACGGCGAGCAATACCAACCCACGGATCGTCGCCCAGCTGCTTCATACCCAGGGAGACGCGGTTCTTCTCAGCGTCGAACTTGAGGATCTTGGCGGTAACTTCGTCGCCCACGGCCAGAACTTCGGACGGGTGACGGACACGGCGCCAGGCCAGGTCGGTGATGTGCAGCAGGCCATCGATGCCGCCGAGGTCGACGAATGCACCGTAATCGGTGATGTTCTTGACGATACCCTTGACGGTGGTGCCTTCCTTGAGGTTTTCGAGAAGCTTTTCGCGATCCTTGTCAGCGGTGGCTTCGAGCACGGCACGGCGGGACATCACGACGTTGTTGCGCTTGCGGTCAAGCTTGATGACCTTGAATTCGAGGGTCTTGCCTTCGTACGGGGTGGTGTCCTTGACCGGACGCATGTCGACCAGCGAACCCGGAAGGAATGCACGGACGCCGTTGGACATGACAGTCAGACCGCCCTTGACCTTGCCGGTGATGGTGCCGGTAACCAGGGTGTTGTCGTTCAGGGCTTGTTCCAGGAAGTTCCAGGCAGCGATGCGCTTGGCGCGATCACGCGACAGGCGGGTAGCGCCGTAGCCGTCTTCCAGCATTTCGATGGCAACCTGAATGAAGTCGCCTTCCTTGACTTCAAGCTCGCCCTGGTCGTTCAGGAATTCTTCGATCGGAACGTAGGACTCGGATTTCAGGCCGGCATTGACGACAACGAAGTTGTGATCAATGAGTACCACTTCTGCAGTGATGACTTCGCCTTGACGCATTTCCTGGCGAGCCAGGGATTCTTCAAATAGTTGAGCAAAAGATTCCATTACGGAGTGAGCCTTTTTGCCACGAATCTAGTGATCCGCAGCGGGTTGAGATTAAATCAAACGTTACCGACCCCATGGCCGGCAACACCTTATTTCATTGCTTCAGCAGTCCAGTCAAGCACCTGCCTCACCGCCTCTTCGATGGTGAGCGCCGAGGTGTCGAGCAGCCTGGCATCAGCCTCCTGACGTAACGGAGCCACGCTGCGCTGAGAGTCGCGCTCGTCACGTTGCCGGAGGTCAGCCAGAAGGTCCGGGAGATTAGCAGAGAAACCTTTGTTGATCAACTGCTTATAGCGGCGATCAGCGCGCACTTCGGCGCTGGCAGTGAGGAAGACCTTGAGCACCGCCTGCGGAAAGACGACCGAGCCCATATCGCGACCATCGCCGACCAGACCGGGGGCGGCATTGAAGACCCGCTGACGGAACAGCAGCGCTTCGCGAACGGTGGGCAAAGCGGCGACTTTCGAGGCACCGGCCGACATTTCCTCGGTACGGATGGCGTCGCCAACCGCAATACCGCCCAGGAGAATATCCTCACCGATGAATTCAACATCAAGCTCGGCAGCAATCGCCGCCACACCAGCTTCATCAGCCCAATCCACTTCGGCGCGCCGGGCTGCCAGCGCGGTCAAGCGGTATAAGGCGCCGGAATCCAGGTAGGAAAAACCAAGTTCAGTCGCGACGCGGGCGGCAACGCTACCCTTGCCGGAAGCCGATGGTCCGTCAATGGCAATGACCGGCGCCGCCCTGGTCACGCTGGCAAAGCGCTCGAAGTAATCGGGAAAAGTCTTGGCCACACATTTGGGGTCATTGATCCGCAAGGGCGTGGCAAAAGCCGCCAGCGAGAAACACATCGCCATACGGTGATCGTCGTAGGTGTCAATGCCTTCCGGCGGCGAAGCCAGACGGGTGACCGGCGTGACGCGGAGGTAATCCTCGCCCTCCTCGACTTCAGCGCCAAGTTTGCGCAACTCGGCCGCCATGGCCGCGATGCGGTCGGTCTCCTTGACCCGCCAGCTGGCAATATTGCGTAGCGTCGTTACGCCCTTGGCGAACAAGGCGGTGGTCGCCAGGGTCATGGCCGCGTCAGGAATATGGTTGCAATCGAGGTCGACCGCCAGCAGGCCACCTTGCGGAGCACGGGCCTCCATCCAGTTCGGACCCATCTCGATCTCGGCCCCCATCGCCGCCAGCGCCTCGGCAAATTTAACATCGCCCTGAATCGAGTCGCGACCCACGCCCTCGACCCGCAGCGGCCCGCCACCGATAGCACCCAGCGCCAGAAAATACGAGGCCGAGGACGCATCGCCCTCAACATAGACCGTACCCGGCGAAACATAGCGACTGCCGGCCCGAACCGTAAAGCGCTGCCAACCCTCACGTTCGACCACGACCCCGAAACGCGCCATCGTCGCCAGGGTGATTTCGATATAGGGTTTGGAAATCAGCTCGCCAACGACGTCGACCGCAACAGTCTCGCCAAGCAGCGGCAAGGCCATCAGCAGGCCGGTCAGAAACTGACTGGAAACATCACCGCGCACCTTGACGGCGCCTTCCGGGCGAATGCTCGCCGGCTTCAGGTGCAGCGGCGGATAGCCTTCATTGCCGAGATAAGTCACATCGGCGCCGAGCTGGCGCAGACCATCGACCAGATCGCCAATCGGCCGCTCATGCATGCGCGCCACGCCCTTCAGCACGTAATCGCCGCCGGCCAGCGCCAGCGCTGCCGTCAGCGGGCGAAAGGCAGTCCCGGCATTACCCAGGAAAAGCTCCGCCTGGCGCACCGGGAATTTACCGCCACAGCCCTTGATCAGCCAGGCTTCCTGACCCAGCGCCGTCACGCCGACGCCAAGCGCCTGCAGCGCCTCGAGCATGCGCGAGGTATCGTCGGAGGCAAGCAGATCGCGTACCTCGGTTTCCCCGTCAGCGAGTGCCGCCAGCAACAGGACACGGTTGGAAATGCTTTTTGAGCCGGGCAAGCGAACAGTACCGGCAGCCGACAGCAATTGGGGCAGGTCAAGGAATTCCATGATCGTCATTCAACAAAAATTAAAGGGGTGATCCAGGCTGCGGGGCCTGATCGTGCGGTGGCGACACATATTCCGGGACAAAACAGCGCAGGCCGGAACGCGCCTCGGCGGGCGGGCGTACGGCAGCCATCAACCACGCCAGCAAGGCATCGAGTTCATCCGTCGCCATGGCGTCCGAAAGCAAGGCAATGCGCAGCTTGGGATGCGGTGTCGGCAAGGTTTTTTCGTCGTCGGCCAGCAATTCTTCATAAAGCTTTTCGCCCGGACGGAGCCCAGAGAACTCGATCCTCACCTCTTCACTGGAAAAGCCAGACAGGCGAATCATGTCCTTGGCCAGATCGAGAATTCGGACCGGCTCGCCCATGTCCATGACAAAAATCTCGCCGCCCTCACCCATCGCTCCCGCCTGCAACAGTAGTTGCGCGGCCTCGGGAATGGTCATGAAGTAGCGGACGATATCCGGGTGCGTGACCGTCACCGGCCCGCCACGGGCAATCTGCTCGCGGAACTTGGGAATCACGCTGCCGTTACTGCCCAGCACATTGCCGAAGCGCACGGTAATGAATTTGGTGCCGCCTTGAGCGTGTACCGCACGACACAGGCGTTCGGCCAGGCGCTTGGTCGCCCCCATGACATTGGTCGGATTGACCGCCTTGTCGGTCGATACCAGCACAAAACGCCCAACGCCGGCTTCGCGCGCGGCGCGGGCCATGACCAGCGTCCCCAAAGCATTGGTGCGCACCGCCTGCCAGGCGTTGATATC
>JAVBXO010000279.1 GCA_030824535.1 Azonexus sp. | reverse complement strand
CTTCGTCGATGCCGGCGGTCGCGAATACCTGATCCGCAACATCGGCCGGACGACCCGCCTGGTTGATCTGCAGAACCAGCCGGTGGCGACGCGCAACGGCCAGCCCATCCTGCTGCGCCAGGTGGCTGCCGTCACCTTCGCCGCCGGCGTCAAACGCGGCGACGCCAGTTTCAAGGGCAAGCCCGCCGTCATTCTGTCGGTGCAGAAGCAGCCGACGGCCGATTCGGTGGCATTGACCCGCGCCGTCGAGCAGGCCCTGGCCGAGATGGGCAAGAGCCTGCCGCAAGGCGTCGACCCGCCGCAGTTCCTGTTCAAGCAGGCCAGTTTCATCGAAGCCTCGGTCGGCAACGTCGAAGAGGCGCTGCGCGACGGGGCGATCATGGTTGCCGTCATCCTCTTCCTGTTCCTGGCCAATTTCCGCACCACCTTCATTTCGCTGACCGCCATTCCGGTCTCGCTGCTGGCCACGGCGCTGGTCTTCAGCTACTTCGGCCTGTCGATCAACACCATGACGCTGGGCGGCCTGGCCATCGCCATCGGCGAACTGGTCGACGATGCCGTGGTCGATGTCGAAAACGTCTTGCGCCGGTTGCGCGAGAACCGATCTTTGCCCAATCCCCGGTCGTCGCTGGAAGTGATTGCTGCTGCTTCGAAGGAAGTCAGATCAGGGGTCGTCTATGCGACCTTGATCGTCGTGCTGGTGTTCATTCCGCTGTTCGCCCTGCCGGGTATCGAGGGCCGGCTGTTTACGCCGCTCGGCGTGGCCTACATTGTCTCCATCCTGGCCAGCATGGCGGTGGCCATGACCATCACGCCGGTGCTGTGCTACCACCTGTTGCCCAACATGAAGCATATTGACCATGGTGACAGCGCCCTGGTCAGGAAGCTCAAGGCCTGGGACAAGCGCCTGCTCTACTGGTCCTTTGATCGTGCCCGCCCACTGCTGATCGGCGCCGTTGTCATCGTGGTCGTTGCGCTGGCTTCCATCCCATTTTTTGCAAAATCCTTCCTGCCACCATTCAACGAAGGCACGCTGACCGTCAATGTGGTGCTCAATCCTGGTTCCTCGCTGGCCGAATCGAACCAGATCGGCACGCAGGCAGAAAACATCCTGCTCGCCGTGCCGGAGGTGAGCGAGGTCGGCCGGCGTACCGGGCGCGCCGAGTTGGACGAGCACGCCGAAGGCGTCCACTACACCGAGATCGAGGTCGATTTGAAGGCCTCCGGGCGAAATCGTGAGGCGATCATCGCCGACATCCGCCAGCGCCTGGCCATCCTGCCGGCGGTGGTCAATGTCGGGCAGCCGATTTCCCACCGCCTCGACCATTTGCTGTCCGGCGTTCGGGCGCAGATTGCGCTGAAGATTTTTGGCGACGATCTGGATACCCTGCGCGGCCTGGCCGGCGACATCAAGGAACGTCTGGCCAAAATTCCCGGCATCACCGACTTGCAGATCGAAAAGCAGGTACTGATTCCGCAGTACAAGATCCATCTGGATTACGACGCCGCCGCCCGCTATGGCGTGGCTTCCGGCGAATTGCTGCAACGCCTGGAGCAACTGCTGGCCGGCGAACGGATCGGCCAGATCATCGAAGGCAATCGTCGTTTCGACCTGACCCTGCGCCTGGCGGAAGACGCGCGCGGCGAGCGTGGCCTGGAAAATCTGCTGATCGAGACGTCGACCGGCCGCGTGCCGCTGTCGCTGCTCGCCCGCATCGAGGATGGCGAGGGGCCGAACCAGATCGGCCGGGAGAACACCCGGCGCCGCATCGTCGTCTCGGCCAATACCGATGGTTCCGACATGAGCCGGATCATCGCCGACATCCGCGCTGAAATCGATCGGAAACCCATGCCGGAAGGCTACTTCCCGCTGCTCGAAGGGCAATTCCAGGCCCAGGAACAGGCGGCCAGGCTGATTGCCTTGCTCGCCGTCGTCTCGCTGACCATGATTTACCTGGTGCTCTACAGCCGCTACCAATCGGCGGCGCTGACCGCCATCATCATGGGCAACGTGCCGCTCGCCTTGGTCGGCTCGCTCATCGCGCTGTGGATCTCCGGTCAGCCGCTGTCGGTCGCGGCCCTGGTCGGCTTCATCACGCTGACCGGTATCGCCACGCGCAACGGCATTCTGAAGATCAGCCATTACATCAATCTGTGCGCGTTCGAGGGTGAAGTGTTCGGGCGCCAGATGATCGTCCGCGGTTCGCTGGAACGCCTGACCCCGGTGCTGATGACGGCGCTGGTCGCCGCCTTTGCCCTGACCCCGCTACTGCTGTCTGCCGACGCACCGGGCAAGGAAATCCTGCATCCGGTCGCCGTGGTGATTTTTGGTGGCCTGATCAGTTCCACACTGCTGGATACCGTGCTGACCCCGGTCTTGTTCTGCTTGTTCGGCGAGAAACCGCTGCAGCGCCTGCTCGCCGAAAAGGCGGAAGAGTCTTTCTAAACCCACCCAACAAGGAAAAATCCGTGAAGCTTCCCCTGATTTCCCGCCTGTTTTTGTCCGCAGCGCTGCTGTTCGCTGGCCACGCTGCTTTCGCTCACGACGATGCCATGCTTGCCAAAATGACGGCCCCGAATGGCGGCCAACTCCGCATGGCCGGCCCTTATCACTTCGAACTGCTGGTTGATAAGAACAACAAGGAGGCCAAGGACAGTCCGGTCACGGTCTATCTCACCGACCATGCTGAGAAAAAGATCTCGACGGCCGGGGCCAGCGGCACAGCAACGATACTGGCCGGAAAATCGAAAGTGACGGTGCCCCTGACGCCATCTGGCGACAACAAGCTGAGCGGCATCGGCAAGTATGTCTCCGATGCCCATATGAAGGTGGTTGTCTCAGTCGTCTTTCCGGACAAGAAGACCGAGCAGGCCCGGTTTTCACCGTTTGAATCAGATCATGCCGGAGAGCATAAGCACTGATCTATAAAATCGGGGCGGGTTGAGGATGAGAGGGCCAAAGCGCTGAGGGCGGGGCCGCCATAAATCAGGATGGGATGAGGGATTTACCCTAATCCCTTGCCCGCAGTGCCATTCCGGGCAAATGAATGAGAGGTTGCCTGGTCGAAATTCTCATTCACTTGTCAAAGTTCACATCAGGCGACCCCAGCGGAATGTGCCTGCTGGTCGGCCCAATACGAAGAGCGCACCATTGGCGCACAAGCGGCGCCAGTGAAGCCCATTTTCTTGGCTTCTTCCTCGTACATCTTGAACACGTCGGGATGCACGTAGCGCGAGACCGGCAGGTGATGGCCGGACGGCGCGAGGTACTGGCCGATGGTCAGCATTTCGACATCGTGGGCACGTAGGTCGCGCATGACTTCAAGGATTTCCTCATCGGTTTCACCCAGGCCAACCATCAGACCGGATTTGGTCGAGATGTTCGGGTAGCGGGCCTTGAACTGTTTGAGGAATGCCAGCGAATGCTGGTAGTCGGCACCGGGGCGGGCCTGCTTGTACAGGCGCGGCACGGTTTCCATATTGTGGTTCAGCACGTCGGGCAGGGCGCCGCCGAGGACCTCGAGGGCGACTTCCATGCGGCCACGGAAATCCGGGACCAGGGTTTCGATGGTCGTGGTCGGCGACAGTTCGCGGACATTGCGGATGACGTCGACGAAGTGCTGGGCGCCGCCGTCACGCAGATCGTCGCGGTCGACGCTGGTAATCACCACATAACGCAGCTTCAGGGCCGACACTGAATCGGCGAGTTCGCGTGGTTCGTCCGGATTCGGTGGCAGCGGCTGGCCGTGGCCGACGTCGCAGAAGGGGCAGCGACGGGTGCAGATGTCGCCGAGGATCATGAAGGTTGCCGTACCACGGCCGAAGCATTCGCCGATGTTCGGGCAGGCGGCTTCTTCGCAGACGGTGTGCAGCTTCTTCTCGCGCAGCATGGTCTTGATTTCGCCGAAGCGCCCGGCGCTGTTGCCGGCCTTGACGCGGATCCACTCGGGTTTGCGTAGCGGGGTGTCGACCGGCACGATCTTGATGGGGATGCGTGCAGTTTTCAGTTCGCCCTTTTGTTTGACGCCTTTTTCAGCCATTTTTAGAGTCCAGTTGCTGTAGCAAGTGTTGTGAGAGTTGCTCGCCGGCCTCGTGAGCCGAGAGCGGGATGTTCAGGTCTTTGGTCTGGATGACTTGCAGACCGGGGTAACCGCAGGGGTTGATCGCGTCGAACGGGGAAAGATCCATGTCCACATTGAGCGCGACGCCGTGATACGAGCAGCCATTGCGGATGCGCAGGCCGAGCGCGGCGATCTTGGCGTAGTTTTCACCATTCCCGACATAGACGCCGGGCGCGCCGTCGCGGCGTTCGGCGCTGACACCATAAGCCGCGAGCAGATCGATGACCGCCTGTTCGATGGCTGTGACCAGTTCGCGCACCTTGATCTTGCGGCGTGACAGGTCAAGCAGCAGATAGATCACCACCTGGCCGGGGCCGTGGTAAGTCACCTGGCCGCCCCGGTCGATTTGCACCAGCGGAATGCCGACGTCGCGCAGGATATGCTCGGGCTTGCCGGCCTGACCCAGGGTGTAGACCGGCTCATGTTCGACGATCCACAGTTCGTCCGGCGTCTCGGCCGTGCGTGCGGCGGTGAACGCCTGCATTTCGGCAAAAACCGGTTCGTAATCGACCCGGCCCAGGCGCTTGATGACGATACTCACCTTAGAGAACGACCTTGACCAAGGGGTGTGAGGTCAGCTCGATGTACAGCGCGTCGAGTTGCGGCTTGGAGGTGGCGATGACGGTACAGGTCAGGCTCAGATAATTGCCGCCTGAACTGCTGCGCATTTCCATGCTCGCGCCGTCGAAGCCCGGTGCGTGCTTGGTAACGATGGTCAGCACCGACTGGGCCAGCTCGTCATGCGCCTTGCCCATGATCTTCAATGGGAAGTCGCAGGGGAATTCGAGGAGAGTGTCCTTGTACGAAGCCATGTCAGCCTTTGCGCATTACTGAGTTTTTGAAATCCTGGTACCACTGCCACATTTGTTCGCCGAACGGGCCAGGTTTTCCAGCCAATTCGCCCGAGCCGACGGGTTGGCCGTCGAGTGTGGTGATGGCGAGAATTTCCTTGGTCGAGGAGCTCATCCAGACCTCGTCGGCGGCGCGAAGTTCATTTTCGTGAATTTCGCGGATTTCCAGGCGTTGACCGTGGGATTCGGCCAATTCAAGAATAACGTCATAGGTGATGCCGGGCAGCATCAGCTGGGTCTTCGGCGGCGCCAGCAAAACGCCATCCTTGACGACGAAAATATTCGATGCCGCGCCTTCCTTCATGTGACCGTCGCGGATCAGCAGCGCCTCGGCGCAGCCTTGCGCGACGGCTTGCTGGCGGGCCAGTACATTGGCCAGCAGCGAGATGACCTTGAGGTCACAACGCGACCAGCGCAGGTCGGGAACAGTGATTGCCGCAACGCCCTGAGCGCGAACTTCAGCCGGCGTCGTGAGCAGTGGCGAAGCGAAGGCGAAAACGCTGGCCGGCACGCTGGCTGGCGGAAAAGCATGGTCGCGCTTGTCGTCAGCGCCGCGCGTGACTTGCAGGTAGATCGACTGGTCGTCCCAGGGGGCGGCCTCAATCAGTTTGAAAATCAGGCTTTTCCAGGCGTCGACCGCAAGCGGGTTGCCCAGAGAGATGCCGTCCAGCGTTGCTTGCAGGCGCTGGAGGTGCTCGTCGATGCGGAAAGCCCGGCGCGAGTACACCGGGATCACTTCATAGACGCCGTCGCCGTACAGAAAGCCACGGTCAAGCGGCGATACGCCGGCCTCGGCCAGCGGCAAAAACCGGCCATTGAGATAGACCGGGTCGGCGACGTAGGGAGTCATGATATTCAGGCGAACCAGAGGCGAATGGTGTCGAAGATACGGACGAAGATGTTGCCGAGTTCGACTTTTTCAAGGGCAATGACCGGATATTCGCCATAAGGCTTGTTATCGATCATGACTTTGAGCCAGCCCAGTTGCTGACCCGCCTCGATGGGGGCGATCAGCCGGGCTTCCGGCGCAAACTCGGACTTCACGCTTTCAGCGTAGCCCTTGGGGACGGCAATCGCCAGGTCGCTGGTAAAGCCGGCCTTGACCGTGCTGGTGCTGCCCTTCCAGACGCGCAGATTGGCCAGCGGCTGGTTGGCGGCTTGCAGGGTGATCGAGTCGTAGCTGATGTAGCCCCAGTTGAGCAGTTTTTGCGATTCGCTGGCGCGCGCGGCGTCGGAGTTGGTACCAAGAACGACCGACAGCAGGCGGCGCTTGTCGCGCAGTGCAGATGAAATCAGGCAATAGCCGGCCGCATCAGTATGGCCGGTCTTGACGCCGTCGACGGTGGGATCGATGTAGAGCAGGCGGTTGCGATTCGGCTGGGTGATGTTGTTGTAGCGGAATTCCTTCATCGAGTAGTACTTCTTGTACTCCTCAGGGAAGTCGCGGATCAGCGCCGAGGCCAGCAGCGACAGGTCACGCGCCGTGGTGTAGTGCTGCGGGTCGGGCAGGCCGGTCGAATTCATGAAGTTGCTGTTGTTCATGCCCAGGCGCTTGGCTTCACGATTCATCATCTGCGCGAAGTTTTCTTCGCTGCCGGCAATGCCTTCAGCCAGCGTGACGCAGGCGTCGTTGCCGGACTGGACGATCATGCCCTTGATCAGGTCTTCGACAGTAACTTGCGTATCGACCTTGACGAACATCTTCGAGCCACCGGTTTTCCAGGCGCGGCTAGAAACCGGCAAGGGCTGATCAATCCCCAGGGTTTTCTTGTGAATGGCGGCAAAGCTCAGGTAGGCCGTCATCAATTTGGTCAGGGAGGCTGGCTCCAGACGCTCATCGGCCTTTTCTGCGGTCAACAGCTGATTGGAGCCCATTTCCAGCAACAGCCAGGATTTGGCCGCGAGTTGCGGCGGCACCGGGAGTTGCTGGGCGGTCGACGACAGACTCAGCGTCAGGCCGGCGAGCAGGGGGACGATCTTGCGGAACAGCTTCATGTTGTTGTTTGGGGACTGGCGTTGGGGGAGGCGCATTATAACCTCGCTGCTTCGGCCTCCCGTGTGGCGCTGGCGCACAAGACCTCAATGGCCGGATGGCGGATGCGGCGTTCGTTGGAGATCGCGTAGATGTGTTCGCTGACCCCCGTCATCGCTCCCAGCGGCCGGGCATTGAGCTGTTCGGCAACCTGCGAGGCCAGTGCCAGCGGCGCCGGGAATATGCCCAGACCACCACGGGCAAAGGTATTGAGCAGGGCGCTGTCCTCGAATTCGCCGACGATTTTCGGCCGGACGCCGGTTTGCTCCAGCCAGCGGTCGATGCGTCCGCGCAAGGCATTGTGCCGGGTCGGCAGCAGCAAGGGCGCACCGTGCAGCGAGGCCGGGAAGTCCGGTCCATAACGCTCGGCCAGCTCAGGCGTGGCAAACAGCGCGGTCGCAAAATCGCCAAGGCGGGTATTGAACACCTTGAGATTGCCGCCCACCGGCGCCGGCCGGTCAGTGAGCACAACGTCGAGGCGATGCAGCGCCAGATCGGCCAGCAGGTCTTCAAACTCGTCTTCGTCGCAAATCAGGCGCACTTCCGTCGGCATGGCCGTCACGGCCGACAGCAGTTGATAAGCCAGCAGCTTGGGAATGCCGTCCGAAATGCCGACACGCAGGCGCAGGGTCGATGCGCTGTCATCGTTCTGCAGCGCTTCGAGCAAGGCGTCGCCCAACTGGAAAATCTGGTCGGCGTAACTCAATGCGGTACGCCCGGCATCGCTGAGCACCAGGCCGCGTCCCTGGCTGTTGAACAGCGCCTTGCCCAGCTGTTTTTCGAGTAGCGACAGTTGGCCGCTGATCGTCTGGACGGCGACATCGAGGCGTTCGGCAGCGCGGGTGATGCTGCCCTCCTGGGCCACGACCCAGAAGTAATGCAGGTGCTTGTAATTAAGCATGAGAATTTTGTTTTGCAGGAAAAACCGAACAATACATCAATTACAAACATGTTTTTCTGTTGGGTGGCTTAGGCTATGCTGACGCTTGTCATTCATTTCGGGAGTTCAACATGAAACGTGTCCTGCTTTTCCTTGCGACCAATCTGGCGGTAATGCTGGTGCTGGGCGTCTCGGCCAGCTTGCTCGGTGTCAATAAATTCCTCACCGCCAACGGCCTCAATCTTGGCATGTTGCTGGCTTTCTCGGCGCTGATCGGCTTTGGCGGTGCCTTCATTTCGCTGTTGATGTCGAAGACCATGGCCAAGTGGAGCACCGGCGCCCAGGTCATCGAACATCCGTCGACCTCGACCGAAGTCTGGTTGGTCGATACCGTCGCCCGTCTGGCCGAGCGTGCCGGACTGGCGATGCCGGAAGTGGCAATCTACGAAGGCGAGCCGAATGCCTTTGCCACCGGCGCGACGAAAAACAAGTCGCTGGTTGCCGTCTCGACTGGCTTGCTGCAAAGCATGAGCCGTCAGGAAGCGGAAGCGGTGCTGGCGCACGAGGTGGCGCACATTGCCAATGGCGACATGGTGACGCTGACCCTGATCCAGGGCGTGGTCAATACCTTTGTCGTCTTTCTGTCGCGCGTCGTCGGTTATCTGGTCGACAGCTTCCTGCGTCGCAACGATGAGGAAAGCACGGGCCCTGGCATCGGCTACATGATCACCAGCATGATTTGCGAAGTCATCTTTGGCCTGCTGGCCAGCATCATCGTTGCCTGGTTTTCCCGCCAACGCGAGTTCCGTGCTGATGCCGGTGCGGCGCGTCTGATGGGGTCGGCGGTGCCGATGCAGAATGCCCTGCGCCGTCTGGGCGGGCTGCATACCGAGCCGCTGCCGCAAAACATGGCGGCTTCCGGTATTGCCGGTGGTGGTGTTGGTGGGATCATGGCCCTGTTCGCTACGCACCCGCCGCTGGAAGAGCGGATTGTTGCCCTGGACGGGCGTTGAACACGGTGAGCAGGAGGCAGCGCGTGATCTCATTGGCGAAAAATCTGCTGTGCCTGGTCGGCCTGAGTTCGACGCTGGTCATCGCTCAGCCGGAACTCGATCTGGCTCAGCTGGAGTCGCTGGCACGTTCCGGCAATCGGAACGTGCTGGCGGCCAGGGAACGGGTGGTCGCGGCGCGCAGTGCGGTCGATAGTGCTGCCGCCTGGCCGAATCCGGAACTTGAATATTTGAGTGGTCAGCAGCGCAGCCGTGGCGTCGCGGGCAGTGTGGGCGACGCGCGCAGCATCAGCCTGAGCCAGCCGATTGACCTGCCCTGGTTGCGCCAGCCGCGGATCGCTGCGGCTGAGGCCGGGGTGCTCGCCAGCCAGGCGGAAAACCGCGCTTACGAGGCTGAGGTGCTGGCCCGTCTGCGCTTGCGCTTTTACGAATCGCTGCGTCGCGAGGCCGAGCTGCAAAACGCCCGTGAAGATGTGCGCCTGATGGAGGGCGTGCGCTCGCGGATTGCCTTGCGCGTCGATCTCGGCGAAGCGCCACGCTACGAGTTGATCAAGGCTGATGCGGAAATGCTCAATGCCCGCAAGGTGGCGCAGGCGGCTGCCTTGCGCGTCGAGCAGGCCTACCTGCTGTTGCGTCAGGCGGTGGGGGCGGATTTGCCGGCGGGCTTTACGGTCAAGGGGAATTTGCGCGAAGTGCCCGAGCCGTTGCCGCGCGAGGCGCTGCTGGGGCAGTTGGCTGCCAGTAGCCCGGAATTGGCGCGGGTGCGCAGCGAGTTGCTGCGGGCCGAACAGTTGCTGGCTTTCGAGAGCGCCCAGCGCATTCCGAAGCTGGCCTTGAAAGCGGGCGTCGACGAGGATCCTGATGTGCGCGCGACCAAGCTCGGCGTGGTGCTCTCGATTCCGCTGTGGGATCGCCGGCGTGGTCCGGTCGGTGAAGCGACGGCACAAGTGGCGCGGGCCCGCCATGAAGTGGCGGCTGCCGAGTTTTCATTGGCCCAGCAAATGGCCGTGGCTTTTCAGCAGCATGAAATTGCCCAGGTTCAGGTGACCGCGCTGGAGTCCGGTATTGTTCGCCAGACCGAAAACGCCCTGAGAGTTGCCGAGGCTGCTTATCGCTTTGGTGAGCGTGGATTTATCGACGTGCTCGATGCCCAACGGGTGCATCGCGCGGCACGCGGCGAGCTGATTGCCGCACGTTATGAACTGGCAGCGGCCTGGGTCGAGATTGAACGACTGCGCGCCTTGCCGGTGGAAAGTCAGAAATGAAAAATGCCCTGATTTGCATGTTGACCGCAGTAGCGCTGTTCGGCTGCAACAAGGAAGATGCTGGCAAGCAGGCCGGGCCGAGCGGCGACCCGGCACTGGTCATGGCTTCCCAACAACTGTTCGAGCAGTTAAAGATTGCCGAGGTGAGCCATGCAGAGGTCGCCGAGACCCTGCGAGTGGCTGGCAATATCGGCTTCAACGAACAGCGGCTGGCACGCATCGGCGCCAGCATTACGGGTCGCGTCATGCAGGTCGATGCGCATCTGGGTCAGGTTGTGCGCCAGGGAGAAGTGCTGGCGCGCCTGAACAGCAGCGAACTTTCCCAGCAGCAACTGGCTTATCTCAAGGCGCTGGCGCAGCTTGATCTGAACAAGCGCAATGCTGAGCGGGCCAAGGCCTTGTTCGAGGCTGACGTGATTGGCGCTGCCGAGTTGCAGCGGCGCGAGAGTGAATACCGGATTTCGCAGGCGGAAACGCGGGCGGCCGCCGATCAGTTGCGCCTGCTCGGGGTCAGCGATGCGACGATTGCCCGGCTGGGACGCCAGGGTGAGGTCGATTCAGTGACGCCGGTCATCGCCTCGCTGGCCGGGGTCGTGGTCGAGCGCAAGCTGGTGCAGGGGCAGGTTGTTCAGCCTTCCGATGTGCTGTTCACGGTGGCTGATCTGTCGCGCTTGTGGGCGGTCGCCCAGGTGCCGGAACAACAGGTCGGCCAGGTGCGTGTCGGGCAGTCGGTCAGCATTGAGGTGCCGGCGCTGGGCAATGAGAAACTGGTTGGAAAATTGATCTACGTCGCGCAAACCATTGATCCGGAAACGCGGACGGTGCTGGTGCGTAGCGAACTCGACAACCACGATGGACGCCTGAAGCCGGCGATGCTGGCGACCATGCTGATCGCCGCCCGGCCGCAGGAGCGCCTGGTCGTGCCGGCCAGCGCCGTGGTCCGCGAGAACGACGAGGAGCATGTTTTTGTTGCTGAAGGCGAGCGTACTTTCCGGCTGCTGGCGGTCAAGCTCGGCCCCGAGCAAGGCGGTGTGCGCGTCGTGCTGTCTGGGCTCAAGGGTGGCGAAAAACTGGTGGTTAGCGGCGCTTTTCACCTGAACAACGAGCGTAATCGCCAGGAAATGGAGGGATCGTGATCGAGTCCCTGGTTCGTGCGGCGCTCAAGCAGCGCCTGATCGTCGCGGTGATCGCCACCGTCCTGTTTTTCTTCGGACTGGATGCGGCGCGCAAGCTGTCGGTCGATGCTTTCCCCGATGTGACCAACGTCCAGGTTCAGATCGCCACCGAGGCCAGCGGTCGTTCGCCGGAAGAGGTCGAGCGCTTTGCCACCGTGCCGCTTGAGGTCGCGATGACCGGCCTGCCCGGTCTGGAGGAGATGCGTTCGCTGAACAAGCCCGGCCTGTCGCTGATCACGTTGGTGTTCAACGACAAGACGGATGTCTATTTTGCCCGCCAGCTGGTCATGGAACGCCTGCTCGAGGTCGGTTCACGTCTGCCGGAAGGCATTACGCCGGTGCTTGGGCCGGTGTCGACCGGTCTGGGCGAGGTCTATCAATACACGCTGGAGCGGGCCGATGATGGAGATCGGACCCTGAGCGTGGACGAGTTGATGAAGCGCCGGATTGCCCAGGACTGGGTCGTGCGCCCCTTGCTGCGCTCGATTCCGGGGGTTGCTGAAATCAATTCGCAGGGGGGCTACGCCAAGCAGTATCAGGTGCTGGTCAATCCCGACAAGCTGCGGCATTTCGGGCTCAGCGTTGCCGACGTCTATCAGGCGGTCGGTCGCAACAACGCCAATGCCGGTGGCGGCGTGCTGCCGCAATACGCTGAGCAATACCTGATTCGCGGTGTCGGTCTGGTGCGCGATCTGGAGGATCTGCGCGCCATCGTGCTCAAGGAAAAGGAGGGCGTGCCGGTTTATATCCGCGATGTTGCCGAAGTGCAGATCGGCCACGAGGTACGTCAGGGCGCCGTGATCAAGAACGGCACGACTGAGGCGGTCGGTGGCGTGGTCATGATGATCGCCGGTGGCAATGCCAAGGAAGTGGTCAGCCGGATCAAGGCGCGGGTCGACGAGATCAACCGCAAGGGCATGTTGCCCGACGGCCTGAAAATTGCGCCGTATTACGACCGTTCGGAACTGGTCGATGCCGCACTGTGGACGGTCACCAAGGTGCTGCTCGAGGGCGTTGCGCTGGTTGTTGTCGTGCTCTTCCTGTTCCTTGGCGATGTCCGCTCCTCGCTGATCGTCGTCGGTACGCTGGTCCTGACGCCGCTGCTGACCTTCATGGCGATGAACAAGCTGGGCATTTCAGCCAACCTGATGTCGCTGGGCGGTCTGGCCATCGCCATCGGCCTGATGGTCGATGGTTCGGTGGTCGTTGTCGAAAACGCCTTCCTGCAACTCGGCCGCCATGCCAAGAGCGGTGAGAGTCAGTTGCGGGTGATCCTGCGCGCCGTCGTCGAAGTGGCGACGCCGGTCATCTTCGGCGTTGGCATCATCATTCTCGTCTTCTTGCCGCTGATGACCCTGCAGGGCATGGAAGGCAAGATGTTCGCGCCGCTGGCTTACACCATCGCCATCGCGCTGGCCATTTCGCTGGTGCTGTCGATGACGCTGACGCCGGTCATGTCGACCTACCTGCTCAAGCCGCCGGCCCATGATGGCGACCACGATACCAAGCTGATCGCCGCGATGAAGCAGCGCTACCTCAAGATGCTGCACTGGACGCTGGGTAACGAGCGCAAGACAGTGATCCTGGCCGTCGGCGCTTTTATCCTGACGGTCGCTACGCTGCCTTTCCTCGGCACGGCTTTCATTCCGGAAATGAAGGAAGGCTCGGTCGTGCCCGGCATCAACCGCGTGCCCAATATCTCGCTCGACGAATCGATCAAGATGGAAATGGAGGCCATGCGTCTGGTCATGCAGGTGCCGGGGGTCAAGTCGGCGGTGTCCGGCGTTGGTCGCGGCGAATCGCCGGCCGACCCGCAGGGGCCGAATGAATCGACGCCCATCGTCAGCCTGAAACCGCGTAGCGAATGGCCTTCCGGCTGGACGCAGGAGGATATTCAGGATGCCATGCGCGAGAAACTCAAGGTGCTGCCGGGCGTGCAGGTGGTCATGGCGCAGCCGATTTCCGACCGCGTCGATGAAATGGTCACCGGTGTGCGCTCCGATATTGCCGTCAAGGTCTTTGGCGACGATCTCGATCAGTTGAAGAAGATTGCCGGCCAGATCGGCAAGGTCGCTCAGACCCTTCAGGGTGCGCAGGATTTGCGTATCGAGCGGATCAGCGGGCAGCAGTATTTGTCGATTGAAATCGACCGCCAGGCGATTGCCCGCCTGGGTTTGAATGTGTCCGACGTCAACGATTTGCTGGAAACGGCGGTCGGCGGCAAGGTGGCGACCGAGATTTTCGAGGGCGAACGGCGTTTCCCGGGCGTGGTGCGTTTACCGGAGCGTTTCCGCAACAACGTCGAGGCCATTTCGAACATCCTGATCACCTCGCGCAATGGCGCCCAGGCGCGGCTGGCCGATGTGGCGAAAATCAGCGTCATGGATGGCCCGGCGCAGATTTCGCGCGAACTGGGCAAGCGCCGTATCGTCGTCGGCGTCAACGTCAAGGACCGCGACCTCGGCAGTTTCGTCGCCGAGTTGCAGCAGAAGGTGGACGGCCAGATCAAGTTGCCCGACGGCTATTACCTGGAGTGGGGCGGTCAGTTCCAGAACATGGAGCGGGCGCTGGGTCACCTGAAGATCATCATCCCGATCACCATCGCGGCGATTTTTTTCCTGCTTTTCCTGCTCTTCAATTCACTGCGCTTTGCCACGCTGATCATCACCGTGCTGCCTTTTGCCTCCATCGGCGGCATCATCGGCTTGTTTGTCAGCGGCGAATACCTGTCGGTGCCGGCCTCGGTGGGCTTCATCGCGCTGTGGGGGATCGCCGTGCTCAATGGCGTCGTGCTGGTGTCCTACATCCGGGGTTTGCGCGAACAGGGGCGTAGCGTACGTGACGCCGTGGTCGAGGGCGCGACGCTGCGTTTCCGGCCGGTCATGATGACGGCGACCGTGGCCATGCTCGGCCTGATTCCCTTCCTGTTTTCGAGCGGGCCGGGTTCCGAGGTGCAGCGGCCACTGGCCATCGTGGTGATTGGCGGCCTGATTACCTGTACCCTGCTGACGCTGCTGGTTTTGCCGACAATTTATCGCTGGTTTGACGAAGAAGAGGTCGAAGCATGAAAGAAATCAAAGCCATCATTCGCCCCAACAAGTTGCCACCCTTGCGCGATGCCCTGCGCCAGATCGATGGTTTTCCCGGCATGACGGTCAGCAAGGCCGAAGGGTGTACGGCGCCCTCGCGGCATGGTGCGGTGCGTAATATCAAGGATGAACTGACGGATTACACGCCCAAGGTGCGCATCGAAATCGTTGTGCCCGATGAGCTGGCCGAGGTGATCTTCGAGTGCATCGTCCGGATTGCCCAAACCGGGCATATCGGTGATGGGCTGGTGTGGATCACCGAGGTTGAGCGGGCGGCCTTCGTCTTCAAGACCATGCCCGCCGAGCGGGGCTAGCGGCCTTAATTGGCGGCGAGATCGACGACTACGATGCCATCAAAGCCACACCAGGAGATGGCAATGGTGTAAGCCCGCTCACGGGTGTGACGGGGGGCTGGGTCGCCGGGCTTGAAGACGCTCGGCACCGAAATTTCGAGTTCGGCGCCGAAATGCCGGCGGGCGCTGCCGGCCAGGGTGTTGGCTAGTTCGCCGATGGCGTCGAGTAGATTGTCTTCGCTGGTATTGGGTTCGTGGTAGCAGCGTAATAAATGGCGCAACAGGCCTTCCGGGGCCGACAGGTAAACCTGGCCGGTGAAGGCGCCGCTGATGTTGATCAGGCCGATGTAGGGATAAAGCTCGGGGGTTGATGTGGCTGACAGATAAGCGGCGCGGACCACCAGATTGCCGCCGCAGGGTTCGAAATAATTGCGGACGGCGTCCACGAAGACCTTGAATTCGGATTCGGTAAGTTCTCTCATGGACTCAGTCTTTCATCAGTTCGAGCAAGGCTTCCACCAGTGCATCATCGCTAAAGGGTTTGTGCAGAAAGCCCCGGGCACCGCGCTTCATCGCCGTTAATGCGGTGGACTTGTCGGAAAGGGCAGAAACGACCAGGATGTTGATGTCGGGGAAGGCGCTGACCAGTTCGCCAACGCACTCGATGCCGTCCATTTCGGGCATCGTCAGGTCGATGGTTACCAGCTCGGGTTTGTGCTGTCTGGCGAGTTCGAGGGCTTCGAGGCCATTGGCCGCGAGGCCGACAATTTGCAGGTTGGGCAGACGCGGGTCCATGGTCAGTCGGGCGATACGATTGCGAATGACTTTGGAGTCATCGACGATCAGCAGTTTGATGGGCTTGGTGCTCATGTCAGGTCTCGAAGCGAATGATGAATTCCGTGAAAGCGCCCGGGCGACTGAGCAGTCGCATTTGTCCGCCGTATTTGCTGACTTCGTGGCGCACCAGATCGAGGCCGACACCGCGTCCGGCATCTTGGTCGCTGTATTCAGCGGTGGAGACCCCCGGCAGGAAAATCGTCTGGACCAGTTGCATGGCCGTCATTGCCGCAATCTCATCTTCCGGGAGCAGGCCTTTCTGGCGCAGTTTTTCGCGAATTTTTTCCGGGTCGATGCCGTGCCCGTCGTCGCGGCAACGCAAGACCCATTCGTCGTCTTCGCGGGCCAGGCTGACCATGACCTCACCGCTGGCTTCCTTGCCATTGGCCAGACGAATTTCGGCTTCCTCGATGCCGTGGACGATGGCATTGCGCACCAACTGCTGGGAGATTTCGCGAATTACCGGTTTGAGTCGCTTCGGTAGTACTGATGGGGCTTCCAGATTCAGGCTGAGACGGGCCAGCTTTCCCTGGCGCTGCGTCACCTGTTGGCAAATGTTTTCCAGGGCCTGGGCGAGCTCAGGGGTTTGCTCGCTGGCTTTCTCGTAACGCTTGAGATTGCCGGTTAATTCCCTGACCTGCGTCAGTCTTTGGAGAAAAGCTTCCAGCGCGAGCGGGATGGCCAGCAAGTCCTTTTCTATTTCCTCCGCGCTGAGGTCATCGCGACGAAGGTGGGCAAAAGGTTCTTCGAGTTCGTGGGCGAGCGAGACAAAGAAGGGCAGGTCGAGGGCTGCGGC
>JAVBXO010000253.1 GCA_030824535.1 Azonexus sp. | reverse complement strand
GCTGAAATATTCAAAAATGTCATTCCCGCGAAAGCGGGAATCCAGGAAATTCAACAAACTGGATCCCCGCCTGCGCGGGGATGACGTATTTAATCAGCGTCTCCTCAGCCCATCAGCGGCTTGACCACGCGCTTGACGGCGGTGTCGTCCGGGTGCGGGTGGATGGTGAAACCGAGGCTGGTCATCAGGCGGAACATCTTGGTATTGCTCGACAGCACATCACCGATGACCGCGCGGTAGCCCTTCATGCGGGCGCAGTCGATCAGCGCTGACATCAGCTTGCGGCCGACGCCGCACTTCTGCCAGTCGTCGCCGACGGCCAGTGCGAATTCGACCGATTCGCCATCCGGATTGACGACATAGCGCGAAACGCCGATCTGGTTTTCCTTGCCCTCATCGTCGGTCAAGGTCGCGACCAGCGCCATTTCGCGGTCGTAGTCGATCTGCGTGAAGCGCACCAGCATGGTCTGGGTCAATTCGCGCAGGGTGTCCATGAAACGGTAGTAGCGCGACTCGTCGGACATGGCCTTGACGAATTCCTGCTCCATGTCGGCATCTTCCGGACGGATCGGGCGGATGGTCACGAGCTTGCCGTTGTTCATCTGCCATTCCTGGATCAGATGCACCGGGTAAGGGTAGATCGACATGTGCGAATAGCGGTCGCCGCTGTTGCCGTTGGCGTGGTCGATGACGATGCGGGCATCGGCGGCGATGGCGCCGTTTTCATCGACGATCAGCGGGTTGATGTCGAGTTCCTGGATCCACGGCAGTTCGCAGACCATTTCCGAGATGCACAGCAGGACTTCCTTGATCGCTTCGCGGTCGACCGGCGGCATGTTGTGGAAGTGGTCGAGGATCTTCGAGGCGCGCGTCGAGTCGATCAGATCCTTGGCCAGGAACTTGTTCAGCGGCGGCAGGGCCACCGAGCGGTCGCTGAAGATTTCGACGTCGAAACCGCCGGCACCGAAAGTGATCACCGGCCCGAAAATCGGGTCGCGGAAAACGCCGATCATCAGCTCGCGACCATTCGGCCGCGACAGGAAGGGCTCGATCGACACGCCATTGATCTTGGCGTCCGGGCGGCGCTTCTGCACGGTATCGATGATGTCGTGGTAAGCATTGCGCACCGCCGGGGCGTTGAGGATGTTCAGGCGCACGCCGCCGACGTCGGACTTGTGGGTCAGGTCCGGCGAATCGACCTTCATGGCAATCGGGAAACCGATCTGCTCGGCGAGCAGCAGGGCTTCGGTGGCGGTGCGGGCGACCATGGTCTGGGCGACCGGCACACGGAAGGCGCGCAGGATGGCCTTCGATTCCATTTCCGACAGCACCTTGCGCCGTTCGGCGAGTAAGGCCTCGATCAGCATCTTGGCGCCTTCGGCTTCCGGGCGACCGTACTGGCGGGTCGGTTCCGGCGTCTGCAGCAGGAGCTTCTGGTTGCGGTAGTACTTGGAAATGTGGTGGAACAGCTCAATCGCGGTTTCCGGCATGCGGAAGGCCGGGATGCCGTTGTCTTCGAGCAGGCGGCGGGCGCCGGCGACTTGTTCTTCGCCCATCCAGCAGCAGATGATCGAACGGTTGAGCTTATCGGAGACTTCAATGATCGCCTGGGCGACGCCCATCGGGTCGGTCATCGCCTGCGGCGAGAGCATGACCAGCGTGCTGTCGACGTTGGGATCCTTGGTTACCAGCAGCAGCGCTTCGCGATAGCGTTCCGGGGTGGCGTCGCCGGCGATGTCGATGGGGTTGCTGTGCGACCAGTTCGGCGGCAGCACCTTGTTCAGCGCACTCATCGTCTCGCCGCTCAGTTCAGCCAGCGGAATGCCCATGTCGCCGGCGCGGTCGGCGGCCATGGCGCCCGGTCCGCCGCCGTTGGTGATGATCGCCAGGCGATTGCCTTGCGGGCGGAACTTGGACGCCAGGGCCTTGGCGGCGTAGAACAACTGGCCGACGTTCTGCACGCGGACGACGCCGGCACGACGCACGGCGGCGTCGAAGACGGTGTCGGACACGGCGGCCATGCCCGAGTGGGTGGCGGCAGCGGCCGAGCCGGCTTCGTGGCGGCCGGCCTTCAACAGGATGATCGGCTTGATGCGGGCGGCGGAACGCAGCGCGCTCATGAAGCGGCGGGCGTTACGGATGCCTTCGACGTACATCAGGATGTAGTGCGTGCGGCTGTCGTAGATCAGGTAATCGAGGATTTCGCCGAAATCGACGTCGGCGGTCGAGCCGATGGAAATCACCGACGAGAAGCCGACCTGGTTGGCCTTGGCCCAGTCGAGAACGGCCGAACACATCGCGCCGGACTGCGAGACCAGCGCCAGGTTGCCCGGATTGGCGGTGATCTTGGTGAAGGTGGCGTTCAGGCCGAGGTCGGGGCGGATGATGCCGAGGCAGTTCGGGCCGAGGATGCGGACGTTGTAGGAGCGGCCGATTTCGAGCATCTTGCGCTCGATGGCGGCGCCGACGTGGCCGGATTCGGAGAAACCGGAACTGATGACGATGACGTTGCGCACGCCGCTGCGGCCGCATTGTTCGATCAGTTGCGGCAGCGTCTGGGCGCGGGTGGCGATGACCGCCAGCTCGACGCGCGCGCCGATTTCCTCGATCGACTTGTAGGCCGGCTGGCCCTGGATAGTCTCGTGCTTGGAGTTGATCGCGTACAGACGACCCTTGTAACCCGAGCTGAGAATGTTCTTGAAAATGATGTTGCCGACGGAGTTTTCCCGGTCGGACGCGCCGATCACGGCAACGGATTTTGGCTCAAAAAGCGCGGTTAAATAGTGCTGTTCCAACATGGCTAGCCCCTTGTTCGGCTGTTATTGTCTGATAATTGTGCAACGCAATATTCTGGCACAGTGACAAGGGCTTTTCCGGAAAAAAACACACTCTTGTTTGCTATAGATCAAATTTGCAATCAAGCACCATGCTCTGCGACAAGGCGCGGTGTACCGGGCATTTGCCGGCGATTTCCAGCAGCCGCTGGCGCTGTTCCGGGCTCAGATCGCCTTCCAGCGTGATGCGCCTTTCGATGCGGTCGCGCTGCACGCCGTCGATCTCGACTTTGTCGTGTTGCAGTTCAACGTGAACGCGGCTCAGCGCCAGGCCCTTGCGTTCGGCGTACATGCGCAGGGTCATCGAGGTGCAGGCACCGAGGCCGGCCATGATGAAATCGAAGGGCGCCGGGCCGGCGTCGCCACCGCCCATGCTCAGCGGTTCGTCGGCGAGCAGACTGTGCTGGCCGAGCGTGAGCTGCTGCTGGTATCTTCCCTGACCATTTTCTGCAACAACGACCGTATCCGCCATGACCCGCTCCATCCATGAAAAGCCGCCGATGATACCGCCTTCACCCTGGGTCGTCGCCCATCTGGCGCAGCTTCCCGCCAGCGGCAGGGTGCTCGACCTGGCTTGCGGCAGCGGCCGCCATGCACGCCTGCTGGCCGCTGAAAATCACCCGGTTTTTGCGGTCGACCGCAATAGCGAGGCCATTTCTGCCTTAGGCGGCATCGCCGGCATTGCAGCGGTGCTCATGGAACTTGAAGGCGAGGATTGGCCGCTGGCCGGCCAGCAGTTTGCCGGCATCGTTGTCACCAACTACCTGTGGCGGCCGCGCCTGGCGGATTTGCTGGCCTTGCTGGCACCGGGCGGGGTGCTGATTTACGAAACCTTCATGCTCGGCAACGAGGCTTACGGCAAACCGTCGAATCCGGCATTCCTGCTGCGTCCCGGCGAGTTGCGCGACCTGGCGCAGCAGGCTGGGTTGCGCGTCATCGATTTTGTCGAAGGCTATATCGCCGAACCGAAGCCGGCGCTGCGTCAGGCGATCTGCGCCGTGCGCGACTGAACCATCGCGCTGGCCAGGCGGGCGATGCCAGCGGGTGAAAGATCGTCGGTGACGAAATTGCGCGCGGCGTCGCTGTCCTTGAAGTGATAGTCCTGCGAACGGCGGTAGAGCGCATCGTAGTGCAGTTCCAGCAGTTCGCGCACCAGTGCCGGCCAGTCGCCGGCGGCCACCTGCGCATGCCAGCGGCTCAGGGTTTCGCGGCTTTGCAGTGCTTGCAGGGCATCGAGGCGCTCGTTCAGCAGCTCGGGTAGATGGAAGAAATAGTCGTAGTCGTGGAGCAGGAAGGCGACCCGTGCGTCCAGCGTGGCCTCGACATTGACGCACTCGCCAGCGCGGATGCGGGCGATCAGGGCTTCCGGGACGTGCAGGTTGCCGACCTTGCGGCTTTCGGCTTCGACATAGACCGGGCGTTGCGGGTCAAAGGATTGCAGCGCGCCGAACAGGCTGGTTTCGAAGCCTTTCTGCGTCGGCTGCGGCTGGCCGGGCAGTACGCCGAGCACCGAGCCCTTGTGACTGGCCAGACCTTCGAGGTCGAGAATCTGCTCGCCCAATTCGCCGATGGCCTGCAGGATGCGTGTCTTGGCGCTGCCGGTCGCGCCGGTAATGACGCGAAAGCTGAATTGCCCGGGCAGTGCCTCAAGATGATCGATGACATGGCGCCGCCAGGCCTTGTAGCCGCCGTCAAGTTGCCCGGCCTGCCAGCCGATGGCCTTGAAAATGGTCGTCATCGAGCCGCTGCGGTCGCCGCCGCGCCAGCAATAGATCAGCGGCTTCCAGCTTTTCGGGCGATCAAGAAAACTTTCCTGCAGGTGGCGGGCGATATTGGCCGCGACCAGCGCTGCGCCGATTTTCTTGGCCTCGAAGGGCGACACCTGCTTGTACAAGGTGCCGACCTGGATGCGCTGTTCGTTGTCGAGTACCGGGCAATTGATCGCGCCGGGGATGTGGTCTTCGGCAAATTCGGCCGGGGAGCGAACGTCAATGATTTCGTCGTAGGCCGCGAGATCGGCGATGGTGGGGCGGGTGTGCTTCATCTGAAAATAACGGGTTCCGGTTTGCAAGCTTCCCCATCAGGGGGATGGAAATTTAGTTGGGCGATTGTATGTAGCTATCCGCTCATTTTCCCGCCACTGCGCCGTCATTCCCGCGCAGGCGGGAATCCAGCGGCGTGAGCACGGCCTCCGGTAGAACCCATGGATCCCCGCCTGCGCGGGGATGACGGAGGTTTTGCGGAGGGATCAGCCTATTTTAACAGCGGCACCAGCGCCGGCCAGACGTGATCGAGCAGCAGCGGCTGGGCTTCGGCCAGCGGATGCAGGTTGTCCGGCTGAAACAGCGTCGGGCGGCTGACTACCGGTTCGAGCAGGAAAGGCAGCAGCGGTACTTTTTTGGCCTGGGCGACGCTGTGGAACGTGGCGGCGAAATCGTTGGCATAAGGGCCGTAATTGGGCGGCAGCTGCATGCCGACGAGCAGTACCCGTGCGCCGCTGCGTTGGGCGGCGTCGATCATTGCCGTCAGGTTGTCACGCATCGGTGCCAGCGCCAGGCCGCGCAGACCGTCATTGGCCCCCAGCGCCAGGATCAGCACCGCCGGGTGGTAACTGCGCAGCGCCTTGTCCAGCCGCGAACGGCCGCCAGCCGTGGTGTCGCCGGAAATCGACAGATTCGCAACGCTATAATCCTTGCGCGTATCCGTCAGGCGCTTGTTGAGCAGCGCCGGCCAGGCGAGGGTGGGGGCGATGCCGTAGCCGGCCGACAGCGAATCGCCGAGGACGAGAACGACTTTTTCGGCAAAGGCCGAGGAGGCTGCAATCAGCAGTACAAACAGGAACAGGACAAGCCGCATGGCAGAGACACCGGTGGTTGAAGTAACAGGGCTGGGCAAGATCGTCGCCAATGGTGGCGAGCCCTTGACGATTCTGCAGGATATTTCCCTGACGGTCATGTCGGGCGAAAGTCTGGCCATCGTCGGCGCTTCCGGTTCCGGCAAATCGACGCTGCTTGGCCTGCTCGCCGGGCTTGATGAGCCGAGCAGCGGTGAAGTGCGACTCGACGGCGTGGTGCTGGGCGAACTCGACGAGGATCAACGAGCCAAACTGCGCGGCCGCCTGCTCGGTTTCGTCTTCCAGTCCTTTCAGTTGCTGCCATCGCTGACAGCGCTGGAAAACGTCATGCTGCCGCTGGAATTGGCCGCTTCCGGGCAGTCGACCGCGATTGCCCGCGACTGGCTGGCGCGCGTTGGTCTGGAACATCGTCTGAAGCATTATCCCAAGCACCTGTCCGGTGGCGAGCAACAGCGCGTCGCCCTGGCCCGCGCCTTCGCCGCGACGCCGCGCCTGGTGCTGGCCGATGAGCCAACCGGTAACCTCGACGCCGCCACCGGCCAGCAAATCATCGACCTGATGTTCGAACTCAACGCCGGCCAGGGCACGACGCTGATCCTCGTGACCCACGACGAAGCCATCGCCCGCCGCTGCGACCGGGTTCTGCGCCTGCAGTCGGGGAAGATGGCGGGCTAGGCCGCGTTGCTGCTGCACCTGGCGGATTTGAGCGGCTTTATGTGCATGATCTTTGTCATAAGTTCTTTTCCCGGGTTTATGATCTGCATTGCAGGTGTTTGCTTATTCCCAAATCCAGTGATCTTGATCAGCGCCGGGAGATTGTCATGCCGAATATCGTCTGGATACAGACCGGGGCCTGCAGCGGCGATTCAATGTCCTTGCTGTGTGCCGACAGCCCGAGCCTCGAAGGCATCCTGCAGCGCTACGACCTGCATTTGCTCTGGCACCCCTCGCTGACGGCCGGCAGCAGTTTCGGGACGGTGCTGGCGTCGTTGCTGGCCGGGCGCGAGGCGCTCGACATCCTGTGCATCGAAGGCAGCCTGATGATCGGGCCCGATGGCAGCGGTCGTTACGACACCTGGCGTGGCCGGCCCAAAATCGACATCGTCCGCGAGCTCGCACCGCTCGCCGGCCATGTCCTGGCCATGGGGACTTGCGCGGCCTATGGCGGCGTTCATGCCGCGCCGCCCAATCCCACCGATTGCACCGGTCTGCAGTTCCACAAGACGGTGCCCGGCGGCCTGCTCGGCAGCGAATGGCGCAGCCGGCACGGCCAGCCGGTGATCAATGTCGCAGGCTGCCCGGCCCATCCCAACACGATCACCAAGGTGCTGGCGATGCTTGCCGCCGGCATGCCGCTGACACTCGATGTCTGGGGCCGGCCGGCGGCGCTGTTCGGCAGCC
This sequence comes from Azonexus sp., assembly GCA_030824535.1. Lineage (GTDB taxonomy): Bacteria > Pseudomonadota > Gammaproteobacteria > Burkholderiales > Rhodocyclaceae > Azonexus. The sequence goes on along the minus strand of JAVBXO010000253.1, from coordinate 9,344 downwards.
TGGTGCACCAGGGCTGTACGCGCAACGAATACCACGAATACGATATCGAGGACGAAAGCCTGGGCGGTCGCGGTTGCATGTTCTTCTCCCTCGGTTGTCGCGGTCCGCAGACCCAGGCCGCTTGCAATACCGAGCTGTGGAACGGTCACAGCAGCAAGACGCGCGCCGGCGTTCCCTGTTTCGGCTGTACTTCGCCCGATTTCCCATCCGGCCAGATGTTCGTCACGCCCAAGATCGGTACTGTCCCCAAGTTCCTGCCGCTCGGTGTCGTTCGTGCCAAATACCTGGCCTACAAGAACCTCGCGCGTGCCGCTGCGCCGGAGCGCGTTGTCAATCGCGAGATGGAACCATGAGCCGTATCACTGTCGACATCGATCTCAACCGTGTTGAGGGCGACCTCGAATTCCAGCTGGACCTCGAGGACGGCATTGTTGTCGATGCCCGCTGCATCGGCACGCTGTATCGCGGCTTCGAGCAGATCCTGATCGGCCGCGCGCCGCGCGATGCCCTGGTGATCACGCCGCGGGTCTGCGGCATCTGCGGCACCGCCCACCTTTATGCCGCGACCCTGGCCCTGGAACAACTGGCCGGACTGACGCCGCCGGGGCACGCGGTGCTGGTGCGCAACCTCTGCCTGATGACGGAAACCCTGCAGAGCGACTTGCGCCAGACTTTCCTCTTTTTCGCGCCGGATTTCTGCGATCCGGTGTATGCCGGACACCCGCTCGCCGCCGAACTGGCGGCGGCATTCACCCCCTTCAAGGGCAGCGTTGCCCGCGCCTGCCTGAAAACGACGCGCGATTTGCTGGGTATCGTGGCCATTTTCGGCGGCCAATGGCCACACTCCACCTACATGCTGCCCGGGGGGATTACCCAGCCGGCGACTGCCAAGCGCTTGATCGAGGCCGAGGAAATTCTCGCCAATACCCGCGAGTGGTTCGAGACGACGGTAATCGGCGATGATCTCGAGGCCTGGATGGCCATCGACAGCGCCGCCGCGCATGCGCGCTGGCTGGCGGCGCCGGCGCGGGCGCGCAGTGCCCTCGGCCTGCTCGAACGGATTGCCCGTGATGCCGGCTTGCATCGCCTTGGCGCGGGGACTGGCAACCTGCTCAGCTACGGCGTCAATATCCGTCCTGGCGACGCCGGGCACGAATTGCCTGCAGGTTTTTTCAACGCCGACAGCGCTTGCGTCGAAGCCCTCGATCAGCAGCGGATCAACGAGCATATCCGGCACAGCTGGTTCTTTGGTTACGAGGGTGGGCGGCATCCCTGGCAAGGCGAGACCATTCCCGATTACCGGCCGCATAGCGACCGGTATACCTGGGCCAAGGCCCCGCGCTACGGCGACAAGGTGGTCCAGACCGGGCCGCTGGCCGAACTGCGCATCGCTGGCGAGGCGCTGATCAGCGAGCTTTTCACCAGCGAGGGGGACAGTGCCTGGTTGCGCCAGTTTGCGCGCCTGCGGCGGGCGGGCTGGCTGCTCAAGGCGATGGGCGAGAACCTGAGGCAGCTGCAGGGCCATCTCGGCGAACCGCACATCCTGGCCGCCGTGCCGCAGGTGTGGCCCGACGGGGAAAGTTACGGCCTGGTCGAGGCGGCGCGCGGAGCGCTTGGCCACTGGCTGCGCGTCAAGGATGGGGTGATCGACAAATACCAGATCGTCACGCCGACCGCCTGGAATGCTTCGCCGCGCGATAGTAGCGGTGAGCATGGTCACTGGGAGCGCAGCATCATCGGCCTGAGCGTTCCCGATCCAGAAAGGCCGCTGCAGATCGGTCACATCGTGCGCTCCCACGACCCTTGCCTGGTATGTACGGTCCATTTCGTCGAACGCGGCAACAAAATTCACTTCAATGTCTGAATTCGGGGACGAGCGCCTGCGCATTCTCTGTTTTGGCAATCCCCTGCACGGCGACGATGGCTTTGGTCAGGCCGTCTGCCTCGCCCTGCAGGCGCTCTCACTGGGGCCCGGCGTCCAGGTTATCGACGCCGGCGTTCGCGGGCTCGATGCCTTGGTATGGTTTGAGGGCGGTGCGGAAATCCTGATCGTCGATGCTCTCGCTGGTGAAGAAGCGGGGCGCTTGCACGAGCTGACCGCCGACGAGGTCGCCTGCGAAGGCGTGTTCGGCGGTGGTCACGGTGCCGGTGTTGGTCACCTGCTGGCAGCCGCCCGAGAAGTTTGCCGGCCCTTGCCGAAGATTACCTTGCTGCTGGCTGAGGTGGTGACGGTCCGGACTTTTGCCCCAGGCTTGTCGCTGCCGGTCGCTGTTGCTGTTGCCCTGGCCGTCGAGCGGATTCGTACCGGCTGGCCGCAGGCCGGGGGGCGACATCAATGTGAGCTGCGTGACGAACTCGAGGTTCTGCGCGAGGCCAAGCAGGCGCTGGAAAGCGAGCTGACCGTCACGACCGAGACGCTGGAGCAGTTAATCGACGAGCAGGAGCTGCAGAAGGATGCGCTGCAGCAGCGGAGCGGACAGCTGCTGCAATTGCTGAATGCCCTGGAGCGCGCGGTTGATACGATGGCCGAGATCTTCGTCCTGCTCGGTCCGGATGGGCGCATCCTCAGGGCCAACCGGGCATTTTTTACCGACCTGGCTTATCCGCCGGAAGCGTTGGTCGGCAGTTTTCTTGAAGCCTGCCTGAGCGATTCGGCGCACGGCGTGCTGCAGTCACTGGAGCCCGGAAGCCGTGGTCTGCTGGATGTGATTCGCGCCTCGTCCGGCGGTTTCGAGGCGGAACTGAGTTTTCTGCACAACAATGGCACGACCTCCCTGCCTTACCTGGTACGGGCCAGCCTGATGCACGGGCGAGCCGGGAAACTCGAAGGTGCGGTGGTCGTTGCCAGCAATATCGCCCAGTTGAAAGCCCGCGAGGAGGCGCTGTGCAACAACGAGCGACTGCTGAGCGAGGCCAACGAGGAGTTGTGCCTGCACCGCGACAACCTGGTCGACATGGTCGATGCGAGAACCCGCGAGCTCAGTCAGGCCAAGGACCAGGCCGAGGCCGCCAGCCGTGCCAAGGGCGATTTTCTGTCCAACATGTCGCACGAGCTGCGCACGCCGCTCAATGCGATCATCGGCTTGTCCGATCTCTGCCTGCTTGCCGAGCCGAGTCCGCAGCAGGAGCAGTACCTGACCAAGATCGGCATCGCCGCCGATCATCTGCTGGGCATCATCAACGATATTCTCGATTTTTCGCGCATCGAGGCCGGGCGCATGAGTGTCGAGCAAGTGGCATTCGACATGGCGGTCCTGCTCGAGGAAGTCAGCGATCTAATGATCGGGCGTATTGAGGAGAAGGGGCTGGAATTGATCGTGGACCTGGCGCCCGATGCCGGTCGGGCGTTCGTTGGCGATCCCCTGCGCCTCAAGCAGGTGATTCTCAACCTGCTGGGCAATGCCATCAAGTTTTCGGACAAGGGCGATCTACGCCTCAACTGCCGCCTGCTCGACGTGCGCGATGGGCTCGCCGAACTGCATTTCAGCGTTAGCGACGAGGGCATAGGCATTTCGCCGGAACAGCAGGCGGCACTATTTTCCGCGTTTACCCAGGCCGATAGCTCGACCAGCCGGCGTTTTGGCGGTTCCGGACTGGGGCTGGCCATTTCCCGGCGCATCGTCGAGCTGATGGATGGCCGGATATGGATAAGCAGCGTTCTTGGTCAGGGCAGCACTTTCCACTTTACGGTGCGCCTGGGCTGGGATGCCGGGCATGCTTCCTGGGCTGAGCGCCTGCAAGGCTACCTGCGCAGTTTTGCCGGGAAGGCCGCATTGATTGTTACCGATCATCGCCAGATTGGCGCAAGCCTGGCCGATCAATGCCGGCAGCTTGGTTTGCAAGCCGAGTCGATGACGCATGCGCAGTGGCGAATGGCGGCAGCGCCAGAATGGGGGGAGGCCTGCCTGGCGGTTTTCATGCATGGTTCACCGCTCGATTGCGAGACCAGCCTGAGCGTGCTGGCGCGGCGACCCGGTGCGCCGGCGGCGGTGCTCCTGGCCTCGCAGATCTTTCTGAGCCATCCCGCGCTGTCGGGTGAGCCAGGGGCGGCAGGTTTTGCTGCCCGCCTGGCCAAGCCCAGCAGCGTGCGCCGGGTTTATGCAGCGCTGGCCGGCCTCTTCGCCTTGCCGAAAATTCCTGCCAAGGTGTCGGCAGTGCGCCGTCTCGATGTGGCGGCCTATACCCACCTGCGCGGCGTCGAGGCGCTGGTCGTCGACGATGTCGATCTGAACCAGGATCTGATGACTGACCTGCTCACCACGGTGGGGCTCAAGGTTCGTCTGGCGGGCAATGGCGAGCGGGCGATTGCCGAAATCCGGAAGCGGCGTCCGGACATCGTGCTGATGGATTGCCAGATGCCCGTCATGGACGGGTTTACCGCGACGCGCTACCTGCGCGGTTTGCCTGAATATGCCGATCTGCCCATCGTCGCCCTGACGGCCGGGGCCATGGATCGCGACCGGGCGGATAGTCGGGCGGCCGGCATGGATGCGCATGTGACGAAGCCGGTGGTGTTCGACAAGCTGATGCTGGTGATCGACCAGTTGCTCCGGCGCCGCTCGCGCGTTGCCGATATTTCGCCGCAGTTGCCGCCGCACCATGCGGCAGCGGCCAGCACGGGGGGCACGCTGCCGCTCTTGCCGGGGATCGATACGACCGAGGGCTTGCGTTTCACCGGCAACAAGATCGATTTTTATCTGCGCATGCTGAGGAAATTCCGGGACACGATTGCCGCGGGATTCGCCGCCGAGATGCAGCGGCTGCAGGCTGAAGGGCAAGTGCTTGATGCCGTGCGCCTGGCGCATACGCTCAAGGGGGCGGCACGTAATCTTGGTATCGGCGAACTTGGCGATCTGGCTGCCGCCGTCGAAGCTGAACTGCGCCAGACTGACGGCAAGGCACTCAGTCTGCCGCGCCTGCTTGCCGAACTGGCGCAGATCCATGAGGTCTTGCGCGAACTCTAGATCTCGGGCGTAAAATGCACTTGCTGCATTGCAGCATTCGCAACGAGAACAGGAACTGCCATGACCCAAAATAATAGGCTGACCATCGACGGCAATGAGGCCGTCGCCAATGTCGCTTATCGCGTTTCAGAAGTCATCGCGATTTACCCGATCACCCCATCGTCCGGCATGGGCGAGCTGTCCGATGAATGGGCGGCCGCTGGGCGCACCAATGTCTGGGGCAGCGTCCCGCGCGTCGTCGAACTGCAATCCGAAGGCGGCGCAGCCGGTACGGTGCATGGTGCACTGCAAACCGGGGCGCTGGCGACGACCTTTACCGCCTCGCAAGGCCTGCTGTTGATGATCCCCAACATGTACAAAATCGCCGGCGAACTGACGCCGACGGTTTTCCATGTCGCAGCTCGCGCCATCGCCACGCATGCGCTGTCGATTTTCGGCGACCATTCCGACGTGATGGCGACGCGCGGCACCGGCTTTGCGCTGCTGTCGTCCAATTCGGTCCAGGAAGCGCAGGACATGGCGGCGATTGCTTCGGCGGCAACGCTGGCCGGGCGCCTGCCGCTGCTGCATTTCTTCGACGGCTTTCGCACCTCGCACGAAGTCGCCAAGATTATTGCGGTCGACGATCAAATTCTGCACAAAATGCTCGACCCCGCTGCGATTGCCGCCCACCGCGCCCGCGCGCTGTCGCCGGAACATCCGGTATTGCGCGGCAGTTCGCAGAATCCGGATGTCTTCTTCCAGGCCCGCGAAGCGCAGAACCCGGTTTTTGACGCCTTCCCGGCCATCGTCCAGCAACAAATGGACAGTTTCGCGGCGCTGACCGGCCGGCAATATCGCCTGTTCGATTACCACGGCGCACCCGACGCCGAGCGCGTCATCGTCTTGATGGGCTCGGGCGCGGAAACGGTGCAGGAAACCGTCGATCACCTCGTCGCCCGTGGCGAAAAAGTCGGCGTGCTCAAGGTGCGCCTGTACCGGCCGTGGTCGGCGGCGGACTTGCTGGCAGCTTTGCCGACCAGCGCCCAGGCGATTGCCGTGCTCGACCGCTGCAAGGAGCCGGGCGCCGATGGCGAGCCGCTGTTCAAGGATGTGCTGGTGACGCTGGCCGAAGACGCCAGCAGCGAGTCGCCACGCTTCGCCACCCTGCCGAAAATCATCGGCGGGCGTTATGGCCTGGCCTCCAAGGAATTCACGCCGGCCATGGTTTTGGCTGTTTTTGAGGCGTTGACCGCAGAATTGCCGAAAAAGCGTTTCACCGTCGGCATTAACGATGACGTGACCGGCTTGTCGCTGCCTTTTGCTGCCGATTTCCGCAGCGATGCCGCGCAGCACAGCTTTGCCGCGGTGTTCTACGGCCTCGGCTCGGACGGCACGGTGTCGGCGAACAAGAATTCGATCAAGATCATCGGCGACGAAACCGACTTGTACGCCCAGGGCTACTTTGTCTATGACTCGAAGAAGTCCGGCGCGATGACCGTCTCGCACCTGCGTTTCGGCCCGCAACCGATTCACTCGGCCTACCTGACCGGCGATGGCGACGCCCGTTTCGTCGCCTGCCATCAACCGCATTTCCTCGAAACCCACGACCTGCTGCGCCACGCCGCGCCCGGCGCAGTGCTGCTGTTGAACAGCGCCGTGCCGCCCGAGGCGTTGTGGGCCAGCCTGCCAGCGAGCATGCGCCAGCAGTTGCAGGCCAAGCGCATCGAGCTGTACGTCATCGACGCCTACCGCGTCGCCGCCGAAAACAGCATGGGCCGGCGCATCAATACCGTGATGCAAACCTGCTTCTTCGCCATTTCCGGCATCCTGCCGCAGGCCGAGGCCATCGCCGCGATCAAGCATGCGGTGGAAAAGAGCTATGGTCACAAGGGCCGGCGCATCGCCGAACAGAATTTCCGCGCCATCGACCGGACTTTGGCCTGTCTGCAACGCGTTGAACTGCCGGCTGCGGTCGACCTCCTGGAAACGGCAAAAATCAGCGCCAATGTGGCCGCTGACGATTTCATCCGCCGCGTCACGCTGCCGATGATTGCCGGCCACGGCGACACGCTGCCGGTGTCTTTCTTCCCGATTGACGGCACCTGGCCGACCGGCACGGCGCGTTTTGAAAAGCGCAATCTGGCGCTGGAAATCCCGGTGCTTGAAAGCGATTTGTGCACCCAGTGCGGCAAGTGCGTTTTCGTCTGCCCGCATTCGGCCATTCGCGCCAAGGCCTATCCGGCGACGGCAGGCGAGGGCGCGCCGCCGAGCTTCAAGCAGATGAAGATCCGCAGCAAGGATTACCCGGCCGACTGGCGCATGGCCTACCAGGTCGCGCCCGAGGATTGCACCGGCTGCACGCTGTGCGTCGAAGTCTGCCCGATCCGCGACAAATCCAATGTCTCGCGCAAGGCCATCAACATGGCCGAACAGGCACCGCTGCGCGCCGCCGAAGTCGCCAACTGGGAATTCTTCCTGAAGCTGCCCGACTACGACCGCAAGCTGGCCAAGCGCAACACGCTGCCCGGCTCGATGCTGCTGTCGCCGTATTTCGAGTTTTCCGGCGCTTGCGTCGGCTGCGGCGAAACGCCTTACATCCGCCTGGCGACGCAGCTGTTCGGCGACCGCATGCTGGTCGCCAACGCCACCGGCTGCTCGTCGATCTACGGCGGCAACCTGCCGACGACGCCCTACACCAAGGACGCCGACGGCCGTGGCCCGGCCTGGAACAATTCGCTGTTTGAAGACAACGCCGAATTTGGCCTCGGCATGCGCCTGGCCACCGACCAGCTCGCCGCCGCCGCGCGCACCCAGCTCAAGGCGCTGCGCCTGGAAGTCGGCGAAGCCCTGGTCGAAGCGCTGCTCAACGCCGAGCAACACGGCGAAGCCGGCATCCACGAGCAACGCCAGCGCGTCGGCGAATTGCAGGCGCGCCTGGCGCAACTGGCCACACCGGCTGCTGAACAATTGGCAGCGATTGCCGAACACCTCGTCCGGCGCAGCGTGTGGATCATCGGCGGCGACGGCTGGGCCTACGACATCGGCTTCGGCGGCCTCGACCATGTGCTGAGTTCCGGCGCGGACGTCAATATCCTGGTGCTCGACACCGAGGTTTATTCCAACACCGGCGGCCAGAATTCCAAGGCCACGCCGCTCGGCGCCGTCGCCAAGTTCGCCGCCGCCGGCAAGCCGGGGCGCAAGAAGGATCTGGCGCGCATCGCCATGGACTACGAAAACGTCTATGTCGCGCAAGTCGCCTACGGGGCCAAGGACGTGCATACGCTCAAGGCCTTCCTCGAAGCCGAAAGCTACCCCGGCGTCTCGCTGATCATCGCCTACAGCCCCTGCATCGCCCACGGCATCGACCTCGCGCACAACCTCGACCAGCAGGATCTGGCGGTCAAATCCGGCCACTGGCCGCTGCTGCGCTACGACCCGCGCCGCCGCGAGCAAGGCAGCAACCCGCTGCTCGTCGACAGCGCCGCGCCCAGCGTGCCTTACGGCGACTTTGCCCGCAACGAAGCGCGCTTCAGCGTGCTCGAACGCCTGCATCCCGAAAACTCCGCCCGCTTCATCGCCCAGGCCGGGCAGGAAGCGCGGCTGCGCCACCAGGAATACGTCGAACTCTCGGAAATGGCCCTGCCCGAAGCCATGCTCGCCCAGCCGGCAAAGAGCGACGACAAGGAGAACCCCCATGCTTGACCTGAGCACCCCTGACTTGAGCACCACTTACCTCGGCCTGCGCCTGAAAAACCCGCTGGTGCCCTCGGCCTCGCCGCTCAGCCGCGACCTCGACGCCGTGCTCCACCTCGAAGACGCCGGCGCGGCGGCCATCGTCATGCACTCGCTGTTCGAGGAAGAAGTCATCAACGACGAGCAGATGATCGACCGCTTCCTCGTCCATCCTGTGCATTTTGGTGAATCCCCCGGCCACCTGCCGGGGCTGGACGCCTACCAGAGCAAGCTCGACGGCTATCTCGAACAAATCCAGCGCCTCAAATCGCGCCTGGCCATCCCGGTCATCGCCAGCCTCAACGGCACCTCGCCCAGCGGCTGGCTCGAACTCGGCCGCGAAATGTAGCAAGCCGGGGCCGACGCGCTCGAACTCAACGTCTGGTACCTCGCCGGCCAGGCCAGTGAAAGCGGCGAACAGGTCGAAGAACGCTACCTGACGCTGCTGCGCGAGCTCAAATCTACGGTCGACCTGCCAATTTGCCTGAAATTGTCGCCGTTCTTCTCCTCGCTGCCGCATTTCGTGCGCAGCGCCGAAGCCGCTGGCGCCGCCGGCGTCGCGCTGTTCAACCGCTTCTTCCAGCCCGACATCGACCTCGCCACGCTGCAAGTCGTCGACCGCGTCCAGCTCTCGACCTCCGCCGACACCCTGCTCGCCATGCGCTG
>JAVBXO010000144.1 GCA_030824535.1 Azonexus sp. | reverse complement strand
AATCGCCGCAGAAAGTGCATTCGCCACGGCTGAAATCAACCGTCGGGTAGTTGCCGTCGCCGGGGATCAGGATGCCCGTCGGGCAGGCTTTGAGGCAGTCGTTGCAGCGTGTGCAGCGGTCGATGAAGTCGGGCTCGGCCAACGCCCAGGGCGGGCGGTTTTCGGCCTGTGGGCGCGGTCGACCGCGAAAGAAGCCGCGCCGCGCCAGGTCGACCACTTATTTGGCCTGTTTCATTTTCGCGAGGCCATCGCGCAGCATCTGGTCGATCTCGGAGTCCGGCTCGACCTGCGGCAACAGCGCTTCCCAGTAGGCGATGCCGGCCTTGCGGTCACCGCGTTCCATGGCAGCGGCACCGGCGAGGAAGAGGCTGTGGCCGTGCTGGGGATTGAGTTTGAGGGCTTTCTCGATCAGTTGTACCGGTTTGCCCTGCAGTCCCTTGCCGTTGGCCATGGCGATGGTTTCAGCGTAGCTGGCGAGCAGGTCGGGATCTTCGTCGATGAGTTTTTCTGCCTTGCCGTAAGCGGCAGCGGCTTCGGCGTAGCGGCCCATGGTCTTGTACGAGCGGCCGAGCATCAGCCAGCCCTTGCTGTCGTCAGGATTAGCCTGCATCCGTTCTGCCAGCTTGGCGACCATGCCTTCAATCTGCTCCTGCGACATCTTGGGCGGGGCGACGAGCTGGGTCGGGTCCAGGGCGCGCGGATTGCCCATGCTGCCGTAGCCGAGCAGTGCCAGCGCTGGCAGGGCGATGGCCAGGATGATCGCCAGGCGGCGGCTGGGCGCTTGCTCATCGGGCTGCTGGTCGCCATCGCCGGGTTCGTTTTCTTCGAGCAGGCGACGCTGCAATTCGCGATGCGCCTGGTCAAAGTCGGCAATGGCCAGTGAGCCCTCGCTTTTCTCGCGCTCCAGCTCGGCCAGCTGGTCACGGAAGATGGCGATGTTGGTGGCCTTGCGTTCGCTCTGGCTGGTGCCGGCGGTGCGCCGAGCACGCCACAGCGGCGGGACGATAAAGGCGGCGGTGACGACGCAGAGCAGTAGCGCGAAGATGAAAAACTGGGTCATTATTGGTCGATTTCCTTGAGCAGCGCATCGGCGCGGCGGGTCTCATCGGCAGTCAGCGGCCGATCCTGTTCGGCAACGCGCAGGGCGCGGCGTTTGAGGTAGCTGCGCAGGGCGAGGAGGCCAAAGATCAGCAGGGCCACCGGGCCACCCCATAGCAGCAGGGTAATGCCCTTGACCGGCGGCCGGTAGAGCACGAAGTCACCGTAGCGGACGACCATGAAGTCGATGATCTGGCTGTCGCTCTTGCCATCCTTGATCATGCTGCGAATTTCGCGTCGCAGATCCTGCGCCAGCTCGGCGTTGGAATCGGCAATGGTCTGATTCTGGCAAACCAGGCAGCGCAGTTCTTCGGACAGCCCCTGCAGGCGCTTTTCGGCGACCGGGTCGGCGGCCATTGCCGCTTCGGTGGCGCTATCGACGGCGATTGCGGTCGACCCCATGAAAAGGGCAAAAACCAGGATCAACAGGCGCTTCATTTGTTCAGCTCCGCGAGCAGCGGCATGATTTTCTGGCCCAGCACATCCGGTGAAATGGGCCCGGTGTGCTTCATGCGGATGACGCCGGCCTTGTCGATGACGTAGGTCTCCGGCACGCCATAGACGCCGTAGTCGATGCCGACGCGGCCGTCGAGGTCCATGACCGTCAGCGTGTAGGGATTGCCATGCTGGCCCAGCCACTGGCTGGCGCGCTGGAAAGCCAGTTTTTTCTCTTCGGCGGCCGGCATCTTGCCCATGTCGAATTCGCCGTCACCCCGCACTTCCTTGTAGTTCAGGCCGACCAGCGGTACGCCAGCAGTTTTGGAGAACTCGACCAGCACCGGATGTTCCTGGCGGCAGGAAACGCACCACGAAGCCCAGACATTGAGCAGCCAGACCTTGCCTTGCATGTCCTTGGGCGACAGGGTTTTTTCCGGCTCGGCCAGTTGATTCAGCGTGAAGGCCGGCGCCGGCTTGCCAACCAGTGGTGAAGGAACGTCGCGCGGGTTCAGGTTGAGGCCGACGGCGAGCAGCGCGACGAGGCCGGCGAAGGCGCCGACGATCCAGTAATAACGATTCATGCTTGTTGGACTCCGGCGGGAACAGTGGCGCTGGTTTTGTCACCCTGGCGCGCCTTGACGCGGTAACGGCGGTCGAGCAGGGCGAGCAGGCCGCCGAGCGCCATCAGGATGCAGCCGCCCCAGATCCAGTCGACAAAAGGCTTGTAATAAACACGCACCGCCCATTCGCCTTCCGGTTGGTTACGGTCGATGGGTTCGCCGAGCGAGACATAAACGTCGCGCAGGAAACCGGCGTCAATCGCGGCTTCGGTCATCGGCATCGTCGAGGACTGGTAATTGCGCTTTTCCGGGTTCATTTTGCGCTGGAATTTGCCGTCCACCGCCAGATCGAAGTCGCCCTGGGCGGCCGTGTAATTCGGCCCCTGGACAGCCTTGACGCCATTGAAGGTGAAGTGGTAACCGGCCACATCGGTTGATTGGCCGGGCGCCAGCTTGACGTCCTTTTCTTCCTGGAAGCTCGAGACCATGGTCACGCCGACGACGAAGACGGCCATCCCGAAGTGCGCCAGGTGCATGCCGAAGAAGCTGCGCGGCTGGGTCAGTGCGGCGGCCAGGAAGCTGCGGCCGGCGCGGGTATGCTGCACGCGCTCGATGAAGTTGATGGCGCCAGCGACAACAATCCAGGTGGCGAGCAACAGGCCGAGCGCAGTCAGGGCGCTCCATTGGCCATACACCAGCGGCAAGGCCACGGCGACCAGCACGCCGACGACCAGCGCCCATTTGACGGTATGGACGATGTCCTTCACCGAAGCATCCTTCCAGCGGGCGAAGGGGCCGACCCCCATCAGGAAGAGCAGGGGCGTCATCACCGGCACGAAGACGGCATTGAAGTAGGGTGGGCCGACCGAAATCTTGCCCACGCCCAGGGCGTCGATCAGCAGCGGATACAGCGTGCCGAGCAGCACCGTGGCGCAGGCGACAACCAGCAGTACGTTATTGGTCAGCAGCAGCGATTCCCGTGAAATCAGGCCGAAGCGCCCGCCCAGCCCGACCTTGGGGGCGCGGGCGGCGAACAGCGTCAGCGAGGAACCGATCACGGCGACCAGAAACAGCAGGATGAAGATGCCGCGACGCGGATCGGTGGCGAAGGCGTGCACCGAAGTCAATACGCCCGAACGGACGAGGAAGGTGCCGAGCAGCGACAGCGAGAACGCCGAAATCGCCAGCAAGACCGTCCAGTTCTTGAAACTGCCGCGTTTTTCAGTGACCGCCAGCGAGTGGATCAGCGCCGTGCCGACCAGCCAGGGCATGAAGGAAGCGTTTTCCACCGGATCCCAGAACCACCAGCCGCCCCAGCCCAGTTCGTAATAAGCCCACCACGAGCCCATGGCGATACCCAGCGTCAGGAAGCACCAGGCGGCCATCGTCCAGGGCCGCGACCAGCGCGCCCAGGCGGCGTCAAGCTTACCCGACAGCAGCGCGGCGATGGCAAAGGCGAAGGCCACCGAGAAGCCGACGTAGCCCATGTAGAGCAGCGGCGGGTGGATGACCAGACCGAAATCCTGCAACAGCGGATTCAGGTCGCGGCCTTCGGCGGCGCCGGGCAGCAGGCGTTCGAAGGGGTTGGAGGTGATCAGGATGAAGAGCATGAAGCCGAAACCGACCAGGCCGAGGGTGCCGAGCACGCGGGCAACCATCGCTTCCGGCAGGGAGCGGGACAGCATGGCGACGGCAAAAGCCCACCAGGTCAGCATCAGCATCCACAGCAGCAGCGAACCTTCGTGGCCGCCCCAGACCGCCGCAACGCGATATTGGATGGGGAGCAGCGAATTCGAGTGCTGGGTGACGTACAAAACGGAAAAGTCGTTGGCGACGAAGGCCTGCATCAGGCAGCCGAAGGAAATCGTCAGCAGTAGCGCCATCGCGCTGGCCGCCGGCCGGGCCAGCGCAATCCACGACTGGCGGTGGCTGTGCGCGCCCAGCAGCGGGAAAACGCCGAGGACAAGGGCGACCAGCGCCGCGAGAATCAGCGCGAAATGACCAAGTTCTGGAATCATGCTTAGTAGCCTGCTTTCGGTTTTTCAGTAGCGGCGGGCGCGTTAGCTGCGGCAGCTTTCTTGTCGGCAGCGCGGTTGGCCGCATCGCCGACGGCCTTGGCGGCTTCCGGCGGCATGTAGTTTTCGTCGTGCTTGGCCAGCACTTCGGTAGCGGCGAAGGTACCGGTTTCAGTCAGTTTGCCCTGGGCGACGACACCTTTGCCTTCCTTGAACAGGTCGGGGAGGATGCCCTTGTAATTGACCGTCAGATCCTTGTCGGTGTCGGTGACGATGAAACGCATGGTCACGCCATCGGCCTCGCGCGTCAGGCTGCCTTCCTTGACCAGACCGCCGATGCGGAACAGTTGGCCTTGCGGCGCCTTGCCGGCGGCGACGTCGGTCGGCGAGATGTAGAGGGCGATGTTGCTGTTCAGGGCGTTCAGCACCAGCGCGGCGATGATGCCGATGATGGCCAGGGCGCCGCCAATCAGGGCGAGCTTCTTGTGACGGGATTTCATTCGGAGATGTTCCTTGCTTCTGCGCGAATCTGGCGCTTCAAACGGGCGATAGTGGTCTTTCGATTGCGGGCGACCATGATCGGTTCAATAACCATGATCGCAGCGGTGAGGCCAAACGATCCCCAGACGTAAAAACCATAGCCGCCCATGGCCAGAAAATCGGCAAAACTGTGCCAGTAGATCATTTGCCCTCTCCGGACAATTCAGCCTTGACCCAGTCGGTGTGGCGCTCGCGTTCGAGCATGATGGTGCGCACGCGCATCAAGGCGACGGCAATCGAATACATCCAGAAGCACATGGCCATCAGCAGCATGCCCCAGAGCATGGTTTCAGCCATTGACGACTTGCCCATATTGATGCTCGAACCCTGATGCAGCGTGTTCCACCACTTCACCGAAAAATAGATGATCGGCACGTTAACCACACCGACCAGCAGCAACAGTCCGCCGGCCTTGTCCGAGCGGCGCGGGTCGTCGATGGCGGCGGTCAGCGCCATGTAGCCGATGTAGAGGAAGAGCAGGATCAGTTCGGAGGTCAGGCGCGCATCCCAGACCCACCACGCGCCCCACATCGGCTTGCCCCACAGCGCGCCGGTCCATAGCGACAGGAAGGCCATCAGCGCGCCAGTCGGCGCCAGCGCCTGCGCCATCATTCCCGACAGGCGGGTGTTGAAAGCCAGACCGATGGCTGCCCAGAAGGCCATGACGAGGTAAATGAACATCGACATCCAGGAGGCCGGGACGTGGATGAAGATGATCCGGTAGCCTTCGCCCTGCTGGAAATCGGTCGGCGCGACGAGCATGCCGAGATACAGCCCGGCCAGCCCGAAGACCACCGACACGGCGGCAAAGTAGGGAATCAGCGCGCCGGCCAGCGGATAAAACGTGGCGGGCGACGCAAACTTATAGAGATTGAAACGATCTTTCATTCGAGGGCGATCTTCAAGGCAGCGGCCGACGCCCAGGGGGCGAAGCCAAGAGAGGCAAAGGTAATGGCGGCGAGTAGTGACAGATGTCCTTCTCCCCCGAGCCCGGACACCGTCGCATCAACTGCGCCAGCGCCGAATATTAGCACCGGGATATACAAAGGCAGCACCAGCAGCGAGATCAGCACGCCGCCGCCGCGCAAGCCGAGCGTCAGCGCCGCGCCAATCGCGCCGATACCGGACAGCGCCGGCGTGCCGAGCAGGATGGCGCCGGTAAGCACGATCAGCGCGTCAGTGGACAGATCGAACTGGATGCCGAGCACCGGCGCAATCAGCGCCAGCGGCAGGCCGGACACCAGCCAGTGGGCGATGACCTTGCCGGTCACGACCAGGCCGAGCGGGTGCGGCGCCAGCGCCAGTTGTTCGAGCGTGCCGTCGCGGTGGTCATCGGCAAAGAGCTTGGGCAGCGACAGCATGGTCGCCAGCAGGGCGGCGACCCACAGCACGCCGGGGGCGAGCTTGCGCAACAGGTCGGGTTCCGGGCCGATGCCGAGCGGGAAGAGGCTGACGACAATGATGAAGAAAAAGAGCGCGGAAACGATGTCGGCCTGACGGCGCATCGCCAGTTTCAAATCGCGGCCGATCACGGCGGTGATGATCTTGAACATCAGCGGGTGTCCATCAACTGAGCCTCAGCTCGCGCACGGTGCCGGCGGGAATCTGCACCCGTTGGTGCGTCGTCATCACGGCCAGCCCGCCGCGTTGCAGGTGGGCGGAAATGATGCCTGCCAGCCAGTCGACCGCAGCAACATCGAGGGCGACGAAAGGTTCATCGAGTATCCATAAGGCGCGGCGTTCCTTGACCAGGCGGGCCAGCGCGACGCGGCGTTTTTGCCCTTGCGACAGGTATTTGCAGGCCAGATCCTCGCGCCCGGCCAGACCAACCTGCTCCAGCGCATCGAGCGCATCGTCTTCGGAGAGTTCCTCATCGGCCAGGCGGGCGGCGGCGAGCAGGTTTTCCAGCGGCGTCAATTCTTCCTTGATGGCGTTGAGGTGACCAAGGTAACAAAGCTCGGCACGGAATTCCTCGCTGGCCTTGTCGATGGACTGGCCACGCCAGCGAATTTCGCCGGCTTCCGGCGGCAACAGGCCGATCAGCATGCGCAACAGGCTGGTCTTGCCGGCGCCATTTTTGCCTTGCAAATACAGCAGTTCGCCGGCTTCGAGCTTGAAGCCGAGCCCTGCGAACAGGCGGCGTTCGCCGCGCACGCATTCCAGATTGTCAGCTTCGAGCATCAGAAAAAACCGCGAAAAATCAGGCACGAATTATGAGCGCGCCAGTGTACCGGCAGATTGATGATCATCAAACAAAAACCGCCAGGAAAACCGACGCCCGATAATGCTTGGAAGAAAAGTTTCGCTGACTCAGCGCGAGCGATAGCGAGGCCGCTCGCGCTTGTTGGTGGCGGGGATGGGCGGGAAAGGATGTTCCAGCACCCGGCGAGCCATATTGAAGGCGCCAGCAAGTTTTTCCAGGTGCGCTGCTTCCGCGCCGATGTTTTCAAATCGGCCTCGCCAGGTTTCGAGGATGTTTCTCGCCATTTGGCGGAGGGTGGCGATGGCTTCTTCCGCGGCGATGCCGAACAGGATGGCGGAGGTCAGCAGGGTTTCTGGCGTGGCGACTGCGCCTTCCTGATGAAAGCGCATGCACAGGGCGACGTGGTCCTGGCGGTCGGAGGCGACAATGTCGAAAGCTGGCGAGAGTTGCCAGCCACCGGCAGCGAAGATCAGCGCGTGATTTCTGGGGTGGTCGTCGACATTGCCGACCATGGCGTTATAGGCCAGTCGCTGCCAGATGGTTTTTCCATATTGCCGACCGGTCCAGCGCAGGGTTTCGTCGGCAAAGCGCAAATAGCTTTTCTTGCGGCCATCGTCCCTGGGGTCACCCAGGCCCAGGAGGGTATGAGCACTGGCAAAGCCTTTGCGGGTCAGCGCGCCGTCGCGCAAACTCAGGTCAAAACGGCGAACCAGAATGATCTGGCGTTCATCGGGGAGGGTGTGGAGTCGTGAGATGGCGACGTCGATGCCACAATCCCTGGCCATCTCCAGCATGACGTGTTCGTTGGCAGCCAGAAAACGCCGGGGGTCGCCTTTTTCCGGAAATTTGGCGATCCAGAAACTGCCGTCGTCTTCCACCAGGAGTTTGGGCTTGGCGCCGCCCATACTGGTGGTCGGGTGAATGGCGGCGGCGATCTGTGAGTTTTCGGGCGGGAAACCGCGCGCGACTTCATTCAGCGCGCTGAGCGAATAGGCCTGCAGGGCCTTGGCTTCTTCTCCGAAAACCAGGTTGCCGACGCCGTCCCCGGGCCCCTTGAGCAGGCAATCGAAATCATCGAGGTCGCCGTGTTCGCGGTAGAGCTGGTCGCGCCCCCAGGCATCCGGCCCGGCATCGCGAAAGATGCCGAAGATGCCGTTTTGCCTGGCTTCCTTGATCGCCGAACGCTTGAAGCGCAAGGCCATGGGGTCAAGGGAAACAGCTTTTTCGTCCTGTAGATAGGCAGCGTCGTAAGTGAATTCGCCGACACGCGTTGCGGCTGACCAGCTGAAGATGCCGGCGCGGCGCGGTGAGCTTTCTTCGGGGCGATACACCAGAACCGGCGTTGATTTTTTAGCCATTGCGCACTCGCCGGGGGAGTTTGCTGGCCATCAGGCGATGGCTGTCGGATTCGAGGATGGCGATTTTGTCGATGTCGGCGAGGGTGTTCAGCGCCCACAGGGCCGCCAGATAGTTGCCGATACTGACGTAGGGCGAGCCTTTTTCGATTTCGATCAGCGTTGAACGGCCGATGCCGGCGCGCTCAGCCAGGTCGGTTTGCCGCCATTCGGCGGCCTTGCGGGCGATGGCGATGCGCTCGCCCAGTTGCTGCAGACTATCCCGGACGTCGATGGGGTAGGGGAGTTTAATGTTTGTCATACGGCACATTGTTCTGATTTAAAGTGCTGTATGTCAAATTTTATTACCTTCCATGATTGCCCTGTCGGCATGGCCGATGGAGAAACCGAGGTCGCGGCAGTGACAATGGACGTGATGCGTTTATTGCCGTGGTGTCGGCGCTTGCCGTCATTCAGCCCGGAGGATGCTGCCGCACCGGGGGCATCCGGCAAGTTTGTCGCGCGTGTGCCGAAATCCATCCATGCCAGGTTGTCCACCAGAGCCAAGGCCGAGGGCGTGTCTCTCAATACGCTGGTGCTGACGCTGATCGCCGAAGGATTGGGTAGGCGCGAAAACCTCACCTGACCCGCATTGTTGCTTCACAACGAAGAAGCGCAGCTTTGGCAAAAGGGCGGCCAAAAAAGCAGTCTGAATAATCGCAAGGATGTCAGTGCTGCGTGGGCGGGAATCCAGAAGCTTCAAGGAAGTGGATGCCCGCTTTTGCGTAATGATAAATAACTAAATCGTGTCCGGCCCTATTAAGTGCTTCTATTAAATGCTTTAAGTGCGCGTAGAAAAAACTGCTCTGGACCCAACAACCGTCAGAGCACCTGAAGGGCTGCGTAAATGCCGTAGTAGTCGGGGTCGTCGCCGACGAGGCCATAGTAGAAATTGACATAGGCGTGTTCCGACGCCGAAGGCGTAGCCGACCAGTAGACGAACCCCCAGCCGGCTGGCGTTCCATCGTCATATAGCCCCATGCCTGCACCGTTATGCGCATCCCAAATCGCCAGCAGTTCATCGTACATCGAGTTATTTGTCGCCCCATCCTGCACACTCGTACCCGCTAGGTAAGCCTGGATCCCGTTCGGATAAGCCATGCCACCATTGGCCGTCGGCAAGGCCAGCTTGACCCCGTTTAGCATGCCATAACGGTAGGTGTCGGTGGTGTCGCTGCCAGGATTGAGGTTGCCGTTGATGTCCTGGGTGAAAATGCTGTCTAGTTCGTCGTGCGTCATGTCGTCCACACCTCCATGCAGGCTACCGGCATCGGCACGGCTGCCATCGCCACTACGATCCCAGTAGTAATACCACTTGCCTTCGACCTGCACCGGCGCAATCAGCTTGCCGTCAGCGCCCAGGTCGATGACCGCCTTGCCGGCTTGGCTGCCGGTCACGGTGATGTCCGTCGCCGCCATATCGGTCTTCCCCGCCAGCTTGATGACATCGCCCCAGCCATCGGCTGCGTCGTCGGCAAACAGGTAGCCATCACCTTCAAAAACCGCAAAGTAGTATTGAGCGCCCGCATCATGTGCCGCGACAGCAGCCAACTTCACCTCGTCCAGGCTCGCCGCAGCCGTCAGATTTTCGACATACTTACCGGTCAGGCTGGCACCATCAAACTTGTGGGCGGCAAAGACCAGCTTGTCCTTCCCCGACATAAAGTCGGTGATGGTTTTGATCGATGAGTAACCGGAATCCCCGTTATTGGCCCCCAATTCGATAAAGCTGAAGCGGTCAGCCCCTTGCCCGCCAGTCAGAATGTCATTTCCTGCGCCGCCTTTCAGCACATCATTGCCCGCACCGCCCAGCAATACATCATTCCCAATACCACCTTTGAGCGTGTCATTGCCTGCGCCGCCGGCCAGCGTGTCCGCCCCCGCGCCGCCATTGAGGATGTTGGCCAGAGCATTGCCCGTGAGCACATCGTTAAAGGGGCTCCCTTTCAGGTTTTCAATATTGAGCAGCGTATCGCTGCCGGAACCGCCGGTGGCCTGGGCCACGGTGATGTTCAGGTCAACGATCACCCCGGCCTTGGCCGGGACATAGCTGACAGTATCATTCCCGGCCAAGCCATTCAGGATGTTGTCGCCATCTCCTGCCGCGAGCAGGTTGTTCAAGTCATTGCCGTTGAGGTTCGCCGCCGTCTTCAGGATTACCCGGCCGTTTTCGACATTGTCGGGGAGGGTGTACGCCGTCAGCCAGCTATTGACGAAATCGCTCCCGGCACCAAGTTGTTCAACGACGACATCGCCAGTGTCGAACAGCTTGTAGGTGTCGTTGCCTGTATCGCCCAGCAGTGTGTCATTGCCATTGCCCAGCCCGCCATCCAGCGTGTCGTTACCCGTGGTGCCATTGATATTCATTTTTGCTGCCCTCTTGTCTGTGACTAAAAATTGCCGTTTGAACTGCCAGATTGCTATCGAGAAATGCCTGTTTCATGCAGCGCTAAGCCATGCTGACTCCCTTTAAAACATGCCTTTGGCGTGACTGAGGGGATGTGAAAATGCAGGTTTGGGCTGAATTTTGGCGCAAGCGTGGCGCCAGGCAGGAGGCTTTGCCTGGGCGAGCTGAGCTTGTGAATGCTTGGGGGACGCGCGGTTTCGCGAAAAATCAACGAACTGGATCCCCGCCTACGCGGGGATGACGATTTAATTAGCGCTGAATTGTGCGCCGAGCCGAGCCGAGCCGTGCCGAGCCGAGCTGGCGTCATGTCACGTTGCGCTTGAGCAGGCGTTCCGATCAGTGGCTTGGAAAACAGCCGTGCCGTCAGGCTTTCATCCCCGGCCAATGCATCTACGAGCACGCTTGCTGCGCACCCATGCCCTGCCGCGCGATCTGCGGAGGGCGTGTTTTCGAGCAGGGGGCGGGGGTTCATTGATGAAAATCGCTTATGCGCGCGGTTGGCGCTTCACTGTGAAGGCATAGCGTTTCAGTATATTTGAAAATGTTATGTGCTTCCATGGGGGCTGTGAATACTTGCTGCAGCGGCGTGATCCTGTTGGACGCCCTGCTTCCGGTGCGGCGTACCGTAGCTATAGAATGTCGCCTTCCATTGTCACGCTGGGCCATGCTCATGAAAAAGTCTCCCCTCGATCTGGGGCCGCAAGCGATCTGTTCGCCGAACCAGCCCCGGTGCGCGCTACCAGCCTGGTCGCCAGCCTCTCCCGGAACAAGCCGGCGGACAAGGCGCAAGCTCGTTTGCATACCCTGATCAAGCAGATCGAGGGCATGCGCCGCGAGGTCGAGGCGTGGCGCGAAGGCATTCCCCGCTATCTGCAGCGCATCGACAACGAACTCAAGCCAGTCGAGGCCGAGATCGAGCGGACGCATTGCCAGATTGCGTTTGTGCTCGAGACGGCGCTGCAAACCAAAGGCATGCTGACCGGCAAGGTACAACGCCGCAAGGTGAGCGCAGCCATCATTGAGATCTGCGCCGACCACCTGCTCAATGCGCACGAAGCCAACCCCGATATCCAGGCCCTGCATGATCGCTACAGCCAGCATTCCTATGCCGAGATCGAGGCCGAGCAGCAAGCGGTCGAAAGCCAGCTGATGGCCGCCATTTTCGGCGGTGAGCCCGACGACTATGCCGATCAGTCGATGGCGGAGGTGATGGCGGAACGGATGGCCGGTGGCCGTGATCAGGCTGAGGAGCCGGCCTCGCGTGGCAGCCGGAAACCCGCCAGGGAGAAGGCGCCGAGCAAGGCCGAGCAAGCCCAGGCCGAGGCCAGCCAGACAGTGCGTACGGTTTTTCGCAAGCTGGCCAGTGCCCTGCACCCTGACCGGGAAAGCGATCCGGCAGAACGCGAACGCAAGACCGCCCTGATGCAGCGGGTCAATGACGCCTACGCCAAGGGCGACCTGTTGCAGCTCCTCAACCTGCAACTCGAAATCGAACAGATCGACACCGAGCACCTGGCTCAGCTCGGCGAACAGCAACGCAAGCATTACCAGGCGCTGTTCAGTCACCAGCTCAAGGAACTCAAAAGCGAGCTCGAACACCTGACCGCCCCTTTCCGCGCCCTGATGCGTCGCCATTACGGCAAGCTGCTACCGGCCGAGGTAGAGCGCTCAATCAGCGCGGAATTGTTCAACATGCAAGCCGAACTCGCCCGGCTGCAAGCCCAGCTGAGGGATTTTGCCGACCAGGACAAGCTCAAGGCCTTTTTCAAGAAATACTGACGGGCTCGCGGCTGTCGCATACTGGCCTGTCGTCTGGCCGCCTGAATTTTGCCCTTTCCAGGCCGTTGACCGCAAAAGCCCGTAGGTCGGGTTAGCCCACGGGGCGTAACCCGACAGACGCCAGTTACCGTCGCAGATGTCGGGTTACGCTGCGCTAACCCGACCTACTTGCTGGCTGCTTGAATTTTGCCCTTTCCAGGTAGTTGACCGCAAAAGTGGTGGAAGCAGTGCTTCCACTGCGGTAGGCAGGTAGCCATTTTGTGCTGCCGGGGCTGTCGTCAAATTTGCTGGATTAAATCCCGGAATATTGATTTAAAACAATAAATGCCCCTGCTGGGCTGGTGGCACAGCCCTTGCGTTTCCGCCTCACACGAGAAAAAACGACGGGGGAAACGCCAGTGACTGAAACCTTTTACGAAGTGCTGCGCCGCCAGGGGATTACCCGGCGCAGCTTCCTCAAGTTCTGCAGCCTGACGGCGACCTCGCTCGGCCTCGGCAGCGCCGCTGCGCCGACCATCGCCCATGCGCTGGAAAACAAGCCGCGCACGCCGGTGTTGTGGCTGCATGGCCTGGAATGCACCTGCTGTTCCGAATCCTTCATCCGCTCGGCGCATCCGCTGACCAAGGACGTCGTGCTGTCGATGCTGTCGCTCGATTACGACGACACGCTGATGGCTGCCGCCGGCCACCAGGCCGAAGCGATCCTCGACGAGGTCAAGAAGAAGTACAAGGGCAATTACATCGTTGCCGTCGAAGGCAATCCGCCGCTCAACGAAGACGGCATGTTCTGCATCCAGGGCGGCCGCCCGTTCGTGGAAAAGCTGCGCGAAACCTGTGCCGACGCCAAGGCCATCATCAGTTGGGGTGCCTGCGCTTCCTACGGTTGCGTGCAGGCCGCCAAGCCGAATCCGACGCGCGCGACGCCGGTGCACAAGGTCATTACCGACAAGCCGATCATCAACGTGCCGGGTTGCCCGCCGATTGCCGAAGTCATGACTGGCGTCGTGACCTACATGCTGACCTTTGATCGCATTCCCGAGCTCGACCGCCAGGGTCGGCCGAAGATGTTCTACGGTCAACGCATCCACGACAAGTGTTATCGCCGCGGTCATTTCGACGCCGGCCAGTTCGCCGAAGCCTGGGATGACGAGGGTTCGCGCAAGGGTTACTGCCTGTACAAGATGGGCTGCAAGGGCCCGACGACCTACAACGCCTGCTCGTCGATGCGCTGGAATGGCGGCGTCAGCTGGCCGGTGCAATCCGGCCACGGCTGTATCGGCTGCTCGGAAGAAGGTTTCTGGGACAAGGGCTCGTTCTACGACCGGGTCACCGACATCAAGGCCTTTGGCGTCGAAGCCAATGCCGACACCATTGGCAAGGCGACGGCCGGCACCGTGGGCGCGGCGATTGCTGCTCACGCGGCGGTCACTGCACTGGCCCGTGCCCGCCAGAAGGCTGGCGAATCGGCCAGCACCAGCGAAGAACAAAAGGGAGAAAAATAAGATGGCCTACGAAACTCAAGGCTTCAAGGTCGATAACTCCGGCAAGCGCGTGGTCGTTGATCCGGTTTGCCGCATCGAAGGTCACATGCGCGTCGAGGTCAATCTCGACAGCAACAATGTCATCCGCAATGCGGTGTCTACGGGCACGATGTGGCGCGGTCTGGAAGTCATTCTCAAGGGCCGCGATCCGCGCGACGCCTGGGCCTTCACCGAGCGCATCTGCGGCGTCTGTACCGGCACGCATGCGCTGACTTCGGTGCGCGCCGTCGAGGATGCGCTTTCCATCAAGATTCCGGAAAACGCCAACACCATCCGCAACATCATGCAGCTGAACCTGTACGTGCATGATCACCTGGTGCATTTCTATCATCTGCATGCGCTCGACTGGGTCGACGTGGTGTCGGCATTGAAGGCCGATCCCAAGGCCACTTCGACGCTGGCGCAAAGCATTTCCAGCTGGCCGCTGTCCTCGCCGGGTTATTTCCGTGACATCCAGAACCGCCTGAAGAAATTCGTCGAATCGGGCCAGCTCGGCCCCTTCATGAACGGTTACTGGGGCAACCCGGCCTACAAGCTGCCGCCCGAAGCCAACCTGATGGCCGTCGCGCACTACCTTGAAGCTCTCGATTTCCAGAAGGAAATCGTCAAGGTGCACACCATTTTCGGCGGCAAGAACCCGCACCCGAACTGGCTGGTCGGCGGTGTGCCCTGCGCGATCAATCTCGAAGGCGTCGGCGCCGTCGGGGCGATCAACATGGAGCGCCTGAACCTGGTCAAGAGCATCATCGACCGCGCCGCCGAGTTCGTCGAACAGGTGTACATCCCCGACCTGCTGGCCATCGGCTCCTTCTACAAGGGCTGGGGCTACGGCGGCGGTTTGTCGTCGCAGAACATGCTGTCCTACGGCGACATCCCGCAGAAAGCCAATGACTACACTTCGGCCAACCTGCTCTTGCCGCGCGGCGCGATCATCAACGGCAAGCTCGACGAAATCCACCCGGTGGATCTGAAGGATCCGGAACAGGTGCAGGAATTCGTTGCCCACTCCTGGTACAAATACCCGGACGAAACCAAGGGTCTGCATCCTTTCGACGGCGTCACCGAACCGAGTTTCGTGCTCGGCCCGAACACCAAGGGTTCCAAGACCAACATCAAGGAAATCGACGAAGGCGGCAAGTATTCGTGGATCAAGGCGCCGCGCTGGCGTGGTCACGCCATGGAAGTCGGCTGCCTGCCGCGCATGGTGCTCGGCTATCTGCAGCCCAAGCAATACCCGATGATTCACGATCTGGTTGAAGGCGCGCTGAAGAAGCTCGACGTGCCGGTCACGGCACTGTTCTCGACCCTTGGCCGCACCGCTGCGCGTGGTCTGGAAACGGCGTACTGCGCCAAGCTGCAGCAGGAACAGTTTGCCAAGCTGATGGCCAACCTCAAGGCCGGTGACCTGAATACCGCCAATATCGACAAGTGGGAGCCTGCGACCTGGCCGAAGGAGGCCATGGGTGCCGGCTTCACCGAAGCCCCGCGCGGTGCGCTTGGCCACTGGATCCGCATTAAGGACACCAAGATCGACAACTACCAGTGCGTCGTGCCGACGACCTGGAACGGCGGTCCGCGTGATCACAAGGGGCAAATCGGCGCCTTTGAAGCAGCGCTGATGAATACCCCGGTGGCCAAGGCCGACGAGCCGCTGGAAATCCTGCGCACCCTGCATTCCTTCGATCCCTGCCTGGCCTGCTCAACGCACGTGATGAGTCCGGATGGTCAGGAAATGACGACGGTAAAAGTGCGCTAAGGCGCCCCAAGGTCATTCCCGCGAAGGCGGGAATCCAGCGGTGCATCCCTGGGTTCCTGCCGGTGCGGGAAGGACACAACGGTATTAGGAGACAAACATGCTCTCGCAACAGGACATGCTGGAGGCCGAACAGCACGGCAAACAGGTCCGCTCGATTTATGTCTATGAAGCCCCGGTGCGCCTCTGGCACTGGATCAATGCGCTGGCGATGGTGGTGCTGGCGGTGACTGGCTATTTCATCGGCCTGCCGCTGCCAACCCAGCCGGGCGAGGCAGCGACCCATTTTCTGATGGGTTACATCCGCTTTGCCCACTTCGCCGCTGCCTATATTTTCGGCATCGGCCTGCTCGGGCGCATTTACTGGGCTTTCGTCGGCAATCACCACGCCCGGCAGATCTTCAAGCTGCCGCTGACCAATATGCAGTGGTGGAGCGAGGTTTTCTTCGAGCTGCGCTGGTATCTGTTCCTCGAAAAGACCCCGAAAAAGTACGTCGGCCACAATCCGATGGCGCAGTTGATGATGTTCTTCTTCTTCACGGTGCTGGCGGTCGGCATGGTCTTTACCGGCTTTGCGATCTACAGCGAAGGCGCCGGGCTGGGCCACTGGAGCGATCTTGCTTTCGGCTGGGTGATTCCGGCGCTGGGAGGCTCGATGCAGGTGCATAACCTGCACCGTCTGGGCATGTGGATCATGATGAGCTTTGCGATGCTGCACATTTACGCCGCAATCCGCGAAGACATCATGAGCCGCCAGTCGCTGATTTCGACGATGGTTTCCGGCTGGCGGATGTTCAAGGACTGATATTGGAAGTGACGCTGCTCC
>JAVBXO010000111.1 GCA_030824535.1 Azonexus sp. | reverse complement strand
ACAAGCTCGGCTGTAAGGGCCTCCCGGCGCAGAGACAAAAGTAGAACGGCTAGCGCAAACAACACCGGAAACGACAAATGGGCTACCAGGTGAGTGCGTTTCATGAAGCACCTAACGTTATAGGTAAGGGGCGCTGCGCGACGCTTTATCGCGCAGCGTCCAGCGGAGGCCGAAGGCCGGAGCGGCCTTGACTGCAATGTTAGCCATTAAGCATATCCGCGAAGCGCGATGCTGGCCATTTCTTTCTGTCCGAAACCTGGCCATCGCCGAGCTCAATTAAACGTGGCTCTCCCTTGGCAGAGAGCACGATATCAACCGAGAAAAACGGGCTATCGATGCGTGCAGCAATGCGCTCAACGATTTCGGGAACCACGCCATCGCGGGAAAATGCTTTGCGATTGAAGACGAAGTAGCGCTCTTCAGTTTCGGGGCTTAGCGCTTCAAATTCTCTTATGCAAACACCGCCTTCTATTTGGCCTCGGTATTTTTCTATTAGGGCAACAATTTCTGTGACCTCTTCGACGGTCTTGGCGACAGAGCCACGAGAAGTGGTCAGTGACTTCACATAGTCTTTAACGAAGTACGCTTGCCAACCTTGGCTGGCAAGCTCCAAAGGAAAGTCAGCGTCTCTTTTGAGGAAGATGGTTTTTGGAGTGAGGTCTTCACACAAGGAATACCATTCAGGTAAATAGTGGCAATGGCGGTATTGCTGGGGCGACGTGAGCATTTGCCCGCCCTTGCTCTCGACAGCGGATTGAAACAGGGCGTAGTTGTCTGGCGTAAGCATCCAGCCGCGATACACGACCTCTTCTCCCTCATTCAAAGGCGGGCGCGGCTTGAATTCCCCAAGTTCGAAATCCTCTGCGGAGTACAGCGAACAGGCCAGTCCCGCTGCTTGAGCAGCGTTGAACTCCTCTTCGTATGCCTCATCAGGCTTCTTATTTTCGAAAGGATCGCACGGGTAGAGTAGGCGCATGATTTGGATGGCTAACGTTCGAGTTCTGGGGACTGGTGCGGCTTTATGCGCCAGGTCCCATGCAACGAAGGGTTGGGCATCACTGACCCTGCCCTTTACACTTAACTTGGCAGTCGGCACCGCCACGGCAAATGCCAATGTATTCGACGTAAGCGACGCCTCCCTCGGGCTGATTGGTTTGTCGCAGGTATGGCGGCTGAACTCCCGCACTTGCCTCAGCATAAATTCGCCAGTCAGGAATGCCGAGACGCAAGAACGAGCCACGGATTGCAATTGCCCTTTCGGCAGCAAGTTTCATTTGGCCTTCGCCATCCAAATTCGACGGCCAGTTGTCTCCAGAAGCTTTCACTATGACAACCTCAAGTGAAATGGATTCGATGCAAGAAGCCTGCTCAGCAATCTCGGCCGCGGACACTTCCGGTACAGCGACCGAGCCTGCCGAAAACGGCACGGTAAGTCTGACGGTAGCCTTCATAGGCGACAGCGCTGTGGCGGACTGGGATGCGAATACGACAACGGCTGTGAGCACGAAACGGCGTAGCAGGCTTCGAGACGTCATGCTTGTGATGCCCAACGTGCTAGCTCAGCCGACGGCAAAAAGCGTAGCTTTTTGACGGTCGGCTGGAGCGGATTGTTGGGCATTGAACGAAATGCCTATTTCTTCGGCTTTGCCGCCGGGCGATGTTTCTGAACGATGGCGGCTATTTCAGAATTGAGATTTGCTTGATCGGCTGCTGCTTTGGCTTGCTGCTCCCTGAGTGCTTGAGCGCCTTTCGGATCAAACCGCTCTCCAACGTAATTTCCAGGGTTTTCCTCAGGGAAGTCTTCGAAGTATTCGGACCATTCGCCCATTTTTATCTCCTATAAAAATAGCTAGACCTATTTGCCACAGGACCCAGCAAGGCCATAAGTGCGCTTAGAGAAAGCTGCTATGCCAGAACGAGCTCTTCAAGGCAGAAGTTGTATATCTCACCATCGAATGACACGGAAACCCTCAGTTGATCGCCATCGGCGCGAACCTTCCATATTTCGCCAAGTCTGTTGTGCATGGGAGATTCTGGTTTGTTGACGATGACGTCCTCGCCGACGATGGCGCAAGTTTTTGGAAGGGGGCGACGGCTAGACATGGTGAGTAGAAGCCCAACGTTGTAGGTAAGGGGCGCTGTGCGGCGCTTTATCGCGCAGCGTCCAGCGACCGGAGGGAGCTGCCTTGACCGCAGTGTTAGGCAGCATTGGGGTCATCGCTCCAATCGCCATTAAATGATGGACTCCATCTGTATTTAATGTTCTTTTCGTCAAATTCGAGAATGCCGAGTGCGACGAGCTTATCCATAAACTGCCAAAGCACGTCACCAACTTCGTTGCTTGCGCAAAAGACACTCTTGGCATCGCGAAAGCCATCTAGAGTGCCGTCCTCCGCTTTCATCAGACCAAGACAGCAAGCCAAATAGTAGGTGGCGACGTCGGCATGAACCCAGTCAGCCAGCGCCACCTTGAGGGATTCGAAATGCGATGGGAATTTCATGCTGCCTAACGTGGAAGCTCACCGGACGGCGGACAGCGGAGCTGGCCGACGGTCCGGTGGAGCGGATTGTTGGGCGAATTACAGACCTTGCAGGCCAAGTTGGGACTCCTCGATATCGAAATATTCGGCAAGCCATTTCTTGGCCTCGGTTAGGCTAAATTCGAGATAAATCTCAGCAAAAGCGCGATGACCTCGCGATAGCGCTAGTGAGGCAGATGCCACCTGGGTGAAAAGATCGTCCCAAACGTGACATGGTTTTTCAGCTAGAACCGATGGAATGCTCAAGAGAGATTTGAAATACCCGTCTTGAAGCTCCTCTGGGATTTCTTGATTCTTTGGCCGGGCAAGTTCAATGGTGCAAACAAGGGCAAGAGGGTTCCAGTCGGGCAACGGACTGCGGCGAGTAATCTCGATGAGCCAAGGCACCGAAGCATAGGACGCTTCCCCCAAATCGCCTTGGTGGTGCAGTTCTTCCCACAACTCTTGATAAGCCCCCTTGGTGGGCTCGCCCTCAAGCAAACAACGCAATACCTTTGAAGCGTCGTAGATGTCGCGATAGCCACCGCGATATGAAGTCCAACGAGGATCATTAAGTGGAAGCATCGTTATGCCCAACGTAGAGCTAACCGGCGCTGCGCGGCTTCATCGCGCAGCGTCCAGCGACCGCAGGGAGCGAGGTTGAGCGCCGGGTTAGCCCGCATCTTCTTCACCCCAAGTTGAATTAGCCTCAATGATAAGACGAAGAGAACCAGAAGCCATGTGGTTGGCATTGTCCGGGTGGTGATGGCCATCCTTGTCGGGAGGCTCAAACCGGAAGTGACTGACGTACTTAGAAAGATAGGGAGCGGCCCCGGAAAGTTCGAGCCAACCATCTTCAGACAAGCGAAGGCAGACAGCATCTTGTGTCTTCTTGAGCCGGAGACCAGGCAAGAACAGTTGGTAAGGCGCGGGACTATGGGTGACCTGAGCGGGGAGTGAAATGGTTGATTCGGAGGACGCCAAGAATTCGGACAAGCGCACGCTAAGAGCATTCAACTCCGCGCCGGGACCGAGCACCATTGGGTCTGACGAGGATGAGTAGAAGATGCGCATTGCCGATGAGGGCTAACGTTGTAGGTAAGGGGCGCTGCGCGGCGCTTTATCGCGCAGCGTCCAGCGACCGGAGGGAGCGGCCTTGACCGCAGTGTTAGGTGCCACAACCATGTTGCTGATTATCCTTTGTGGCCACATCAAACCATTCCTGATAGTTCGCGTAGCCATAGCTTCTATCCTCGCTAGAGCAAAGCATGCAGACTGGTGGGTTTCCGGTCGTATCGTTTCCAACAAAGCACGCGATGTCGTCGTATAAGTCCGTTTTTGCGAATGGGATGAGCCCCTTCTCTTTTATGAAACGTGAGACCAACTCACTCGCCCTTGATGAGGCGTCATAGAACCACCAAGGATACAGAACATCAAATTCCGCTCTGCTCTGAGCAAGTTCAAGAAATGCCTCCGGGTACTTGAAGCCATGCGGAAGTTCGTCTGATGAATACAGTGTGAAGGGCATCGTTTAAGGCACCTAACGTTGTAGGTAAGGGGCGCTGCGCGGCGTTTTATCGCGCAGCGTCCAGCGACCGAAGGGAGCGGCCTTGACCGCAGTGTTAGGTGTTTTCACTTTTTTGACTTCCTCCATGCTTCCCAGCGAGCGTTGGCCTCAGCAACCAAACACCATTGGAGCCAACCGATAAGCCCAGCGATGAAAGTGGCAAAAACAGAGCCATTTGGAATGACATGCAGCGAAAGAAGAGCTAGTGGTAAGCCGCTAACGGCCAAGAAAAGATGACCGGCCTTTGAGTCGCCAAAGCCCGCAGCAGAAAGCACCAAGCATAGCAGTACCCAGACACCATAAACGAGTGCGACTTTCTTGGTGGCTGGACTCATGCGGTTTTGTGAAACCTAACGTTGAAGGTAAGGGGCGCTGCGCGGCGCTTTATCGCGCAGCGTCCAGCGGAGGCCGAAGGCCGGAGCGGCCTTGACCGTAGTGTTAGAAGCAGCAGCCGAGAAAGCGCCTGCACCAACGAACTGCCAGCAGCCGAGACCGGCGCCAGCGCCCGGAAAATGCCCAACAATCGAAAGCCGCCCAAACCCCAGGGCTTTTGAATTTAGCTGAAATTTCGGGTTGACCGTAGCAACGCCGAAAACGCTGAGCCGACGCGCCAAAACAAGCACAGCGCCAAGAACAAGCGACAGGTTTCCGTAAAACCCGGAAGACGCCAGCCGAAAGCACCTCACGCCGAACCGGGCTGCTAAAACCAGCACGCTGCGAAGAGAAGACGACAGAAGCTTGAGCGCCATAATGGACAGAACCTTCTAACGTGTAGCTAACCGGCGCCACGCGCCGAAGGTTGAGGAAACGACGGCTGTTTCATGGCGTCCGGTGTTGAGCGTAGTGTTAGAACGGTTTGCCGGGAAAGCGGCGGCGCAAACGAACTGCTGGCAGCCGAGACCGCTGGTGGCAAACGGAAAGTGCTGGGTAGCCTGAAATAGCCCAAACCCCAGGGCCTTTGAATTTTGTTGAAATTTCCGGTTGACCGTAGCAACGCCGAAAACGCTGAGCCGGCAAGCCAAAACAAGCACGGCGCCAAGAGCAAGCGACGGGGCGCCGAGCCGGACTGGCAAAACCAGCACGCTGCTAAAAAGAGGCGAGAGAGGCTTGAGCACCATAAAGGACGGAGTGTTCTAACGTTGTAGGTAAGGGGCGCTGCGCGGTGCTTTGTCGCGCAGCGTCCAGCGACCGAAGGGAGCGGCCTTGACCGCAGTGTTAGAGCGGATTACTTGCAACACGCACTATTTCCCGAGAAGAAGACAAAAATAACCTTTGAGTTCGACGAATCCAAGCTTGATGCCTCCAAAAAAGCCAACTTTTGGATCGATTTGGTAAAGGGAAATTTGTCGAATCAGTAACAGGGATCCAATTGCAGTCATTGCAATTACACCGGTGATGATGTCGCTACGCCCAACGATAGAAACTAGTAGTTTGTCTAACAGGATTAGCGGGCCTATGAAAAGTACGAAATCAACTAATCGATATACAAAAAGCACTATCAGATCCGACATTCTTTGTTCTCGCGATGGTTAAAAATGGGCAGGTGGAATGGATGAATAACGCTCTAACGTGAAGTAGACATCAAATTCGCCGAATAAGCTGGTTCGTTTCTGTCCAGTCTCAAGCGATATTTTTGCGTAACAGTCTGAAACATCGATGTAATTCCTGTTTGTTGCTTGCAGTTTTTCGAATATGAATTCGACAAAAGCGGCGATTTCCGGGCTTATCCGGCGACTGTGGGGTGTAAGCCTTTCGGCTTGCGCTGCTGATGGCCCTCGTTTGATGCGATTGTAATTGCATCTCTATGCCGAATGATATACTGTTTATATGAACAGTATTCGAGGTGAGTCATGCAGACGGAACAATCTCCAACTTTGCTTGGCCGGGTTCGTGAAGTCATTCGCTATAAGCATTACAGCCTGCGGACCGAGAAAGCGTATGTCGGCTGGGTCCGACGTTTTGTGGTTTTTCATGGCCGTCGTCATCCGCGAGAGATGGGGGCGGCGGAGGTGCGTGCGTTTCTGGCTTATCTGGCGAGCGAGCTGAAAGTGGCGGCAGCGACGCATCAGCAGGCCTTGGCGGCCTTGCTGTTTCTCTACAAGGATGTTCTGGGTATCGAGCTGCCCTGGCTGGCCGAACTGGAGCGGCCAAAGAAGCCGAAGCGCATGCCGGCGGTGCTTTCACGGTTGGAGGTCGAGCGGCTTTTGACGGCGATGGATGGGACGCATGCCTTGATGGCGCGCTTGTTGTATGGCACCGGGATGCGCTTGATGGAGGCGCTGCGTTTGCGGATCAAGGATGTGGATTTCACGCGCGGCGAGATCATGGTGCGCGACGGCAAGGGTGGCAAGGATCGGCCGACGGTATTGCCGACTTCCCTGGTGGCGTCCTTGCAGGCGCATGTGCAACGGGTCCGTCTGTTGTGGGAACGGGATCGTGCGGCGGGGCGGGCTGGTGTTTATCTGCCGGAGGCTTTGGCCCGAAAATATCCCTCGGCAGTGCAGTCCTGGGGATGGTTCCGGTTTTTTCCGGCGGCTGATTTGTCGCTTGATCCGCGAACCGGGATCGAGCGCCGCCACCATGCCCACGAGCAGGCCTTGCAGCGGGCGATCAAGCGCGGGCTGGATGCGGCGGGGATTGCCAAGCCGGCGTCAACGCATACCTTGCGCCATTCCTTCGCCACGCATTTGCTGGAATCCGGCTACGACATCCGCACGGTGCAGGAATTGCTCGGCCATTCGGATGTGTCGACGACGATGATTTATACCCATGTGCTGAATCGCGGCGGGCGCGGGGTGGTTTCGCCGCTGGATGGGGTGGGGCTGCGCTGAAAATGGCCCTGATTTTGCGGTCAACGTCCAAAAATGCCTGATTTCCCGCGTCTACCGCAAAAATGCCAATTCACGTATCTCTCGCACAGCCAACAGGCTTTCGACAGGCTCAGGCCGAACGGTTTCATTGGCAAGGTTTTGCTGGAACGATCTGCTAGTGCAGGCCAGCCTGACAGGCGGGCTGTCTCGCGGCCTCCCGTAGTGCCGGGAGGGCCGCAAGACGCGCTTAGCTCATCGATTTCAAATGCTGGATGATCTCGCCCGCCATCGGCTGGGCATCGCCGTAAAGCATGCGGCAATTGTCGGTGTAGAACAGCGCATTTTCAACACCGGAATAACCCGTACCCTTGCCGCGCTTGATGACGATCACGTTCTGCGCCTTGTCGGCATCGAGAATCGGCATGCCGTAGATCGGGCTGGACTTGTCGGTGCGGGCGCTCGGGTTGACCACGTCGTTGGCGCCGATGATCAGTGCCACGTCGGTCTGGCCGAACTCGCCGTTGATTTCTTCCAGGTCGAGGATCTTGTCGTAAGGCACGCCGGCTTCGGCCAAGAGCACGTTCATGTGGCCCGGCATGCGCCCGGCGACCGGGTGGATGGCGAACTTCACTTCAACGCCAGCTTCTTCCAGGATCTCGGTCATTTCCCAGACCTTGTGCTGGGCGTGGGCGACCGCCATGCCGTAGCCAGGAACGATGATGACCTTGGAGGCATAACGCATCATTGCTGCTGCGTCGAGCGCCGACAGTTCCTTCATCGTGCCGGAAATCGCTTCGCCGCCACCACTCGCCACCATCGGCGTGAACAGGATGTTGGAGATCGGCCGGTTCATCGCCTTGGCCATCAACTGCGTCAGCAGCGTGCCGGCCGCGCCGACGACGATACCGGCGATGATCAGCGCCGGATTGCCCAGCACATAGCCTTCAAAGCCGACCGCCAAGCCGGTGAAGGCGTTGAACAAGGAAATCACCACCGGCATGTCGGCGCCACCAATCGGCAGGGTCACGATCAGGCCGAGCAGCAGCGCAATCACGAAGAAGCCGAGGATCAGCATCGGTTGCGCCGGGGCCATGGCGATCATCGCTAGGCCGAGGGCGATGGAAATGCCTGCCAAAACGACGTTGACCGCATTTTGTGCCGGTAGACGATGGGCTTTCTTCAGCACGCCCTGCAATTTCGCCCAGGCGACGCAGGAGCCGGTGAAAGAGACCGCACCGATCAGCGCGCCAATGACCGCCAGCACGGTGGTCACGGTGCTGTGCGCATCGCCCTTGGCGAACTCGATGGCGGCAATCGCTGCCGCCGCACCGCCGCCCATGCCGTTATAGATGGCGACCATCTGCGGCATGTCGGTCATTTGCACTTTCTTGCCGGAAATCCAGGCAGCGGCACCACCGACGATCAGCGCCAGGGCCATCAGGCCGAGGTTCTGCAAGCCGGGAACGAGGAAAGTGCCGGCAATGGCGATCAGCATGCCGTAACCGGCAATGACGATGCCCTTGCGGGCGCTGGCCGGCGAGCTCATGCCCTTGAGGCCGAAGATGAACAGCGCGGCGCCGAGGAACCAGGCGCCTTGAACGTAAAGAGGTAGCGTCATGCTCAACCTTCCTTCTTCTTGAACATGGCGAGCATGCGTTCGGTGACGACGTAACCGCCGGCAGCATTGGCTGCGCCGAGGGCGACGGCGAAGAAGCCGATGGCCTGTTGAATGACGGTGTCCGCCGTGCCGAGCATCAGCATCGCGCCGACGACCACGACGCCATGCACAAAGTTGGAACCTGACATCAAGGGCGTGTGCAGGATGACCGGCACCTTGGCGATGATCTCGTAGCCGGTGAAGGCGGCGAGCATGAAGATGTACAACGCGAGCAAGCCATCCATTACGCGACTCCCATCACTTGCTTGACGGTGGCGTGCACCGTGACCCCGTCCTTGCACAGCACGGTGCCGGCGACGACTTCGTCTTCCCAGTCAAAAGCCAGCTGGCCGTCCTTGATCCACGGCGAGAGGAAGTTGTACAGATTCTTGGCGTACAGCTCGGAAGCGTGGGTCGGCATGCGCGAAGGCAGATTCAGCGGGCCGTGGATATTCACGTCATTGGCAATCACGTGATCGCCAGGCTGGGTCAGTTCGCAATTGCCGCCGGATTCGGCGGCCATGTCGACGATGATCGCGCCGTACTTCATGCGCCCGACCATCTCGCGGGTGATGATCACCGGCGCCTTCTTGCCGGGGATGGCCGCGGTGGCAATCACCACATCGGCCGCAGCGACGGCCTTGGCCAGCTTCTCGGCCTGGGCGGCCTTCTCTTCGGCGGTCAGCTCGCGGGCGTAACCGCCCGCGCCATCAGCCGAAACGCCGGTATCGACAAACTTGGCGCCGAGCGACTCGATCTGCTCCTTGGCCGCCGCACGCACGTCGTAGGCTTCAACCATCGCCCCCAGACGTTTGCAGGTGGCAATCGCCTGCAGACCGGCAACGCCGGCGCCAATCACCAGCACGCGTGCCGGACGGATGGTGCCGGCAGCGGTGGTGAGCATCGGGAAGAACTTGGTGCAACGCGCCGCAGCGATCAGGCCACACTGGTAGCCAGCACAGGCGCCTTGCGACGACAGCGCATCCATGCTCTGAGCGCGCGAAATACGCGGCAGCAGTTCGAGCGAGAAAGCGGTGATCTTGCGGGCATTCAGCGCAGCCAGGCGTTCTTTCGACTCGTAGGGCTTCAACAGGCCAATCAGCACCGCACCTTCCGGCATCGCGGCGATTTCTGCGGTCGACGGTGGTGTGACACGCAAAATCAGCTGGCTGCCGGCATAGGCTTCAGCCGGGCTGCCGACGAAATCGACTGCGCTGTAATCGGAGTCGAGGAAGTGGGCCTGTACGCCGGCGCTCTGCTCCATGCGGAGCTTGGCGCCGAGGGCGGCGAATTTCTTGGCTGTCTCGGGGACCAGTGCGGTGCGGCTTTCGCCGGCTGCACTTTCACGAGCAACCGCCAGGGTTAGCGGCATCATTACTCTCCTTGATGGGGGGCTATAGGCTTGTTGATATGAGCAAAACTTATAGCAAGCACTGTACCAATCATTACTCCCTTGCCAGAAAAAAGCAGCCCCGCCAGGCGGGGCTGCAAACGCAAGGTACGGCAGAGTCTGAATATGCGGCCAGTTATCGCGACTGACCGGGTATCAATGGCTTGCAGTGCCGGCGGGGAAGATAAGCGAGTTATTGATTAAGGGGTATTCAGAGTTTTTTAACTCAATGGTCAGTAATCGTTTATCTTTTGCGGCCTGTAACCCGCCTGACCTCAAAATAGCGTTGTCGCCTGTATCCAGGCATCGGGCAGGAGATTGACGATTTGCGCTTCCAGCCATTTGTCGGCGCCGCTGAGGATGGCCAGGCCGGTGAGCAGGATGATCAGCCCGAAAGCCTTCTTGATGCCGTCGATGCGCTGCATGATCCAGCCGCGTGCCGCATTGAACCCCCGGCGCGAAGCATAGGCCACGGCGACCAGCGGAATCGCTGCGCCGAGCCCGAACAGGCCGAGGATCAGGCCACCGCGCAGCGCGCCGCCTTCGCTGGCAACGAGTGTCAGCGCTGAGGCCAGCAGGGGGCCGGAGCAGGGGCTCCAGACAAAACCGAGCACCGCGCCGAGGAGCAGGGCGCTGCCCAGCGAGCCGCCGTCCAGCCGGCTGGATGCGGCATTGGCACTGCTGGCAATCGGCAGCATCCACTCGCTGAAGCGCCGGCTCAGTTGCGGCACGAGCATGACCAGGCCGAAGGCGATCAGCAGCCAGGCACCAAACACCCGGACGTGGTCGGAATCAATGCCGAGCGCCGGGCCCAGCGCGCCGAGCACGAGGCCGATCAAGGCAAAGGAGCTAGCCATGCCGACGCCCATGGCCAGCGGCGCCAGGCGGTTGCCTTGAACGGCGCCGCCGAGGACCAGCGGCAGGATGGGAAAAACGCAGGGCGAGAGCGTGGTCAGACTACCGGCGACGAGGCTCAGGCCAAGGTGACTCAGCGGGATGTCCATGTCAGTTTACCGCTGCTGCCAGCACTGCGCGCAATGCGGCGGCGTCAGTTTCACCGGCCAGCCGGGCTTTTTCCACACTGCCCTTGAAGGCGATCACCGTTGACTGGGTGCGCACGCCCATGCGCCGGCGCAGTTCTTTTTCCTGATCGTAATTGACGCGCAGCAGTGTGCCGGGAACGCTGGCATCGCCTTGCCAGCCCTCAAAAACCTTGGCCTGCGCCTTGCAGACCGGGCACCAGTCGGCATGAAAGTGCAGCGCAACCGGCTGCTTGCCGGCCTGCAGGCTGGCGAAACTTTCCGGGGTATAGGGTTTGATCTCGAGGGCGCTGGCGAAATTGGCCAGCAGGGCGAGGGTGAGGGCAGCGAGGGCGTTGGAAAGTTTCATGATTTTCTCCGGGATTCAAGGGGTAGCTTGCGGCTTGCTGTCCATTAGTCGGCGGAGATGGCGATTTCTTACACGCCGCTTGCCGGTTTTACGCTCGATGATTGCCGCTAATCCCCTGTCTGCCCGGCCTTGGCGGTTTCAAGTTAAACTGATTCAGGGATAAACAAGGAGAGACATCATGATCGTCATCGAGCACAAACAAGGCCTCGTCAGTGTTGCTGTTTTCGGCGAGTTCACGCTGGTTGATTACAAGGAATTCGAGGAGGTCGTCAATTTCAAGGTCAAGTTCGAAGGGCCGGTCGATCTTTATTTTGACCTTTCACAGATGGCCGGGCTGACGCTTGATGTGGCCTGGGAAGAGGTCAAGTTTTCGCGGGCGCATGCCAATGATTTCAAGCGTGTTGCCGTTGTCACCGATAGCCAGTGGGTGACCTGGAGCGCCTGGATTTCGCAGGCTTTCGTCAACGCTGATGTCGAGGTTTTCGACAATGCCGAGGAGGCGAAAAGCTGGCTCGAGACGGAGGCTGCGTGAGCTATACGACGCTGCTTGATGTGGCCACGCTGAAGGCGCATCTCGACGATCCGGCCTGGCTGGTCGTCGATGTTCGCCACCAGTTGGCTGATACCGCTTACGGTGAGCGGGTTTATGCCGCCGGCCACATTCCTGGCGCGGTTTTCCTGCATTGCGACCGCGATCTGTCGGGGCCGCAGACGGGCAGCAATGGTCGTCATCCCTTGCCCGATCCGGAGAAGTTCGCCGCCCGTTGTGGTGAAATCGGTATCGGCCCGGAAATCCAGGTGGTGGTGTATGACGACGCCCAGGGCATGATTGCCGGGCGTTTGTGGTGGTTGCTGCGCTGGCTGGGGCATGAGCGGGTGGCTTTGCTCGATGGCGGTCTGCAGGCCTGGCAGGCGGCGGGTGAAATGCTGACCGACAGCGTGCCGACCCTGCTGCCAGCGAGCTTTGTCGCTGCGCCGCAAGATTGCTGTGTCGACGCCGGCTATCTGCTGGAACGCCTGGAAACGCCGCAGCTGCATCTGGTCGATGCGCGGGGAGCGGATCGTTTTCGCGGTGACAACGAGAGCATCGATCCGGTCGGCGGTCATATCCCTGGCGCGGTCAACCGCTTTTTCAAGGACAATTTGCTGCCGGACGGGCGTTTCAAGCCGGCTGCTAGCTTGCGCCTCGAATGGCTGGCGATGCTCGCCGGGGCTGAGCCGGATGAAATCGTTCATCAGTGCGGCTCGGGCGTTTCGGCCTGCCTGAATATCGTGGCGATGGAAATCGCCGGCTTGCCGGGCTCGCGTCTTTATCCCGGTTCCTGGAGTGAGTGGTGTGCCGATCCGGGGCGGCCGGTCGCCCGCTGAGATGATGGCCCGGGATGCCGCAGCCAGGCCGAAGACCGGCATCCTGCTGCTCGTCCTGGTCGCGCTGGTGGCCCTTGGTGGCGCGCTGCTGGGCTGGAACCTGCGTCAGCAGACTGCTGTCAGCGTTCAGCACAGCGTTGTTGCGGCACCGGGCGGCCCGGCCAATGACCTGTTGCGCGCCACTTATGATCCGATTCACTTCCAGCCGGCCATTGCTCAGGCGAGCGACGCCCAATGTCTGGCCTGCCACCGTGAAGTGCTGGAAGACAAGGTGCGCGAAACCTCGTCGGCCGGAATCAAGGCTGCTGACAGCAAGGCCTGGTACCAGCAAGTCAGCACCTACAGCGGTGAGCAGGATACTTTTCATCGCCGCCACCTGCTGACACCGATGGCTAAAGAGCTGATGAACCTGTCGTGCAACACCTGTCACCAGGGGCACGATCCGCGCGATGAGGCGCCGGGCAGTAGCGCCACCGCCGCGCCGCAAAGCACCAGCGATTTCACTTTGCGCAAGCAGGTCAATGTCGAAACGAGCTGCCTGAAATGTCATGGCCAGATGAATAACACCGTGATGGGCCTGCCATCACCCTGGCGCGAGTCCCGGGAAATGTTCGGCAATTCCTGCCTGACCTGTCACTCGGCCATCCGCACCCAGCGCCATCAGGTGACTTATCTCAAGGCCGAGGCCATCGAAGCTGCTGGCGAGAAAGATTCTGAAGTCTGCTTTGGTTGTCACGGTGGTCGGGCCTGGTATCGGCTGAATTATCCCTATCCGCGCCACGCCTGGCCGGGCATGCGTCCGGAAGTGCCGGACTGGGCCAAGGACCGGCCGAGCGAGTCGGAGGCGCGTTTCGTCTTGCCGGCTGGAGCGCTGGCAACAGCGCAGACAAAGACGCAGAAAACTGCGGTCGACCGCAAATAAAGGGCAAAAACCATGGAAGCGCAAACTGACTGGCTGGCTTTGCTCAATCCCCGGCGCCGCAGCTTTCTCAAGACACTGGGGGCGGGCGCCGCAGCGGCCACGACTTCGGGCCTGGTCGAACTGACGGTGGGCCACAAGGAGGCGAGCGCCTTCGCCTATGAGCCTTATCCCAAGGACGATCAGCTGACGACCGTGGTCACCTCCTGCGACCATAACTGCGGTTCGCGCCACATGCTGGTCGCGCACAAAAAGGGCGACGTCATCGTCCGCCTCAGCACCGACGACGGGCGTTACCAGGAGGGCGGCAAGTTCGGGCTCGATACCGAGCAGACGCCGCAACTGCGCGCCTGTTTGCGCGGCCGTTCCTATCGCTCGCGGCTTTATTCGCCGGAGCGTTTGTTGTATCCGATGCTGCGCGTTGGCGAGCGCGGCGAGGGCAAGTTCAAGCGGGTTTCCTGGGACGAGGCGCTCGACTACGTCGCGAAGAAAATGCTCGAGATCAAGCAGCAGTACGGTCCGACAGCGATCCTCGATCAGGCCTATGCCGGCACTTCCTACGGGGTACTGCATAAGTCCGACCAGATTGAAGGCTTGCTGGCACGCTTTCTCGGCATGTTCGGCTGCCGCACCAATTCCTGGTCGGTGCCCAGCTATCAGGGCACGACCTTCAGCTCGCGCATGACTTTCGGCACCATCCAGGATGGCAACGAAGACGACACCTTCGCGCATTCCAAGCTGATCATCATGTGGGGCTGGAATCCCGCCTACACCTTCCATGGCGGCAATACCTTCTACTACATGCGCCTGGCCAAGCAGCGCGGCTGCAAATTCGTCGTGATCGACCCGCAATACACCGATTCGGCGGCCAGTTACGACGCCTGGTGGATTCCGATCAAGCCCAATACCGATGCCGCCATGATGGCCGGCATGGCGTATCACATCTTTGCCAACCATCTGCAGGACCAGAAGTTCATCAACAAGTTTGTCCAGGGCATGGACGCCGGGACAACGCCGAAGGCGTTTGCCGACAAGGAAAACTTCAAGGACTACATCCTCGGCAAGTACGACAACACGCCGAAGACGCCCGAATGGGCCGAGGCCATTTGCGGTGTAGCCGCTGCAGACATCAGGAAGCTGGCCGAGATGTATGCCGGGACCAAGCCTGCCGCCTTGAAGGCGAGCTGGGCGCCAGGACGCGCCAGTTATGGCGAACAGTACAGCCGCATGGCTGCAGCCTTGCAGGCAATGACCGGCAACATCGGCGTGCTCGGCGGTTGTGCCGAAGGGGTGGGCAAGGGCTGGCATGCCGAGTCGGTGGCCTATCCCTACGACGAGAATGCCAATC
Organism: Azonexus sp.; assembly: GCA_030824535.1. Classification (GTDB taxonomy): domain Bacteria; phylum Pseudomonadota; class Gammaproteobacteria; order Burkholderiales; family Rhodocyclaceae; genus Azonexus. The sequence continues at coordinate 2,014 of JAVBXO010000111.1, read as the reverse complement.
TCTGGTGGGCGTCGATCAAGTCTGACCGCTGGGCGCATTGCGTGCTCAATTACCCTAATGTCAAGCGCGAGGAAGTCGGCCTGTGGCCGCGCAGCGACAAGGATGACGGCCTGATTCCCAACATCAAGGCGATTTTCTGGCATGGCTCGGACTGGTTCAACCAGCTGACCAACATCAACAAGGAAATCGCCGCGATCAAGAAGCTGGAACTGGTCGTCTGCATGGATTCGACGATCACGCCCTCCGGCCTGTGGGCCGACGTGCTGTTGCCGATTGCCACGCACTTCGAGCGTCACGATGTCGCCTTGCCCTGGTACAAGGGGCATTACTACATTCATCGGCCGAAAGTCATCGCGCCGCTCGGCGAGTCGAAAACCGATTTCCAGGTGTTTACCGAACTGGCTTACCGGCTGGAAAAACTCGATCCGACGCTGGTCAATTTCGGCCAGCGCTATAACCCCCGCTCACAACGCGATTACTTCCTTGAAAACGCTGTCACCGACGAGGCCTATCTGGTCGAGTGGTGGAAAAACAAGGTGCAGAAGCACCAGGGTGTGACGATGAGCTGGGAGGACTTCAAGAAACATGGCGTCTACAAGTTCAAGCTCGACCGCCCGCACGTCGCTTTCCAGGACCAGATCGAGAAGGGCCTTCCCTTCCCGACCCCGTCGGGCAAGATCGAAATCCTCTCGGGCACCCTCGCCGGCATTACCGACTGGACCAAGACCCAGTACGGCTACGAGATTCCCTATCTGCCAAAATGGATCGAGCCTTTCGAGTCGCTGAATCATCCGCAGGCCCGGAAATTCCCCTTCCACATGATCACGCCGCACCCTCGCTGGCGGACCCATTCGATTTTCCACAACATTCCCTGGCTGCGCGAAACCTACCAGCAGGAAATCACCCTGAGCACCCGCGATGCCCAGGCGCGCGGCATCGTCACCGGCGACATCGTTGAAGTCTGGAATGATCGTGGCAAAGTCGTCGTGCCGGCCTACGTGACCGAGCGCTGCATGCCGGGCGTCGTCGTGCTTTTCGAAGGCGCCTGGATGGACCTCGCCAAGGACGGAACCGACCGCTCCGGCAACCCGGATTTCCTGACACTCGATGCGCCCAGCCCGGCCGGTGCCTTTGCCTACAACACCATCCTCGTCGATTTCAGGAAGACCAGCCTCGACCATCGTCCGGGTTGGGATACCCAGGCCACGTCGCGCTCGATGATCTTCCGCAGAGACAAATAATGGTCAGGAAAATCGACAAGCAGGCACTCAAGGTCGCCATCGAGCGCAAGGTGGCGCAGACCTATGAACCCGTGAAGCCGGCGAAGCAGTTCGGTTTCATTCATCACAATGTCGACTGCATTGGCTGCCGCGCCTGCGAAATTGCCTGCAAGGACAAGAACGGCTTGCCGCCGGGACCACGCTTCCGCCGCGTGATGTATGTCGAAGGCGGGAATTACCCGGAGGTGTTCGCCTACAAGGTGAACATGAGCTGCAATCATTGCGCCGAACCGGCCTGCCTGCCGGTTTGCCCGACCGGGGCGATCTGGAAGCGGGCCGACAACGGGGTCGTCGATATCGACTCGTCGCTGTGCATCGGCTGCCGCAAGTGCGAGCCGGCCTGCCCCTACGGTGCACCGCAATGGGATCCGCAGGAGCTGATCATCAAGAAATGCAATATGTGCATCGACGAACTGGAGGCCGGGCGCAAACCTTACTGCGTGATGGCCTGCATGATGCGTGTGCTCGACATCGGTCCGATTGAAGAAATCTGGCGGGGGGCGCTGAAGACCACCGCCATCGGGCCGGGGGAAAAGCCGGTCAGGCAGGTCAAAAACATGGCCAATCCCGAACTGACCCGACCGTCGATTGGCTTCATTCCGCACCGCAAGGGACGCGTTGATGGCCAATGAGTTCTTCGCGGCGCTGGCCGACGATCTCGCCCAGCTGATCCGCCTGCATGACCGTGAACTTGACGCTGCTGCGGTCGACGCCCTGCAGCAGGCCAATTTCCC
>JAVBXO010000044.1 GCA_030824535.1 Azonexus sp. | reverse complement strand
TCGTACGGGCACTGGATCAGATCATCGAATGGCGAGGGAAACCACAGGCCATCCGCAGCGATAACGGTCCGGAGTACATCAGCGGCTCCTTCATCGCCTGGGCTGAACGCCGAGGTATCCGGCTCGATCACATCCAGCCCGGCAACCCGCAGCAGAACGCCTATATCGAACGCTACAACCGGACTGTCCGCTACGATTGGCTCAGCCACTACCTGTTCGAGTCAATTGATGGGGTGCAGAACTATGCGACCGATTGGATGTGGACCTACAATTACGAACGCCCCAACATGGCGCTCGGTGGCATAACCCCGAAACAGAAGTCAGCCCTTTTAATCGACTCTACTTCTGACCGTTGCTAAAAATGGGGGGATTACCCATGAGCCGCAAGGGCAATTGCTGGGACAACGCCGTGATGGAGCGTTTCTTCCTCAACCTGAAGATGGAGCGGGTCTGGAAAAAGGATTACGCCAACCACGCCGAAGCGACCAAGGATGTTGCCGACTACATCGTCGGCTTCTACAACAACGTCCGCCTGCATTCCACCCTGGGCTACCTGCCGCCCTCCGCCTATGAGCGCAAACAGGCAGAAAAACAACTTATCGAGGTGTCCGAAAATACTTGACCACTACACGCTCGCATGAATGACTTTCTATGCTTGGTGCGGAGACATGATTGTGGGCGCGAGGAATGACAGCACATGTCATTGCAGTTTCCCTGCGCCCAGCCTGGTGTCGTTCAGGTCAGTTCAATACGGACAAAATTTTCGCGGGCGTGTCCCTGTTTGATTTCATCCGAGGAGCCAGCAGTGCAGTATTCGATACTGTTCGGCATTACAGCGCGGACAAAAATTCGTTTTCCGGCTGTGTCACCAGCGAGATCAAGGCGCTTCTTGAATAAACCGGATTCACCTTCTTTCATTTCTCCGGTATTTGCCTTTGGTGTCTGGGTATGGAACAGATTGAATACGCGGTCTCGAGGAGGGCCGACTTCATGCCATTCGTTGTAGGCCATACCTGGCCGAAGCGCTGGCTGGAACGATCCCTGGCGAACCCGCCCGACGTAGTGTGCGAATGGAGCCTGGTCGCCCGATGTAATGCGTGAGTGATTGATGACGTCGACGACACCTCCGGGGCAAAGCCGGAGCAGACCTAGCGCGACTCCTGTTTTGCCGGTAGGGCGATAGAGATTCTGTGCATCCATAGGTAACGGCGGGTGAACAGTTATGCCTGGCGAAACTTCACTAAACAGTTTTCCCAAGTAAGTACGGGTTCTGACAAACAGCGGATGTTCGACAACTTCTTCCTGATCCTTTTGTGCTAGGGTCAGTCCAAAAAAGTTGGATACCAATTGCGACCGGCTCGAATTACCGGCCAGTAACACATGGATTTCAGACGGCAGTTTGTCAGCAAAGGCATTTTTCATTGCAACAAAGAAGTTCTGTATACCAGTTTCGATGCGTTGCTCAAGGTATTGCAGCAAGGTATCGATGGGAACTGCCAGCTCGCAATTGATTTTTTGGCCGTCGCGATTAATAAGATCGATTTTTTCGATGCCGCTACTGTTGCGTAGTGCGCCGGTCTCCCATAGAGGGCGTAATCGGGCCACCAGCATCAGGGTATTGGTGGTAGCGGCCTGGGTATCTTCAAGGAAAAGTTCACTGCCGGCAAAATCCTTGGCATCGAGAGGTTTGTTGAATGCAATACGACTCTTTCGGCAGATTTCCAGATTGTGCAGGAAGGTTAGGTAAGCCATGTTTTCAAGCAAGTTTTCGCCACCCAGGAAACGATCTCCTTCGTTGCCGAAGTGCTCGAAAACCACTTCGCAGCCATTGTCTTCTTCCTCCGGTGTTGGTTGGCGGTAATAACCGAAATCAAAATCAGCTGTACCACCACCGAAGTCGAAAACGGCATAAGCCAAACCTTTCGCGGTCGGTGACAGCCCGAGTTGCGGGAGCGCTGCCGCGGCGTAGGCGGCTGGCTCGGAGGCCAGTTCCTCGACCGCGAAAGTGCTGAAAACGGGGTGTTCTACCAAGGTTGCCGGTAAACTGCGCTGCAGACCGCGTCGGAATGCCGAAAGGATATTTTCTTTGACCTCGCGAGGGTAAGCGATCGGAAAGGTCATGTAATAGCGCAGGAATAGGCCACGTCCCCGCCAGTTGATGTGCATTCCAAGAAACCAGGCATATAGCTCAACCGGGTCGAACGGATCGTTGGCACCCACTTCCAGCATCTTGCCTCTGACCGGCATGCGGGCCGCTAGCGGTTTAAACTCATGCTCGAATTGTTGACGCTGGTCGATGATGCGCAAGGTTCGATCCATCCCTTGACGCAAAGCCCATTGTTTGATTTTGCCGAGAATGCTTGCGACAACTATTGGATTGGTTTCATTGTTGCGCAGGTTGTGCAGAGCTTCGTGGGAGCAGAGTATGTCGTCCCAGTTGAGGTTGGGTCGATAGGCATCGGCCTGCCAGGAAGACAGCATTTTCTGAAAATCAATGAATTCGAGTACAGTCGGATTTTCATAGTGCTCAGGCTTTGGTGCTTCGAAAAAATCCTTGACCCCGATGCGCAATAGTTCATATTGCCCGTTGTTGTCGTAGGCGACGACCGTGCTGCTGGTACCGAAGTCAATGGCGATGTTCGAGTCCTTGACATCGTCGGCAGGGTTGCGTGCCCGAATGTTGTGTTCGGCTAGTGCTTCCGGGGTGCTTCCCCATAATTCCCAAAGACCCTTGTTTGGGTCGGTGAATATTGCAGGTTCCAGCCGGGGTAGGCGGCAGGGGCGAAAGTCGATATCTTTGAATACTGCTTGTAAGGAAAGTTGTTTGACGGGCGCAAGCAAATCTGTTTTCGATTTGTCATTGCCAGCGTAAACCTTCCATTGGTTGTCAAGGGCCAGCTGAATGAAGTCTGCGGTTGAAGCTGTATCAATGCAGGCGATCAAGCGTCCCGGCTGTGGTATTGGATTTGCGATGTTGCTATCCAGATCAACTCTCCCCTGGTCTGTTAGCCAATAGTCGGCATTCAGGAGTCGATTTTTTTCTCCGCTGCGCAATGGATTATTTTTATTCTTTGCGAAGCTGAGCAATTCTTCCGGGGTGGGAAGCCGCCAAGCGTATTGTTTTTGACGGGCGGCAATGATTTTCTCGGCATCGTTGAGGGAATGAGTATTGCGGTCAGATGTGAGTGTTTTTTTAAGTAGTGCACCTATGAAGGAAAAAACTTCTACTTCTTTGAGTCCTATGCCGGTCGATCGGTCGGTCGGTTGAAAAAAACCAGATGAAAAAGTTTGATTTTTATAATTTTTGGTGAGATTTTGGTCTTGTGTCTCTACCTGAATGGAACAATCCGGGCTTCCATCCCAGATCAGGCCACTGGCTGTTTCATACAGGAGGCTACCCGTTTCATTCTTGGTATCGATCAACCAAAAATCCTTAGTTTTCAGGATTTTTTGACTCAGCTCCAAAGATTCTGTGCCATTCTGGCTCAGGAGCTTTATAACCTGTGGCGGGAAGTGCGTAAGAATGGAATTTGCCATTGCAATGCGTTTTCTGTTTTCGAGGTGCTGGCGCAGGACCGCCAATAGTATGCGACGGGTGTGGACGATGCTTGCGGTGTGGGGGATCATCGTGTTTCGACGAGGGGTGACCTTTGGGTAATGCCTCCGGCATTGGTGAGTCCAGGAAGCCACTCAGCAGTTATATTTTCTCCACTCGACGTACCGCGCTGGTGCTGGCGATGGTCATAAGTTGAACCGATTGCGGCGTGGGTCAGGCTGGCCTGCCTGCTACGCCAAATCAAATTATGGATTCGCAAGCAGCCATTAAGCATTGTGAGTTCAGTCTGCCGGGCTGCAGCTTTCCTGTCTTTGCAGCGGATGGCGAGACGATCCCAAAGATCAAGGATGCTTTCCCACTGAGCGGCGCGGGCGATCAGTCGGACTAATTGGTGGCCCTCATTCTCTGGCGTTTTTCCCAGCCAGTCGGCGGCAATTTCTGTATCTGCGGAAACCTCTGTCAGCAATGCCAGTTCCAGCGTGAGGGTGCTGCGCAAGACCTCGGGGGCGCGGGCCATCGGTGCTTCAGGCTCGGCGGGAGTTTCGGGTAGTGAGGTGTCTTCTTCAGGAATTTCGGCAGCATCCTTGTCACTCTCGGAGGGCTGGATATCTTCCAGGGGATCGGCCTTGTCGCCCTTGGTGATGCCTCTGATCAGCTTACGTAGATTTTTGTCTTCCTTGAGTAGAAGAAGCAGGTCAGGGTAAGTCAGTTTTTCGAGCGCGAATGCGTCGATTTCCCTCCCAGCCTCATAGCGCAATTTGTCGAAGCGTTTCTGTTCTTGCTTGTTCAAGGCGTATCCCCTTCTACCCAGCCGCGCATTTCGGCACGCAGGTCGAGTTTGTGCGGTAGTTCCCGGCAGAAGGCGTGCAGGCGCTGGCGCTCTGCTTGAGGTAGCTTGAGGAGGCGGCGTTGCAGGGCGGCTAGTGTGTCGGCGGAAGGCTCGGGAAAGGGCGAGGGAATCTCCGGTACCCGCAACTGCCCGGCGAGCAGGGCCAGATCATGTGGTCCGATGCCACCCCAGACGTTGCGGTAAATGGCTGGTAGGTAAGCGAGCAGATATTCGATATCAGGCAACTGCACGGCGCGGATTTGCGCTTGCAATTCGTCCAGTTGTGCTTCGACCTTGCTTCTGTCCCGCCGGAGGCTGTCCAAGGTTTCCTCGTGTTCTTGCTCGGCGCGTAGGCGTTCCTGTTGTAGTGCATCATTGCTATAACGGGTACTGGCTTGCAGAACTGGCAACAGCGATGAACAGAGCCAGTCAATGGCCCAAGGATCTTTGGCCGGTTCGCCGGAAAGTGCGGCTGCACGCTGACGCAACGGTTCCAAACGCAGTATTTGCCACTGGCGACAATGCAGCTTGGCCAGGGTGGCGGCTAGGTTGACTAGTGTGCCGATAGCGGCTTTGTCGTAGAGAACATCCAGTGCTACTTGGGAGAGGTCGCCGTCGTTGATCCGCTTTTCCAGCGATTGCAGCAAATGGGTTACGGTTTCGAGTTGCAGCAGGGGCGACCAGGATTCGCCGTTAATTTTTTCGACTTGCCAGTTTTTGCCTTCGAAGCGGAAGAACACAGCGCGATCGGTGAGCAAGAGGAGTACGAAGTTTTTTATTGTCATGTTTTAGGGGTGAAAGATCAGGCGGAGAGATTTCGGACGGCTTCTTGTGCGTCGCGCAGTTCGGTGCGGATGGCTTCTTCTATTTTGCCCGGCGAGAGCGTGCGCTCGGCATCTACCAAGGTCTTACCCATGCTGCGTGCTTCGGATAGATCAAGTTTTCCGTCGAAATAGCGCATTACCGTGGCAATGTCCGTGGTGCTTTTGATGATGGATTCGAGCCGATGCTCATTGAAGAATGCGGGTGCGGCTGCCGCAAGTACCCAAAGATTGCCCATGCTGCCCTCTGGCGCGTTGAATTTTTCTTCCAGCCCTTTGGCTCCGATGGCCAGACCAGCGGCGATTTTTTGCTCGGCAGTGCTCTTTTGGCTTTTTTCTGGATCAAGCTCCATATTGCGGATGCTTTCCAAGTAGTCGTCAAATTTGTCGAAGTTCTCGGGTCTAGTGCCCTTTTCCGCTGCCTGCATCGCACGGTCGCCCATGTCTTGGATATCTTCTTTGGGCTTGAAAATGCCAACGATCTGGAGCAGCGCTTGCGCGATTTTTCCGACGACCTGAAGGGCTTCAAGACCTTTCTCGATGAACGGTGCAAGTCGAGGTAAGACATTGGTACAAAAACTGGATACGGCGGGGCCGATAGTGGATATGGCACTGCCGACAGCGGCAACTGTTGCGCTTGCAACACTACAAACAAAACCAATTAGACTCATTTGCTTCTCCTTAAATTGATTCTTCGTTGCCTAAGTAGGCGGTGTCATAAAAAAATTCGTCACAAGAGACATGGCGATCAAAGGCTGTCAGAGAGTCGTGCAAATTGCATACTGCTCCAATGATCGCCTCTTCTACATTGGCGTAGCTGAAGTTTTTACGAGCGGCGCAATCGACCAGAATGCAGGCAAGCAATTTTCCGGTTTCTCCTCCATTTGAAAGCGCTAGCGCGCTGACCCAAAGGTTGTCCGACTCCGTGAATTTTGCAGCCAGTTTTTCTCGGTTTTTCCCCATGGAACCGCTGTTGTTGTGGCGGGTATGGTTTAGCTTAAGCAACATATTCAGCATGCGCCCGCCATCATAGAGAAAATTAGCGAGAATTTCCGGGGTGTGCATGGCGGGATGTGCCGCTAGATGGGGAAGTAGGGAGTGCCGTTGTTCCCAGAGTTGTTGTTGCCCCTGCAGCCTGATTTCCTCTTCCGAAATTTCGGCCTCGTTGGTGTCTGCGTCTTTCCTGATCTGCACCCGAATCGGTGCATGCCAGCCGCCGCAATAGATGACGGTCTCGCCTGGTTGGAGCAGTGGCAGGAAATCCTTTTGCTCATCCGATAGCCCCATACTGTCGCCGATAGTGTTGCGGTCATCGGCGGCAAAGAGACGGTGCACGATTTTGGTATTGGTGTTTTTGATGACGTCGGAAACCAGCTTGTTGGGAATCTGGTCGGCGATGATGAGCCCTTCGCCGTATTTTCGGACTTCGGCAAGCAGGTTGGCGAACATCTCGACCCCCATTTTCTTGGTGCCAGGATCGCCTGGTTCCGGGCGCGACAGCAGCCGGTGTGCTTCCTCGACCAGGGTCAAGTGCTGGAAATCCTTATCCATTCGGTGGCGTTGCTTCATGCATTCGGCCAGGCGGTAGAGGATCAGGCCCATGAACAGCGCTTTGTCTTCCTCGTTCTTAATTTCCTCCAGTTCGATGACGACCTTCTTGTCGAGTAGACGGGAGAAATCCAGTGAGTGCCGCGTGTTGAGCATGCGGCCTTTGGTGCCCAGGGTAAGGTTGGTTAGTCGGGCAACCAGCGAGCCGCGGTATTTTTCCTCAAATTCCCGGCCCATGCCCTTGGATTTGATAACGGCATCCAGTTCGCCGATCATGTCGGAAAAGGTGGGCCAGACCTCGCTGTCATTAGCCCAGGGGTCATCGGTGATGTAGTTTTCAGTGCTGTGTATGTCCCAGCCCTTCGCTTTGTAGGCGTTGATGATGGCTTCTTCGACGATATGTGGCATGGCGGCCTCCATCGGAAAGACGGCTGCCATCGTGGCATTGAGCGTGGCGATGTGTCCGGCGAGGTTTTTCTGGCCGCGCAGTAGTTGGAAGGGATTGAGACGAAAAGGCGTGAGGTCTTCCCGGCCCAGGGTGTAATACTCGATATTGTGTCCCTTGCCATGGAGGGCGCGGTATTCGGTCTTGGCGGGTTCGATAACTAAAAAAGGAAGGGCTGATTCCAGCAATAGAGTCATGCAGGTGGTTGTCTTGCCCGCGCCGGTGACGCCAGTGACGAACACGTGCTTGTTTAGTTCGGCTAGCGGCAGGTCGACTTGCTTGTGTTCCAAAATGCGGCCGTGCTGGATAATTTTGCCCAGGTGTACGCAAGTGGAATTGCCTTGGTTTTTTGTATTGACCGCAAAATCGACACTTTTACGAATTTTGAGACCGGGCAGTTCCTGGCTGGGCAGGCCGGTAAACAGGGCGAGTTCGTTAGTGTTGAGCCAAGTGGCGCCGGCAAGGGTGTCGTGGGAAACGATCGGCATGCTGTGCGCCAAGGCGCTGTGATGCAAATGAGATACGGAATCACCGCGCAGATGGCGAATACGCAGCAGGTCACCGAGCGAGCCGACCGATTCTTTCAGTGGAGTGATGCGCAGTGGGGTAATGCTGGATTGATTGCCCTGATAAATAGACAGAACGCCGCGTGACAGTCGATCGAAAGTGGCCTTGAAATTGGCACTGACATAGACGGCAGTACGAAACATGCCTTTGGATCGACCGCGCAAAAAACGCTCAATGAGATCTTCGCTCAAGTGCTTTTGCAGGCGTTCGGCTCGCTTGTCGATGCGTTCACTGGTCATGGCTAGACTGTCACCGATGGTTTCCCCCGTGGTGCGAGACTCGTTGGTGCCTTTGGTGGTGGTGTCGCTGGTTCCATCGGTCTTTGAGTCGCTGCTTCCTTTTGCATGGGATAAATTGGAGCCCGCACTTTCACCCCATGATTTTTTTCCTGTTGAACTGTTTCCTCCCTTGTTTTGCCCTTCACTTGTTCCTCGGGTATTTGTTGTGCTGGTTCCTGCTGTGTTGCTGATGGAAGTGCCTGTTGATTCACTATAAGAGGAGCCGCGCGACTGACTTGTTTGGCGGCTGCTGTTTTCCCCGCGCTGAACCGAATATTTGATGTGCTCAGATAGTGCGGTGGAGAGGTCGTAGATATTTTCCAGCGTATTGCGGATTTCCTCGTCATTCGCCGGATCCGAGATGACGACCAACTGCCATTCTTCACCAACTAGGCTGTTGACCAGACGCTCGACCCCCTGAAATTCCTCGTTGTCAGTGTTTTCTTCTTTGTCGTTCAGCGTAGGAATGCCTGTAATCAGGCCGAAATGGGCATTGTTGGTTAGCAGGGAATCCGCTTCGTGGTTCTTGAGGTATTCCAGCCGGGCGCCGAGAAAATTGCCTTCAAACGAGGCCCCCAGTGTCTTGGCTGCTTCGTGAAGGTCGGCACCAGAGCCATTACTGCTGACGCCGATGTAAAGCGAAACGCCATCTGGTTGACCGGCAAGAATATAAACGATAGCGCAGCCTGTGTCGCACAGGCTGGATAGAACGTTAGCCATGGCGAGGCGGTAAGCGCCGGGTGGCCCCTCGCTGATTTCCTGGATGTGAAACAGGCGGTATTCCGTTTTTTTCCCTAAGGACGGAGTGATAGCCTCCATTTGTCCTAGGTCGGGCGCTTCCCATTCGATGTGCGGGTATTTCTGAGGGGGGAGGGTGAGCTTGGTTTTCATGTATCGGAATATTAAATGTGATGGGAGCGACGTGGGTGGAATCAGAACGGATGTGTTTTGCTTGCTGTGATGACACCCATAGCCCCCATCAGCTTGTCCAGGGCGTCAGCAGGTTTGCCGACTAGCTCGCTGCCACCACATTTTTTGCATGTTTGGGGCGGCGGAGCCAGCAGCGCATCCGATGACGGGGCATAGATACATTTCCAGTCGCATTGGTTGCATTGGTATATCAGAGCACGAGGTTTGATAGGCATGCTTTGCTTCCTTGAGGGAATTCAGGGGCGAGATAGCTGTGTAATTGCCGTTCCATCTCATCCTACCAATCTTCCGGGCTGATGATGCGCACATGCGGAATCCAGTAGCGGACGATGAGTAGGATTTGGTTGGGATGGGCAAATTTGCCGGAAACGATCAGTCGGCCGTTTTCAAGTTTCTTCTCGCTTCGCTTGAGTTCGAGCACCTGGTTCCCGTGGGTAATGTCTCGCACCCGCAGGCTGACAAGATCGCAGCCCCGTAGCTTGCTGTCGATGGCCAGGTTGAACATGGCCAGGTTGAACATGGCAAGGTTGAACATGGCAAGGTTGAACATGGCAAGGTCGCGGACCGCATGGGCATTCTGCAGGTAGATGCGGATGGCCCAGATATCCTTGGGTTTGAGCGGTGGCTTCTGACCGACGAGTTTTCCCTTGTTCCAGGCTTCGCGTTTTTGAATGGTTTCCATCTTTGACTCCTTGGTTGTTGATCGGAGTCATATGTTCGGTCCGTACGGGAATGGCTGCTGTGGGGTAGGATGGCCTACGCGGGCTCTCGGCCACAAGCGGTAGTTCCTCCTCGCAGGATCGCTGACGCTCGACGGACTGCTTAGTTCTGAAACCTGCCGACCGACCCATGCGTGCAACTCGGCCTTTGCCGACTTTCACTTGCTTGGCCGTTTAGGTCCGCAATCCGCCGCTTACCTGACGTTAGAATTTGAATAGACGCGAGCGTCAGCTTTTAAATCCGGTGAATCCGTACCCCCGAGCAACAAGACACATTCTGGGTTTTATTGATATCAGTCTGCTATGCATTGGTTACCGGCTATTTTTAATTCGTATCCCCCCAGCAGGGCCAAGAGAAGCATCAAGTGAAGCAAAACTTAATATTCAATTGCCTTGCACGTTGCAGCAGATAGCAAGTTAATAAACGAATTTCGAGCCCGTATTTCCGTCTTTTCCATCGCCTCAAACCACGCATTTTGTACATGACACTCTTCAATTTTTAAACATTGCTCATCTTGGATTAATTTCGCCAAAAAAATATCGTCACCAGACCAAGATCTACGCACGCATATATGTTCATGCCATTTAAAAATAAACCAATTGTCATCCATGGAGAATGGAATAACTCCCCAGTGCAGCATGTAAGACTGGATTGGGGAGAGCACTATATCAATCCAGATTCGTCGGGGCATGTCAATTATTGGAGTGATTAGTTCTGTTCCAAAAGACTTCAACGTGGCCCCCTCTATCAGCGACTCCTCAGTTAAAGTAGAAATTCTTTCCCAATCAATACATTCGTTGACCTCCCTACAATTTATCCGAAACCATCCATCAGATATCTGACTAACGACAGCACTAATTTCAGTGCCGAATTTATCTCTCCATTGAATCACCATATATTCGAATTGTCGGCATATTACGTAAACTTCTAGGCTTAACTTACTGGGTGAAAGTGGATGAATGGCCTCAACCCATTCCAGGTGCAAGCGGTCTTTACCGCTTTTTAAGGGCACCACCTTGGTAATAAGAATAGGAGTATGACATCCCAAGCGTTCTGGGACAGAAGGCCCAATTCTCTGCAATCCGAACCATTTTCCGGATGATAGTTTTATCACATTGGCATCCTTAATGAGTCTCCCAATTTCTGTTATCCGTTCGTTTCATGCGACAACGGGCGGAACTGCTCCTCGAACTCCGAAGTGCATCGCTGGTTGGGGAATTATTGATGAGATTGATCCTGCCAAGGGCAAAGAGTGCGTTGCCGACGGCGAACTCGTGGAAAGTGCAAGACTATAGAGTTAGCCTGATCGGCGGTCGAAGCCATGATCAGATAACGTCCTCGGTCGAGATAGGTACGGGCAAAGACCGCCCGCCGATCATGTCAGCAACTCCTCTTGGCGCTGAACCTTGATGACTCGCAAGACGCGACTCCGTCCTCCAGGGACCTCAAGCACCCCCTCGTCCCCCGGAGAAAGACCCAGAAGGGCTTGGGCCAGCGTGGTATTTTCGTTGACCAGTCCCATCTTGACGTTGCTCTCGCTGTCGACGATCAGAATGCTATGACGGTCCGCCGGATCGTCGACGGGGCAATAGGTGACGCGATCTCCGACCTCGATAAAGACGTCATCACCGCTACCTGAAGCGTCGGCGATTTCCTCAGCCAGTTCCGTCGCCTCGGCATCGCTTGTCGTCTCGTTGATATCTTTGGGGTCATTGGCGAAAAGTTCCTCTTCCTCGTTCGCCACCCCTTCCAAGGCTGATAGGTGCCTGCGCTCCAGAAGGAAGGTCCGTAGGCGTTCCGTTTCCTGTCTGGGGTTGTAGAACCAGTCGGTGGACCAAATCCGATAGATCCTTCCCTTCCATCCAAGTGCCTCGAGGATCTCCTGCCTGATCCTGTCACGGTCGCGCACCGAAAAGCCACTATGATAGGTGGCACCGTCACACTCGATACCGGCCAGAAACTCGCCAGGACGGTCCGGATTGCGTACCGCCATGTCGATAAAGAATCCGGCAACACCGAGTTGCGGTTTCACCTCATATCCCATTGACGTCACCACGTTGGCCACCGAAACCTCAAAATCGCTGTCCGGCTCCCGCTCGCCCTCATCGGTCGTGACCAACACGCCTCTCTTCGCGAAATCCAGATAATCGCGCAGGGCCTTAGTGCCCAGAGGTGTCTTTTCGTCGACGATGATATCCTCCGGGGCCATTGATGTGAAAAGCTCAATCCTGCGCTTCGACCGCGTGAAAAGAACGTTGAGGCGCCGCCATCCATCCGGTCGGCTGATTGGGCCGAAGTTCTGTCTTACCTTGTCCGTCCCGACCGCCTTGCCAAAAGTGGTCGAGATGAAAATCACGTCGCGCTCGTCGCCCTGGACATTTTCCAGGTTCTTGACGAAGAAGGGCCAACCCTCGGCTTCCCAGCGTCTCATGAATGCCGCTCCCTCCTCGAAGGTCTTCAGCTTCTTGTCGAGCAGTTCCTCGATCAGTTCGCGCTGGGTCTGGTTCAGGGTGACCACGCCAAGCGATTCGTCCGGTCTCTTGATCATGTGCTCAAGCACCGAGTCGACCAAGCGCTGGGCCTCCGGCACATTCTGCCTGTCCTTGTAGACTCCACCGCGGACGTAACGGTATTTCACCCCGAGTCCGGGGTTTTTCGCATAGGGGGAAGGGAAGACAATCAGATTTTTGTAGAAATGGTGGTTCGAGAAAGCGATCAGCGACTCGTGGTGCGAGCGGTAGTGCCAACGGAGGCTTCGAACCGGAGTGAACAACTGCTGGCAGATGTCCAGAATACTCTCCATCCCAGTGATGGCCGCAGGAGCCTCATCCGCATCCTCGTCATCTCCTGCATCCAGCATGCGGTCGAAGAAGTTGGTCGGTGGCAACTGCTTGGGGTCGCCCACGACGACAAGCTGGGATCCCCGTGCAACCGCGCCGAGAGCCTCCTCCGGGCGCAACTGCGAGGCCTCGTCCATAACCACAAGATCAAACTTGAGGGCTCCCTGCTCGAGATATTGGGCCACTGAAAGCGGTCCCATCATGAAACATGGCTTGAGTTCCTGCAAAGCCCTCCCGGCCCTCTTGACCAGTTGGCGAATGGGGATGTGCCTACGCTGCTTGTTTATCTCGCGGCGCAGGAGATGCATCTCAGTGTAGTCCCCGACGGTTGCTCCGCGTTGACCTTCAGGTACGCGGGTCTTGCGGTCAATCTGGCTCGCAAAATCTTTGCCGGTCAAAGATACGATTTCCGCATCAAGGACGCGGTAATCGGAGCGGGTTTTCTCATGGGCGGTCCCGTTGAAGCGCGACAACTCCGGGAAAGCCTGGTAAATCGAGCGTCCGATGGACTGGTAGGCGGCCAAATCGAAAGCGGCTGCAAGGGCTGACGAGGGTATCTTTCGGGACTCAAGGGCCGATATGAAATCCCCCAAGCCTTCCTGCCTGGCCTGCATGCGGAGGGACAGGTACTTCGACCATGGAAGCACTGATCCCGGATTCCCTGCCGGGATATACAGTCTTGCCACAAGCTCCGACGGCAGATCCCGTCCGGGGTTGGAGCGAGCCGAGGCCTGCCAGTCCTCCCAAGAGAATGTGCCGAAAGACGACAGCCCCTCCATTGAGGCCCGAGCGCCTCTGCATCCGTCATCAACTAGCCAGTAGATGCGTTTGGAGTTTTCCAGGGCGACACTCGCCTCTTCGGAAAGAAGTCGCTTTCTGACTGCGGTGGGCAAATCGAGCGCGCATATGGCCATGCCCCAACCGTGGGTAAGGGAAAGGCCGTCAAGATCGGTTTCAGTCCCTGAGAAAACATCACCCAGCATGCGCCTTACGTCGGCAGATTCCGCGAAGCGCCCGAGAATGACATTGGCCTCTGCCTCTTGGCCTGCGGCAGCGAAAACCCTGCTCGCCGACATTCCGTTTCTTGCAACAAGGGAGAAGCCCTCAAGTATTTTGCGTGCCGCTCCTGCATCGTCCCGTGCGGCATAGGCAAGACCCAGCCAGTTCTCAAACCGGTTCCATACGGAAGGAGAGGCTACACCGGCCCAAGCAGAGTCAAACTCCGTCTTCGCCTTGGCAAATGAACCTGCCACAGCCATGGTGCAGCCGGTTCCGGCAAACATGGCTGCTCGGATTGCGACCTCGGCTGCGGTGGCGGCATGCCGTGATATTTCAGCCAAGGCAATGCGCCATGAGCCACCGGCAATGTCGGCCAGGCCGCCAAGCTCATCACCTCCGGCGGTCCTTATGGTTTTCTCCGCCGACATCAGAGCCGACAAATCGTCGGATGCCGCAACAAGTTCGGCCCTTGCCTCCATGAGACGCAGGGCATCCCGTGGAGAAAGACCGGTGTCGGACCTATCCGAGAAGAAACCGACCACGATCCCCAAGTTCTCAGCAGCCTTCGTCAGGATGCCGAGGGCGGGCTCCCAGCCCTTCGAGAGGCCGTCGTGGAACCCGGCGACCTCCGCTCCGAATATCGAACGCACCGCCTGCTCCGCCGCTTCAAGGTTTTCGGCATCGGCAGCGATCTGTCCAGCTTTTGTCTCAAGCTCGGCAAGACGGTCGGCGGGGATGGTCGTCAAATCGACCTTGTCTGTCAGGCCGGGGCACACAACCAACGTCGAACGAGCAGCCTGATACCAGCCGTAAAGACGGGCGACCGCGTCGGGATCGGTGTCCAAACCACGGAACAGGCCACCGAAAGCCCCCTTGATCTCCGCATCGGAAACAAAAGCAGCGCTGGTCTCCATCCATGCGGCCAGGCCGGCCAGTTCCTCGGCACGCTGGCGGGCAGCTGGCTTGCGTTTTTCCTTGCATAGGCCGGCATGAAGGCGCTTCGCCTTTCGCCAGTCGCCATCAAAGAAGGCGAACAGGCCGTCCTTGGAACGAAGGAGAGCCACGGCCGATTTGATCTCCTCGACCTTGGGCAAGGCATCAAGATAGAACATCTGTCCGAATGCGGTACGGCCTTCGCGTTCAGCCCCGATGGCAGCCCGGGCCTTCCCTATCAGATCAGCCGTCCTTGGATGCCCGAACGCGGCCCTGCGGTATTCCATCAGATCGTCGGGGGCCTCAACCGCCACCTTGGACAGGGCCAGAATCTCGGCCACTGCTGATTTGGACGAATCAAAATCGAGGCCGACACGTTCCGCAGCCGTGCGGCAGCGCCCGAGCGCCTCCTTCCAGGAGACGACCTGTGACTCGAGAAGCGATTTCAACCGTGCCATTTCTGAAGTAGGCTTATCCGACAGGACGAAGGCGGCGTAACGCCGAGCCTCAGCCAAGACGGCTTCATCCACGAGAACGCCCTTTGCCAAGCCGGGGATGCCGTCCGGATCGGCCAGTTTTGCCGCGGAGTCCGGCGTGGAGTCGAAAGGTAGGCTGCGCCGCGTCGCAATGGCCTCAATACGGGTCAATGCCCCTGAAAGGCTTTCAATCGTGGCCAAGACTGAAGCCGCGCGTTCGGAGACTGCTCCAATCCGGAACGAGGACAATCCGGCGACAAAAGGTGATTCGCCGGCAGTGATGAACGCATCCAGCGCCGAGGCACCGAGGTGAGTATATGCCGGGGAGGCGACTCGGGAGGCCGCCTCAAAAGACTCTACGGCCTTTTCCAGTCTGCGCACGGCCTCCATGGACAAACCGATATCCGCAGTGAGGAACCGTTCGGACAAATGCCGTTTTTCAGCGAGCCTTCGCGCCTCGTCCATCTCCTCCTGGGGCATCCGCGTGCCGTCCGCTAGGACCTGTGCAGCCGACTCGAACAAAGCACGGCTCTTCGTCACCCCATGGGCCACGTCCGTGAGCAGGCGCGAGCTGCGCTGCCCCTTCGGATCCGAGTCGTCGAACATCTTCGAGAGCAGCTTGGGAACCATTCCTTCCGGAACCTTGGGGGCAGAATCGAGGGATGCCCTTGTCTTCGCAGCGGCAACGGCGTCGGGCTGCTCCCTGAATCCAAAATAGGCGACCGCCTCGTCTGCGGCATCCTCGGCCGACCTGGCGTGATCCAGGGCTTGCAGTGTCGCCCTGGCAATGGCCTCGTCGTCTGACGGGGCCAGTGGGTTCGGCCGGAATCCCCACCATGGGTGGCCGGTGCCGTACTCGCCGTTGGCGTCGTGAATCTCGGCAAGGCCGGCCAGCCTAGATCTGCGGAACTCGATGTCGTCATGAGTCCATTGGGAGGCATCCGGGAATCCGATGGCATTGACCTGGGCGGAAAGATCGCCCAGTTCCTGGCGCCTGCGTTCGGCAGCCCAAAACACCTCGTTGACCGTCATGCCAAGGGCGTTGCCGACCTTGCTGCCCATAAGCTCGGCATATCTGGCCAGTTCCGCCTTCTGTCTTTGCAGGATGGCCAGCTTGGCCTGGAACTGGGTCGGTGCCGGGAACTGCTCCTCTATTCTGGCTTGCAGGTCTTCCAGAAATTTTTTCTTTTGCGTCTTGTGGGAATGCAACTCGAGGCAAAAATGCCCGAGTCCAGCATGGTTGAGGCGGTGCCGGACAACCTCAAGAGCGGCCAGCTTCTCGGAGACGAAAAGCACCTTCTTGCCCTTGGACAGGGCGGCCGCGATCACGTTGGTGATTGTCTGGGACTTGCCGGTGCCCGGGGGGCCGTTGACCACGAGGTTCTTCCCGGAGAGCACGTCGATGATCGCGCTGTGCTGGGAGGAGTCCGCATCATAGATAAGCGGTTGCGATGCCTCCGGCCTCTCGTCGATGCGGTAGTCCTCGGCGTGGAGTGCACTGTCTCCGCCACCGGACGATCCGCCGGAAAACACCGACTTGATGAGTTCATGCTCGGCAAGGCTGACATTCTTCTTGGTATCAAGGTCGGCCCATATGGCCAGCTTGCCGAAAGAGAGCATGCCGAGAGTGATCTGTCTGCGTACCTTCCAGCGCCGCTTGTTCTTGACGGCCTGCTCAATCCTCGAAAAATAGGTCTCCGGCTCGTCCTCCTCGCCGAACTCCGGGATCGACAGCATGAAGTCGCGACGAAGTTTCTCCCGAAGGGTGTGGTTCTCGGCCAAGTCCTCGCCGTTGTGCTGAACCGTGTACTGGTATGTCCTAGTATCCCTATCTATTTCCCCACGGACGAGGGTGACAGGGAGGGATAGCAACGGGGCGAGCATCGGGCGCTCGGAATCCTCGCTGTCATAGAACTCGAGAAAGCCGAAAATGTAGTTTCTCAGAAAGTGGTGGAGCTTCTTGGAGAAGGGTAACTGTGCTTTACTGCGCGCCGCATGATTTCCGAGCAACCGCCTCCTTCTTTTGAACAGACCTCCTCTCTGCCGGATGA
>JAVBXO010000067.1 GCA_030824535.1 Azonexus sp. | reverse complement strand
TCTGCTCGTCCATCGAACTTAATAGGCTGGTTAATGAAGCCCGGCGTGCAGCAAATAACTGCCCTTGAGCGCGCATGGCATCTGCAGCACGCGCATCAGTCTTTCCGCCTTCAATCATGTCCGACGGGAAAACCAGTTTGGATTTGCCATCACGTTCTGCCAACAAGCGAATTTCAGTCGCCTTCACTGCCCAATATTGACCGCGGGCGATCTCGAGTTGTGCGCGAATATCCCGATCATTCAAGCGCAACAGAACGTCCCCGGCTTTGACGCGAGCACCTTCACGTACGTCGATACTTTCAACGATTCCACCCTTCAGATGCTGAATGGTCTTGCGCTTGCTATCGACGATCACGATACCGGGACCAGGAACGCCTTCATCCAAAGGTGCCAGTGCCGCCCAGAGCATGAAGCCCCCAAAACCCAATCCCAAAGTCATCAGACCGAAACGGACAATTGGCCGCTCATCGGTATCCATGCCACCAGAACGGGCAGGACGCTCCTCACCCAGCACCAGGACTTCATCACTCCTGGAGTCTTTCCCAAAAAATGCGCGAATCTTGTTAATCATACGGTGTCTCTTCAACAGGTAAATCAGGCCCGGACTTGCGTCTGGGCGCCCTGGGGCTGCTGGGCGTTGATCGCAGCCTGGTTCTTCTGGTGCAAGGTCAGCAATACCTGATCTCGCGGCCCGTATAGCTGGACAGAACCATCGACCAGCAGCAGCAATTTATCAACAGCACTGATGATGCTCGGACGATGGGTAATCAGCATCACCGTCGTGCCACGCCGCTTGAGTTCCTGCACTGCAGCAATCAAAGCCGCCTCGCCAACATCATCAAGATTGGAATTAGGCTCATCAAGAACAACGAAGGAAGGGCCACCATACATGGCGCGGGCCAAACCGATGCGCTGCCGCTGCCCGCCGGAAAGGGAACTGCCGCTGTCGCCAATCTGGGTATCGTATCCCTTGGGGAAGCGCAAGATCATTTCGTGCACGCCAGCCAACTTGGCAGCTTCAACCACTTTTTCCGGATCAACATCACCAAAACGGGCGATGTTCTCGGCAATCGTTCCGTCGAAGAGTTCGATATCCTGCGGCAAATAACCAACGGACGGACCAAGCAAAACCTTATTCCAAGAGAAGACGTCGGCACCATCAAGACGAACCTTACCCGCCAGTGCTGGCCAGACACCAACCATCAAACGAGCGAGGGTTGACTTCCCGGAAGCCGAAGGGCCAATCACGCCGACGATATCACCGGAGGCAACACTAAAACCGACCTGCCGAAGAATCATCACCTGCGACCCTGGTGGTGTAGCAGTGACCCCCTCGACATGCAGGTTACCGCGTGGACTCGGCAGATCCATGCCCGGAACCCGCGCCGGATTTTCCTGCAACAGGGCTTCCAGACGATGGTAGGAGGAGCGTGCCGAAATCAGGCTTTTCCATACCCCAATTGCCAACTCCACTGGCCCCAGTGCCTTACCCAGCAAAATGGAGGCAGCGATCATTCCACCTGCCGACATGTCACCATTAATCACCAGCAAGGCGCCAGCACCGAGCACCAATGACTGCACAGCAACACGAACGCTCTTGGTGATTGCCGATATAAGCGCCGCCTTGTCGCTGGCTTCATTCTGCAATTCCAGGAAACGCAACTGCTTCTTCAGCCAGCGCCCCTTGAGATTGTCCAGCATCCCCATCGCTTCGATAACTTCGGCATTACGCAGATTGTTGGTCGCGAAATTATTGGCCGCCATCGCTACCTGTGTTGCCTCACTCAGGAGCTTGCGTGTTGCAACTTCGGTTGCCCAAGCCAGGGAAAACAGCAGCGCTGCTGCCACTAGGCCAAACAGGCCAAGCCAGACACTAAACATCGAAATGACGATTATATAAATCGGCGCCCACGGGGCATCAAAAAAAGCGAACAAACCATTGCCAGTCAGGAACTGACGGACATTGGTCAGGTCGTTCATCGCCTGACCGGCATTTCCACCCGACTTTTTGAGATTGTGCTCAAAGGAAGCAACGAAAACCCGGTCATTGAGTTTCATGTCGAGTTGTGCGCCAACCCGGATCAACAACTTGGAGCGAACAAATTCCAGCATCCCCTGAATGACATAAAAAACCAGGAGAATCACCGTCAACATCATCAGCGTCGTTATATTTCGGCTCTGCAAAACCCGGTCATAAATCTGCAACATGTAAATCGAAGGAACCAGCGCCAGCATGTTAATGAACATGCTGAAGAGGCCCGCCACATAAAAAGCCTTCCGGAAAGAGAACAGAACCTCAGCCAGTTCTGTTCGCGGCATCATCATTTTTTTCATCAGCTATTTACCAGGATAAAAACCGTCAGGCCGCAAGAACTTCCGCGCCCGGCTCAATTACAACAAGATACTGCGGCAATTCGGATGGCAACACCTTCTTGTCCTCCGACTCCCCCAGCGAAAAGACCAAAAAAAAGCCTTCCCCATCGCGTGACAAGACAATTTCCTTTAATTTTTCCTCGAGGAATTTCTTCTCATTAGCCGGAGAAAGGTTTACGTGGAAGCGCAAACGACCATTGAGCGTGAACAAGGACAAGCGCCCTTGCCGCAAACTCAGGGTATGGCGATCAAAATAAACCGGCGCAGCCGGCGTAAACCGCAACGTGGGTAGTGGCAAATTCGGACGTAGATCGATATTCCACGGGCTGTTTTTCCCCTGGAATATCATCCGCGCGGAACGCGATACCGAATAAATGGCATTGCAGATCATCTGCGAACCGAGCAGGGGGTAGCGCTCACGCAAATCCCGATAAACCAGATGATGCAGGGTCACCCGATTCCAGCAACGCGTTTCACGAACTACCGGACCCAAAGCCGTACAAACCTCGGCAAACGAGGCTTGCAAACGCTCCAGACTGGCAAATTGCTCAGCTGTCGTTTCCAGGCGCAGGATGATCTTGAATTTCATATAGGAGAATATTACCAGAGATTGAGAAGTCTCCTATATGAATTTTCCAAAGGTGAATTTCAGGCATACTTGTCGCCTCCCAAAACCGAACCGATACCCATGGCGACCTACGCAATTGGCGACATCCAGGGCTGCTACGATTCGCTTGTCCGCCTCCTTGATCTCTGCGCCTTCAACCCCGACCAGGACCGCCTGTGGCTGGTTGGTGACCTGGTCAACCGCGGACCGAAATCACTCGAAACACTGCGCCTGATCAAATCGCTCGGCCCAGCAGCCCTGACGGTTCTGGGCAATCACGACCTTTACCTGCTGATGGTCGCTGAAGGCGGCGCAAAATTTCGCGCCAAGGACGATACCCTGCAGCCGATATTCGATGCCCCTGATTGCGATGAATTGCTCCACTGGTTACGCCAGCAAGCGCTTTGCCATATTGAGGACAATTACTGTCTGGTTCATGCCGGCCTTTTGCCACAATGGACCGCCAGACGCGCCAGAGAGCTGGCAAGGGAAATCGAAACAGCGCTTCAGGGCGGCACTTACCATGAATTTATCCTCAACCTCTGGGGTAGCGAACCAGCAGGCTGGCAGGACGATCTGCAGGGATGGGCGCGATTGCGGGTTATCGTCAATGCCATGACCCGGATGCGTTTCTGCACCCCTGAAGGCATCATGGAATTTCGCAGCAAGGGGGAAACAACGCAGGCGCCTGCCGGATATATCCCATGGTTTGAAGCGCCTGAACGAGCACACGCCGATAGCGTGCTGGTCACTGGTCACTGGTCAGCACTGGGACTGAAAATCACACCAAATCTACTGGCGCTGGACTCCGGCTGCCTGTGGGGTGGGCACCTGACAGCGGTGCGACTGGAAGATCGCCAGGTGTTTCAGGTGGATTGCTCACCAGGGGAAGCCCGGCCGCTGCAGCGATAGCCTCGCGGGCGGCACTTGCCACCTGCCGGCGATCTTCGCCCTGCTGGCCGAGCAAGGGCGTACTGACCAAGCGGGCAATGATGCGTTTTCGCCCCAGAATCGCCCGCGTGCATTCGCCGAGCGAAATATCACCGTCGTAACGCGGCGCCAGGCTACGCTCGCCATCCGTTTCCCAATAGGAGATGGCCACCGGCAATACCGGACGACCAGCCGTCAAGGCCGGCTGGATCAAGGCTGCGTGAAAGTGCAACAAACTGCGGCCATCAGTGGTCGTCCCCTCGGGGAAAACGGCAACGTGCCGACCCTGGGTCAGCAATTCGGCAATCTGGGCATTAATGATTTTCGCGTGACCACGGCTACCGCGCCGCAAGAAAATCGTGTCGTTTTTCCTGGCCAGCCAGCCGATGAGCGGCCAATGCCTGACTTCTTCTTTGGACACAAAAGCCGCCGGCAGGGCGGCATTGATAAGCAAAATATCAACCCAGGAAACATGATTGGCAATCACCAAAGCACCAGGAACCACATGCGTCAGATCCGCTTCGAGTTCCACCCCAAGGGCATCGAGCAGCGCGGCCGACCAAATCTGGCGTAAACACAGGCGCCGCCGATCACCACACAGTTGAAAAATACTGAGCGCGACCAAGACTCCGCCGATCAACAGCAGGGCCAGCCGTAAATAGCGCCAGGCGCGAAGCGGAAAATTACTTGATTTCAGTCTGCCTGTCCCAGATAGTGCTTGGCATAGCGGTTGGAAATTTTGGCCATCGGCATCAGGATCGGCAGGTCAGCCGTATTGAAATCGGGGTCCCAGGCCGGTTCACCGCAAATCCAGGCACCGGCGCGCAAATAGCCCTTGATCAACGGCGGCACTTCGGCCGGACGATCCTGCTGCAAGGCCGCCAAAGGCAGCGGACAACGCGGGAAGACACGATATTCCTGCGGCCCGAGATAGTCGGCGGCGAGGCGATTATACAGACTGGCGGCAGCATGTCCGCCATCGGCCATGCTGATCGAAGCGCAGCCCATCAGGTAGTCGTAGCCATTGTCCACCATGTACTGGGCCAATCCCGACCACAGCAGGGTAATCGTCGCACCAGTCCGGTAGTCCGGATGAACACAGGAACGGCCAATTTCGACCAGGCGCGAGCGCAGGTGTTGCAGGCGGGTCAGGTCAAACTCGTTTTCCGAGTAATAACCGATCTGGCGAGCATTTTCCGGCGGCAGGACGCGATAGGTACCCACGGCTTCACCGGTTTGCGTATCGCGAACGATCAGGTGCTTGCAATAGGGATCGTAAACATCATGATCAACCCCTGGCGTGCGGCTCGGAAGATTGGCGCCCATTTCACCGGCAAAGATGCGGTAGCGCAGGCGTTGCGCGTCGAGAATTTCGCTCTGGCTGTGGGCGAAGCCAACGGCCAGACTCTTTTTTTCCGGGCGGGTGCGGGCTCCGCCGGTTTGAATATTTTCCATGTCTGCTCTCCATCTGGTGTACGGAGAGCAGAATGAATGATGTCTGTTACGCGCCCATTGCCCGTTTTTTACAGGCAGATTTCAATCACCAGGATCAGCACCGCTAATCCTGATTGAAGCGCTGGCAATGAACTGCACCGAAACCCAAGTTCATCACCAGCCTGCAAACAACTTACCAGGGCTGCGCGCCAAAAGCCCGCTCATAACGAGCAGCAATTTCTTCCCGGCGCGGCTGATGGTTCTGTCCGCCACGCTGAGCGATCTTGATCGCCCCCATGACCGCTGCCAGCCGCCCGATTTTCGGCCAGTCAAAGCCGTGCGCAATGCCGTAAAGTAAACCAGCGCGATAGGCGTCGCCGCAGCCCGTCGGATCGACAATCGCCTCAGCTTCAACGCAAGGAATTTCATGACGCTGACCATCGGCGTAAATTTCCGAGCCTTCCCCGCCCCGGGTCACAATCAGGGCCTGCACCAGCAAAGCCAACTGTTCCAGGCTGCGCCCGGTACGATCACAGAGTAATTTGGCTTCGTAATCATTGAAACAGGCGTAATCCGCCAGTTGCAGGAAATCGAGTAGTTCGTCGCCATTAAACATTGGCATGCCCTGGCCCGGATCAAAAATGAAGGGCACGCCTGCTTCGGCGAAATCGCGAGCATGCTGCAGCATGCCTTCACGGCCATCCGGCGCCACGATGCCGAGACGGGCATTAGCGCGGTCGACCTTGTTCAGATGTGAAAAACTCATCGCCCCCGGATGGAAGGCCGTGATCTGGTTGTCGTCCAGATCGGTGGTGATGAAAGCCTGGGCAGTAAAACTACCCGGCACCTGGCGAATATGTTTGCGCGAAAGCCCCATGCGCTGCAAGCGATCCAGATAGGGTTGCGCATCATCACCGACCGTCGCCATGATTTCCGCATCGCCGCCCAGCAGCATCAGGTTGTAGGCAATATTGCCGGCGCAACCGCCAAACTCCCGGCGCATTTCCGGAACCAGAAAGGCGACATTGAGGATGTGAATCTGCTCGGGCAGGATGTGGTTCTTGAATCGATCCGGAAAGACCATGATGTTATCGAAGGCCAGCGAACCGCAAATCAGTGTTTTCATGGGTCAATGATAAAAAAGGTAGAGTCGGTAGCCACTGGCGCCAAGATCCTTGGCTTCGATCGACAAACGGACCGCGCGCTCGCCATTGGCCTCGAAGGCTAGCCCCGCCGCTTCCGGCGGCAGGTAGTCGACAGCATCAATAACCCGGCGGGCAACCACCGCTTCGTTGATGTCCGTCAGCGTCAGTTCCAACGCCGGCCAATCCTGAGCATAGGCCGCGCGGTTTTTCAGGGTTGCCTGAAGAATGAACAAACCGCGCCCCGGATCGGATTGCAGGTCGGATGCCTCAATGGCGACCAGATCGGAATTCTTCGGCAGGGGGACGTCGACCGCAGAAGCCTGGTAAATCTCGGCGAATACCGGCCAGCGTATGACGATTTCACTGCGAAAATAATAGGCTAGCTGCACCAGAAGAATGGCTGACAACAGCAAGGCCAGCAACACATAAGGCCAGCGCCGCGGCGGTTTCGCCGCTGGATCGAGGGGGTTGTCGATGCCATTGCCTGCCAGAAACCCTTCCGACCAGCGGTTATAACTGGCGGTATCAACCAGTTCGCGAGCCGCGACCAAGCCAGCATCGCGTGCGGCCTGTGTCGTTGCTTCGGTGCTTTGCTCTTCCGCTGGCAACATGTCATCTGCGACGACCGGCTCGGCCGGCACCTCAGGCAAATCCGCGACGGGAGGCAGCGGCGAAGACAGTAATTCAATGTCGGCAACAGCTGATGCGACCGCCTGCTCGCCGCCCCCATCCTCAAGCGCCAAGGCGAGCGGCTCAACGGGAAGCGGCTCGAACACCGGGGAATAAGGCGCCTCCGCCTCATCCGCAAGCAGGAACTCTATCGGCGACAAAGCGCCATCGGGTTCGCCCACGGAAATAGGTTCTTCTGGCGGACTCGCCAAAAATGGCTCGCCAGGACTCGCTTCCGGCTCGGCAGGAACAAGCTCGGGCGGCGACGAAGGCTGGGCGTGAATTTCTGTTTCGACCACAGCCTCTGGCCCAGACGCTGGTATCAGCGCTGGCGGACCAGTGACAACCGGCGGTGGCTCTGGCGGATGCAGCGTTTCGTGCTGCCGCAGCAAATGATCAAACGCATTGAACAGCGCCTGGCAATGACCACAGCGCACCGTTCCGGCCTTTTGCCGTAGTTGCACGGAGGTGACACGAAAGATCGTGGCACACTCCGGGCAACGGGTGCGAATCAGGCTTTGACTCCGCTCAGGCATACCCAGTCCTCGCGCGTATCGGCTATCGTCAAAGGCAACCATTGTGCGTAAATCGCAATGATCTCCTCGGCCTGTTCGCGCAGGATACCCGACAACGCCAGATGGCCGCCGGAGCGAACATGGGCGCAAATGGCCGGGGCCAGAACGCGCAGGGGATTGGAGAGAATGTTTGCCACGACGAAATCATACTCGCCAGCAACCGGCTCCGTCGAATCGGCAAACACCGCCCGCACTTCGTTGCGCGCGGCATTGGCCCGCGCCGCTTCGACCGCCTGCGGATCAATATCGACACCGGCAACCAGGCTAGCACCAAGTCGGCCGGCAGCGATGGCCAGAATGCCTGAACCACAACCGTAGTCAAAAACGCTGCTGCCAGCGGTGACCTTGCGCTCCAGCCACTCGAGGCACAGCCGGGTCGTCGGATGCGAACCGGTGCCAAAGGCCATGCCGGGATCGAGAATCAGGTTGATCGCCTGCGGATCCGGGGCTTCATGCCAGGAAGGCACGATCCACAAACGCCCGGAAACGCGGATCGGCTCGAACTGCGACTGGGTCAGTTGCACCCAGTTTTGTTCCTCGACAAAACCGACGGTAAAGGCCGGCACTTCGGCCAGGCCAACCACCGCCACAGCTTCGGCAAGCAGCGCCGCCGCATCGGCATCCTCTTCCAGCAATGCGACAACCCGCGAATGCGTCCAGCCCGGCGTATTGACCGAGCCCGGCTCACCAAACTGTGGCTGCTCGTCCGGCGTGCCGGCATCGGCATCTTCAATGGAAGCTGACAGCGCGCCAACTTCCATCAGGGCATCGCAAACCGGCTCAGCCTGGGCTGCGTCGGTCAGAAAACTAAGGCTTAGCCAACCCATATCAGTGCTTGACCTCACCCTTGTCCGCCAGCTTTTGTTCGAGGTAGTGAATACTCGTACCACCTTCAACAAAACGTGCATCCATCATCAATTCCTGATGCAGCGGGATATTGGTCTTGATGCCCTGTATCGACATTTCGGACAGCGCGATGCGCATGCGGCGAATCGCCTGATCGCGGGTGTCACCGTAGGCAATAACCTTGGCGACCATCGAGTCATAATGCGGCGGCACGCGATAGCCTTGGTAAATGTGCGAATCGACCCGGATGCCGGGGCCACCCGGCGGATGATAAAACTCGATCTTGCCGGGAGATGGTACGAACGTGAAGGGATCTTCAGCGTTGATGCGGCATTCAATGGCATGGCCACGGAACATGATGTCGCGCTGTTTGTAGCGCAACTTTTCGCCAAAAGCGACGCGAATCTGCTCCTGAACGATGTCGACCCCGGTAATGGCTTCGGTCACCGGATGCTCGACCTGGACGCGCGTATTCATCTCGATGAAGTAGAACTCGCCGTTCTCGTACAGGAACTCGAAAGTACCAGCGCCGCGATAGCCAATCTTGCGACAGGCTTCAGCACAACGCTCACCGATGCGGGTAATCATCCGTGCCGGCACATGCGGTGCCGGCGCCTCTTCGATGACCTTCTGGTGGCGACGCTGCATCGAACAGTCGCGCTCACCCAGGTAGATCGCATTGCCATGCTGGTCAGCCATCACCTGGATTTCAATATGGCGCGGATTTTCGAGGAATTTTTCCATGTACACCGCAGGATTGCCGAAAAAGCTGCCGGCTTCCTGACGGGTCATCTGCACGGCATTGAGCAGTGCGGCTTCAGTATGGACCACGCGCATGCCACGGCCACCACCACCACCGGCGGCCTTGATAATCACCGGATAACCAACCTGGCGACCAATCTTGATGATTTCCTTGGGATCTTCCGGCAACGCGCCATCAGAACCCGGTACACAAGGCACGCCAGCGATCTTCATCGCATCCTTGGCCGAGACCTTGTCGCCCATCAGGCGAATGGTTTCCGCACGCGGACCGATGAAGACGAAGCCGGACGATTCGACACGCTCGGCAAAATCGGCATTTTCCGACAGGAAGCCGTAACCCGGATGGATGGCCTGGGCATCAGTCACCTCAGCAGCAGAGATGATTGCCGGCACATTCAGGTAACTCAGGGCCGAGGAGGCCGGACCGATACAGACCGATTCGTCAGCCAGCTTGACGTACTTGGCCTCGCTATCAGCTTCGGAATGCACGACCACGGTCTTGATACCCAGTTCGCGGCAAGCGCGCTGGATACGCAGCGCAATTTCGCCACGATTTGCAATCAGGATTTTGTCAAACATGATGGCGGTCTCAGCCGATCACGAACAGTGGTTCGCCGAATTCGACCGGCTCGCCATTGTCGAGCAGGATAGCCTTGATCACGCCGGAGGCATCGGCCTCAATTTCGTTGAGCAACTTCATGGCTTCGATGATGCACAGGGTATCGCCCTGCTTGACGCTGGAGCCGACCTGGACAAAAGGCTCGGCGCCCGGCGACGGGGTACGGTAGAAAGTGCCGACCATCGGCGACTTGACGACATGACCTTCCGGCAACTCATCTTCATCGTCAAGATTGACTGAAGACACCACCGGCGCCGCGTTGGCCATCGGCATCTGCTGCGGCAGCATGTAATTCTGCATCGGTGCGGCAAGCGCACCGTAATGCTTGACGATGCGTACCTTTTCTTCGCCTTCGGTGACTTCCAGTTCCGAAATACCGGATTCCTGTACGAGGTCGATGAGTTTTTTCAGTTTACGCAGGTCCATGGTAACTCCTTAAGTTTGCGCATTTTGAGCGCAAGATCGCGGCCAATGCCGGATTAATCAATATTGTCCTGATGGGTCACCAAGGCAGCGCAAGCGCTCTGTCCTGGCTCCTCAAACCCTGCCACATACCCGGACGGGCAGGTCAATACACTCCCTGGCAGCCCCCCGATTCGCTCGCTCAAAACCTCTGACAAAGGGTCTGGGAAACTGCTTTTTTACTTCTTCATGGCGGCAAGTTTGCCGCAATTCGCAGCAATTTGTCCAGTCTACCCCGCCAGCAAGGCGCGCAGGCGATCAGCGCGCAAGCGTTCATGGGGACGACCGTCACGCCGCTTCAGATTGACCCGCTCCATGGCCACCGGCAAGACGATCAAATTGGCGTCAACGGTATCGGTTTCAATGACTAAAACCGCCTCGACACGCTCGTTGCGCGGATCGGCGTGGGCCACTGCGATGCCGCGATTGAGCAGGAAAATCTCCACGTCCTTGGCGCTGTCGGCAAAAAGCAGGATGTCGATGCGCGAATGCTCGCCGGCCGTGCCATCCAGTACCGAACCGGTCAAGCAGGGATGAAAATATTCGAGTAATTCGAGCAAGTCCAAGGCCGAGTGACGCAAGGCAGCGATCAGTTCGACATGCTCTTCGGCCTGATAAATGCTGCGATAGGCGCGCAGCTCCAGTTCGACTTCGGCGTTGTCCGGTAAGCCGGCATGCTCGCTCAGCCCCAGCTGGCGCGCCGCCTTCTTTTTCGCCTGGTGATAGTCGGTAATGCCATCTTCAGCCATCAGGCGGGCAGCGGTGGCGGCAATGCTGGCCCGCGCGGAGGTGCTCGGGCGGGGCCGTTCATGACGGGTCATGGGGGCTCGATCAAGGTAAAATCGCTGCCGATTCTACGTGAAAAGCGTGAGCAAACACATTTCACGGTCAACACCCCAAAAAACCCGGAAACCAAATGCACATTCACATTCTCGGCATCTGCGGCACCTTCATGGGCGGCATCGCGCAACTGGCTGTTGCCACTGGCCACCAGGTGACGGGCTGCGACGCCAATGTCTACCCGCCGATGAGCGACCAGCTACGCGGCGCCGGCATCGAACTGATTGAAGGCTTCGGCATCGAGCAGCTCGCGCTGAACCCGGATATTTTCGTTATCGGCAACGCCATTTCACGCGGCAACCCACTGCTTGAGGCCATTCTCGATCAGGGTCGTCCTTATGTCTCCGGTCCGCAATGGCTCGCCGAAAACGTCCTGCGCGGACGCTGGGTGCTTGGCGTTGCCGGCACGCACGGCAAGACGACGACCAGCTCGATGCTGGCCTGGATACTCGAAGACGCCAATATGGCACCGGGCTTCCTGATCGGTGGCGTACCGCTGAATTTTGGCGTTTCTGCCCGCCTCGGCGACACACCCTTCTTCGTCATCGAAGCCGACGAGTACGACACGGCTTTTTGCGACAAGCGTTCCAAGTTCGTTCATTACCAGCCACGCACGGTCGTACTGAACAATCTTGAATTCGATCACGCCGACATCTTCAGCGATCTTGCCGCCATTGAAACGCAGTTCCACCACCTGATCAGAACCCTGCCCGGCGCCGGCCTGATCGTCAGCAATGCCGGGGAAGCCAGCCTAGAGCGCGTACTAAAACGCGGTTGCTGGACGCCCGTCCAGCATTTCAACGATCCGGATGGCTACCGAACAAGCGGCGATGACGCTTCCGGCGAACTGGTGCTGCATGGTCCGCAAGGCGAAATCGGCCGGACAATCTGGGCACTGACCGGCGAACACAATCGTGCCAATGCCTGTGCCGCGCTGCTCGCCGCCCGCCATGTTGGCGTGCCTTTCGATAAGGGACTGGAAGCCCTGGGCCGCTTCGTTAACGTCAAGCGACGCATGGAAGTACGCGGTACGGTAGGTGACGTGACGGTCTACGACGATTTTGCCCACCATCCAACAGCCATTGCCACGACCATCGCCGGACTGCGGCGCAAGGTGGGCAAGGCCCGCATCCTTGCCGTACTCGAACCGCGCTCGAACACCATGAAACTGGGCACGATGAAAAACCAGCTCCCGGAAAGCCTGCGCGAAGCCGATGCGGCCTACTGCTACGCCGCCCACCTGGGCTGGGATGCGCAGGAAGCACTGGCACCAATGGGCGAACGTGCCGTGGTCGACAACGATCTCGAGCAGTTGGTCGCCCGCATCGTCGCCGATGCCCGCGCCGGCGACCAGATCCTGGTCATGAGCAACGGCGGCTTTGGTGGCATACACGGCAAACTGCTGGCTGCGCTGGCGAAGTAGAAGTCTTGAAAATCGGCTGATTTTTGCGGTCGACCGCAAAAATCAGCCGATTTTCAAGCGCATAAAAAACCGCTCGCGCCTTGCGGCAGCGAGCGGTTTTTCAATCGTCCAAAGACGGATCAGCGTTCCATCGATTCCACAACAGCCAGCGCCGTCATGTTAACCAGGCGACGCACGGTGGCGGTCGAGGTCATGACATGCACCGGACGCGCTGCGCCGAGCAGGATGGGGCCGATGGTCACACCTTCGCCGCCGGTCATCTTCAGCAGGTTGTAGCTGATGTTGGCGGCGTCGATGTTGGGCATGACCAGCAGGTTGGCTTCACCGGTCAGCGGCGAATCCGGATTGGCTTCGCGACGCAGTGTTTCGCTGAGTGCGGAGTCGCCATGCATTTCACCGTCGACTTCAAGTTCGCCGGACGACATCGCAGAAACCAGACTGGCGGCCAGGCTCATCTTGCGCGAGGACTCGGAAGACCCGGAGCCGAAGTTGGAGTGCGAGAGCAAGGCGGCCTTCGGCTGGCTGCCAAAGCGCTTGACCTGCTCAGCGGCCATCAGCGTCATCTCGGCGATTTCTTCGGCCGTCGGGTTTTCGTTAACGTGGGTATCGCAGATGAACAGCGAGCGCCCCGGCAACATCAGGTAGTTCATCGCCGCCATGGTATTGACGCCATTGCGCTTGCCGATGATCTGGTTGATCACGCCCAGGTGATGCGTGTACTGACCAGTCATGCCGCAGATCATGCCGTCGGCGTAGCCGAGCTTGAGCAGCATGGAACCAATCACGGTGGGCTTGCGCCGCATCGATTCCTTGGCGATGGCCGGCGTGATACCGCGACGCGCCATCAGCTTGTGGTAAGCCGTCCAGCACTCGCGATAGCGCTCGTCCGACTCCGGATTGACGATATCGAAATCGACGCCGGACTTGATACGCAGCTTGGCCTTTTCAATACGGTGCTCAATGACTTCCGGACGACCAATCAGGATCGGACGAGCAAATTTTTCTTCGATCACGACCTGAACGGCACGCAACACGCGCTCTTCTTCACCTTCGGCGAAGATGATGCGCTTGCCTTGTGCCTGTCGGGCAGCCTGGAAGATGGCGCGCATGCCGACGCCGGTGTGATAGACGAATTCGGACAGCTTGGCGCGATAAGCGACCCAGTCGGTGATCGGACGCGTCGCGACGCCGGAATCCATGGCCGCTTGGGCAACGGCCGGCGCGATCTTGACGATCAGGCGCGGGTCGAACGGGGTCGGAATCAGGTATTCCGGACCGAAGTTCAGGTCGCGGCCGGGGTAGGCCATGGCCACTTCATCGGTCGCCTCGGCTTCAGCCAGTTCGGCAATCGCGCGCACGGAAGCCAGCTTCATTTCTTCGGTAATACGCGTGGCGCCGACATCGAGCGCGCCGCGGAAAATGAACGGGAAGCAGAGGACGTTGTTGACCTGGTTCACATAGTCGGAACGGCCGGTGGCGATGATCGCGTCCGGACGGACTTCCTTGACCAGTTCCGGCATGATTTCCGGGGTCGGGTTGGCCAGTGCAAAAACCATCGGCTTGTCGGCCATGGCCTTGACCATGTCCTGCTTGACCACACCGGCGGCGGAAAGACCGAGGAAGATATCGGCGCCGACCAGCGCTTCGCCGAGCGTGCGCATCTCGGTGTTCTGAGCGTAGCGGGCCTTGGTCTCGTCCATGCCGCCCGGGCGACCGACGTAGATCACGCCCTTGGAGTCACAAATGGTGATGTTCTCGCGCTTGACGCCGAGATCGCACCACAGGTTAACGCAGGAAATGGCGGCAGCGCCAGCGCCGGAAACGACGACCTTGATTTCATCGATCTTCTTGCCAACGACCTTCAGGCCGTTGAGCATGGCGGCGCCGGAAATGATCGCCGTACCGTGCTGATCGTCGTGGAAGACCGGAATATTCATGCGTTCCTTGAGCTTTTGCTCAATGTAGAAGCATTCCGGGGCCTTGATGTCTTCGAGGTTGATACCGCCGAGCGTCGGCTCGAGGGCGGCAATCATGTCGATCAGCTTATCGGGGTCGTTCTCGGCCAGTTCGATGTCGAAGACGTCAATACCGGCGAACTTCTTGAACAGACAGCCCTTGCCTTCCATGACCGGCTTGGAGGCCAGCGGACCGATATTGCCGAGACCGAGCACGGCAGTGCCGTTGGTGACGACACCCACCAGATTGGCGCGCGAGGTGTACCAGGCGGCAGTCGCCGGATCTTCGACAATCGCATCGCAGGCGGCAGCAACACCCGGCGAGTAGGCCAGCGCGAGGTCGCGCTGGTTGGTCAGGCCCTTGGTCGGGCGGACAGAAATCTTGCCGGGGGTGGGCCAGCGATGGTATTCGAGTGCGGCTTCGCGCAAATCCTTTTCCACGAAATCTCCTTGGCGTTCGGGTATAGGGAAAACCCTGTAGGGTACTCCAAAGCTACATGCTTCGGTTCCGTAATTATGAATTATGGGGTGTAATAGTAAAGGGGGAATAAGGAATTGTTTTCAGCACATAGGCTGCGTTAAAAGCGGTATTGCAGACTAAGCCGCAAGTTACGGCCTTCAGCGGGGTGCAAATGACGATCAGAAACATTCGCCGCTTCGCCCGCCAAACGCGATTCGTACCAGTATTCGATGTCATTCATATGGCTATCGAACAGGTTGAAGACATCCAGCACCAGTTGCGTTGCATGATCAAGCCGGTAAGCAACGCGCGTATTGAGCAGCGATGAAGCACGCGAACGCACGCTGCCATTCTCGATCAAGGAACGCGGCCCAAAATAGCGCCAGCGCACGGCGCCAGACCAGTCGCCGAGATGGTCAATGGTCAGACCGACATTGGCAGTCGTTGTCGGCGCGCCAGGGATGTGCGCACCGACCGGATCAGCGTCGCGAAAGCGGGCGTGCGACCAGGCCAGGTCGGCGTCGAGCGCCAGCCAGTCGGCCAAGGTCACGAAATTGGTCCATTCAAGGCCATAGCGACGTGATGGACGCGACGCCTCGGTCGTGCCGGCGTCACCGACAAAAACCAGTTCTGAGGCAGCGTCAAGTTGCCATAAAGCGACAGTCGACTGCCAACCGGGACGAATTTCCGAGCGCCAGCCCAGTTCGTAGCCGCGCGTGCGTACCAGCGGCGGCACCCGCGACATGGCGGCGCCACTCTGGGGATCGACGCTGATCGTCGTACCCCGCGCATCGTTGGAATGAAAACCATGGCCGTAGTTCAGGTAAAGCTCGTTGCCGCGCCATGGCCCGAAAATCAACGAAAGTTTGGGCGTTAGCATGGCCTCGCTGGCACGCCCGGAATTGGCCGCTAAAAGGCTGTCGACCGCAAAATCGTAGGCATCGGCACGCAGACCCTGAAGCGAGCGCAGCCAATCGTTCCAGCGTGTTTCATTCTGCGCCCAGAGGCCAAGACTGCGTTGATTGACGCGATCTTCGCGTATCGTCGCCAAGCTTGCGCGCTCACTGGTCGCGTACAAACCCACCGGGCGCAACTTGTCGACGCGTCCCTGCAGGCCGAAACTATTGATCACCTCACGCCCGCCCCACTCGCCAAAAAGCTCCTGCGACAAGGCAAAACCACCCGCCAGCCGCTTTTCCGACTGCTTGAACTGGTCGCCCGCCGGGCAGCCGCTGGTGCAATAAGTGAAGTTCGACCACAAGTCGAGCCCGGATTGCAGCGCCCAGACAGTGGCCCGCTGCTGGCGGTCAGTATCGCGGCGCGCCCATTCGCCGGCCAGGCTGTAACGCTGCGTCTCACCACCGGTCGTCGGATCCAGTGAGGCGAAGCGGTCAAGCGCACCACTGAGCAGGGAGCGCTCGGGAACCTGGTCGGTCGAGGTCCAGCGCCCCTGGTAAGCCATGCCGGTCAGCGACCAGCCGTCGTCACGCGTGCCGGCACTGTAACGCAGCACGCCGTTGAGCTTGCGGTAGTTTTCTGCGACTTGCCACGGCCCGTCATTGTGAAAAAATTCGAGGCCGTAGAGCAAATGCCCTCCCCCCCAAGCTGACGAATCGGCCAGCAGGCTGCGCGCATAGCCATTGCCGCCCAGCGTCAGTTGCGCCAGACCACGATCCATACGCCGGAAATAGTCGATCTGCGCCGCCCCCGCCGACGAGAAATCGCCCTCTTCGGCAAAATACGGCCCCTTGCGGTAACGGATGCGGTCAACCAGTTCGGGAATCAGGAAATTGAGATCGCTATAGCCTTGGCCGTGCGCATGTGTCGGCATGTTGACGGGAACACCGCCGACCGTGATGGCAAAATCGCTGCCGTGGTCGAGATTGAAACCACGCAGGAAATACTGGTTGGCCTTGCCGTCACCGGCGTGCTGGGTGACGATCAGCCCCGGCACCATCTCCAGCGCCTCGCCGGGGCGCAACATCGGCACGGCCGCCAGCCGCTGGCTGGAGACGATGCCTTCGCTGCCCGCTGCCGCAATCCCTTCGAGGCTCTCGGC
>JAVBXO010000434.1 GCA_030824535.1 Azonexus sp. | reverse complement strand
GGTACTGCTCGGGAAACAGATAGGGGATCAGGTCGTAAAAGACAACGGCAGTGGGCGGCATACCCTGGGCTGGAATCGATGTCACCACCTCGTCGCCGCAGCCTTCGAACAAACTGCTGACCAGCACGCAATCCGGCGCAAGTTCGCGGATCGCCCACTCACGGATGGCTTGTGACGCCTGGCGGCGGGCAATATTTTTGGGCGCCCCCCAAGAAGCAGGGCACAGCGGATACCAGACCTTGAAGTTCTCCGGCGCGATCAAGCCCGCGTAGGCCGCCCTGACGTCTTTCTCGCCATCGGCCAGTTGGCCGTTGAGCAACAGGATGATTTCGTCGTCCGCCGCCTTGCTCGCCAGCAAATGCGCCAGCAAGGCATTGACATAGCGTCCGATGCCGCGAAAGCGGCTATCGT
Organism: Azonexus sp.; assembly: GCA_030824535.1. Lineage (GTDB taxonomy): Bacteria > Pseudomonadota > Gammaproteobacteria > Burkholderiales > Rhodocyclaceae > Azonexus. The sequence goes on along the minus strand of JAVBXO010000434.1, from coordinate 16,753 downwards.
TCTGCGCCCCCTGAACATCAACCAGTAAACGCATTAGCGCCGCACCTCATGCGCCCGGCGTGAATCGGCTGCCTGCAGCAAAGCCTGATAAATCGCCTTGCGCTCCGGGGACATCTGCGATTCGGCAAGCAACAACTGTTGCAACAGCGGAACTCGATGCAGCCCCCCCCAGGGGGCAAGCGGCAACGCAGCAGCCCCGACTTGTTCGAGTGCCATTTTGGCCAGCAGGTAGGTCTGGTTCTCCATCACCCGCAAGCGCCTTTCACTCGGCGACTCGCCGGGCCAGCCAAACAGCCGTCGCACCAGCCAGCCAAGCAGCGGCCAGCCGGCCAGGCGATAGTGGCCCAAACGCCGACGCACACCGGGCAGCTTTCCCGGCCGGAAGGCACTTCCCCAGTGCTCGGCCATCCGCGTCAACACGTAGTGCTTCGAAAAGCCCTGGCGCAGCAGCAGGACAAAGCGCAAGGCCTCATCCGCCGCCACTTCGCACTCGACCATCGCGCTCAGCGCGGCATCGACGAAGGCAGCATCCTCGAGCAAGCACAGCGCCGCCGCATCGTCGGCCAGGGAGGTCGCGAACAGGGCCGACGCACTGGCGAGCAGGCTCACGCCTCCAGCATCCAGCGCAATGTCGCCTCCAGCGGAAAGTCGCTCAGTTCCCCCACCGTTGCCTCCAGATGCGCGCGCGAGCCGCGCAGGATGCGGACTTCATTGGCCCGGACAAAGGCCGGATTGACCCGCAGCTCCATGCTGTGGCCGGTGATCGACTCTGCCATCCGCACAACATCCATCAAGGAATAGGCCCGGCCGCTACAGACATTGAACACCCCGCCCACGCTGGCCGGCGTCTCAAGCAGGCGCCGATAAGCATTGGCCACCATCCGCACATCGGAAAAATCCCGCGCGACATCCAGGTTGCCCAGTTCGATCAGCGGCGCACGCCGCCGATAATGATCGACGATCTTCGGCAGCAGGAAATTGCTCGCCTGCCCCAGCCCGGTGTAATTGAAGGGACGCGCCAAAATGATCGGCAGACGATCCATGTACAGACGAGCCATGTACTCCATGGCCAGTTTGCTGACCGCGTAATCATTGGCCGGTGAAGCCGGAACCGACTCGTCGATGATCTCGACCGCCGCATTGCCGTAAATGTTGGCGCTGCTTGCCAGCAGCACCCCGCGCGGGCTTACGCCGGCATCAACCAAAGCCTGCAATAAATTGCGGGTACCGAGCACATTGGTCCGATAAATCGCATCGACATCACCATGGGCGACAAAGGAGATTGCCGCCAGGTGCACCACGTAATCCGGACGCACTTCCTGGATCACCGCCAGCATCCGCTCCCGATCCAGCAAATCCGCCTCGAAAACGCGGTCAACCCCTGCCACCTGGCGCTCGCGGAACATCAGGCCAAGCACCTCGGCACCCGCAGCCTTGAATTCGTTTGCGACAAACTGTCCGGTAAAACTGTCAGCCCCGGTAATCAATACTTTCATCATTTGCCTCTGATTAAATTGCGGTCTGGTCATGGAACGACCGGACAGACTGCTGTTGCAAGCCGAGCAAGCAATCCCGGAGCGCCAGGCGCAAGGGGTCATGCTCATCCGACGTGCTCAAGACGACCTGGCAAATCGCCAAATCGGCACCGGCAGCCACAAAAACCCTGAACTCCAGGTCAGTCACGCCGGGTTCGGGAACAACGAAAGAAATCACCCCCGATAGCAGATCGTCGGCGCAAGACAACTCGCCGCTGCCAAGCACCCTCGTCCCTCGCTCGGCAACCACATCCGCCTTGACTGCCCCATGCACTTTCGCCTGGCAAGTGCCGGAGAAGGCAGCCGCATATCGCCCCGACTGAGCCGGCAAATACGGGCCGAACAGCAGCGCCCCCGCCTCGCCCCCGGAAACCATCCCCTGGTCGGTGCGCCGCCCGACCTTCGTGGAAAACCCCGGATGAGTCGCCGGCAGCACCACGGGCGGATAGCCGGAGCGCAGGTGCAAATCCACTGCCCCAGCGCCAGCCGGAAGATTTTGAGCAGAACCCAGGGCAGGACTCAGGCCGGGAAGCAGCGACTGGAGCGTGGCGACGACTTGCGCCAGCGAATAGCCCGGCTGATTCACCGGCCAGGGAAACTCGGTAAATGCACCCCGGCCAGGATCAGTTGCCTGTTTAGCGAACGGCACATGAAAGGTAGTGATCGGCAATCGGCAATACCCCTCCCCCCGCGCTCCGGCAGCATCACCGACATAAAACGGGGCATAGCAGGTCTGCGCTACGAGCAGCTTCCACGCCTCCGCCTCGGCGAATTTCCCGGAAGGATTCTCGGCCAGTGCAAAGCTCAGCGCATACCAGCCCACGGGCAAAGCCGCGACCAAATGCACCATCACGACATGGCGCCCCGACGACAGCGAACGGCCAATGAATGACTCGTCCAGGTCAGTATGGCGGCTAGAAAAAGCACACCGCCCCGCCTGATCAAAGATGCGAATCACCGTGCCAAGGTTGCTCAATGGCCTGGCCGCAGAAAATGTCAGCTGCACCTTGAGCAATTGCCCCTGGTCCACCTGCCTTCCCTCCAGCCAGGTCAGCGAGACATCACCGATGTCCGCGCCGGATAGTGTTGCGGCTCGCGAGCAGCCAATGTCACCGAAGTTATCCATCCCGACCCCCTTCAGCGCAAGCTAGCAGCTGCGCGAGCCCGTACACCCCGCCGCCGACGCAGCGAAAAATCAGAACGAAGCGCCCGCCTCGTTGCGCCGCAAGTCAGCCTCAACCATCATCTGGCAGAGCTGCTCCAGCGTGGTCTTCGGTTCCCAGCCCAGTTCGCGCTTGGCCTTTTCCGGATCGCCAATCAGCAGCTCAACTTCTGCCGGGCGATAAAACTTCGGATTGACTCGCACGATGACTTTGCCGCTATTGCGGTCGACACCAATTTCCGACTCATTTTGACCTTCGAAGACCAGATCAAAACCTGCCGCCTTGGCCGCCATGCTGACGAAGTCACGCACGGTTTCGGTACGGTTGGTCGCCAGCACATAGGTATCCGGCTTGTCGGCCTGCAGCATGCGCCACATGCCTTCGACGTACTCCTTGGCAAAACCCCAATCGCGTTTGGCATCCATATTGCCCAGCTCCAGGCAATCAAGCTTGCCCAGCTTGATCTTGGCCATGCTGTCGGTAATCTTGCGGGTGACGAACTCACGACCGCGCAGCGGCGACTCATGGTTGAACAGGATGCCGCTGCAACCAAAGATGTCATAGCTTTCGCGGTAGTTGATCGTCATCCAGTGCGCATAGAGCTTGGCAACGCCGTAGGGGCTGCGCGGATAGAAAGGCGTGCTTTCGATCTGCGGAATCGCCTGCACCTTGCCGAACATTTCGGAGGTACTCGCCTGGTAGAAACGGATCTTCGGATTGACGATGCGAATCGCCTCCAGCAGGTTTACCGGGCCAAGACCGGTAATTTCCGCCGTAGTCACCGGCTGATCGAAGGAAACGCCGACAAAACTCTGGGCAGCCAGGTTATACACCTCGGTCGCGCCCGTCGTCTGCAACAGGCGGATGCTGGCCGAAAGATCGGTGAGGTCGTATTCGACCAGTGACAGATTGGGATGCTTGTCGACACCCAGTTCTTCAATACGCCAGAAGTTGACCGAACTGGTCCGACGATAGGTACCGAATACCTTGTAGCCCTTTTCCAGCAAGAGTTCAGCAAGATATGCACCGTCTTGTCCGGTAATGCCGGTAATAATTGCTGTTTTCATAGTCACCTTAACAATCACAATTTAAATATCAAACACAATCCAAATGAGGTGCAATTTCAAAATAACTTATTTCCATATCGCTTTCCTCATTCACCCACAAACGGACCTCAAGACCCTTACATTGGTTAGCCAATGTAAAAACAAGAGGAAAGTCCAACAACGCTATATCACTTCCATCCGAAGCTGCTGACAAATTCACTTCAGCCAACACCATCGCACCATGATCCACACAAACATCAAGCTTTGCGACACCAGGTACTCTGATTATCCCATACAAATTAAGCGCATACTGCCCTGGACTCAAAGAAATAAACGGCCCATAAAATAAGCAACCTTTCTTTCCTGTCGTTCTAATTACCTTGCCGGTACACACACCAACCTGAGTGCGCAACGCGGATGAAGAGCCGCGATACCTGAGAACATTATCTGGCGCCCACTCCGAAATCGATGCCCCCTCCAGCAAAACCTTAATCAACTGTTGCGCACTACCCGCCCATGTCAACCAAGGCATATTTTTCGATTGCGGCGCCTCATTTTTTTCAAAGCAATTCAACCATGCGGAAAGACCATCCGCCAAATCAATTGCCCTCTCCCCGGAAAAGTAAAAAGCATGATCACCGGCAACTTCTCGAAACACGGGAATGTCTCGCGCAATAACTGGAATACCATGCCTGGCCGCCTCAATCAGGGGCAAGCCAAAACCTTCAGCTTCCGAGGCTGCCAGCAAGACATCCGAGCTCTCATAAATCTTTTCTAGATATTCGTCACTGACACCATGCATCCAGAACAGATGTCGCCCATGTTCTGGATGATTAGTTATTTTTTCAGCAAGCGCATCAACCAACCACCCCTGCTTGCCAACAAGCACCAAATTTACTTTTACACCTTTACGCCACAATAACTCGAAAGCGGCCAAAGCCTGCGCCTGGCCTTTTCGTGGCTCAATGGTTCCCACCATCAAAACACTTGGACATTTCGCCAACTCAGCCAACACTGACAATCCATTTTCCGGAATACCCTTGCTTGGAATACTAGCCTCAACATCTGCGCCGAGATGAAACCAACCAATCCCCAATGCCCGCTTGCGTACAATAGGTGAAAGACGCAGCCATTCTCTAAGTTCGTCGGCCACTGTCTTGGAAATACAAATCAAACCATCTGCCGCCAGTGCAATTGAATCCAGCCAATGGCCAAATGCGCCGACGACACCCGGCTCAAAATGTTCGGATTGCAACAATGGCAAAAGATCGTATACAACAAAATATACTTTTACGCCACGAGCTCGCCAGTGTGAAAAGAAATCCAGCTCGATCATTCTTGGAACCCTATGGAGAACCAGATCCAGACCAAGAAATATGTCACCTACCGTCGGCTCTACGATTTCATCCATAATGGATGGATCAGCATACCCAAGCATGGCTAGCGTATACTGACGAGCATATCTATATCCCAGCCAATCCCCTTCTTGAGTGCTATAGACCGGCTCTACCCGATAGCCCCTGGGGGGATTCTGGAGCAACTCACTTACAATCGACCGAACAACTCTCTGGATTCCCGACTTGGCATCGACCTGAACCAGTACCGAAATATCGATCAAGAGCTCTTTTTGTTTTATTTTTTTGGTATTGGTTTCCATATTGGTGGAAACCCGACTCAAATCCTCGCTCGTTGGCTCTGCTTCAAGCCCGGCAATGGCATCCAGAAGTCGAAACTCCCTCGCCTTTACACTGCAGAACGATAATTTCTCCAAGGCAGAATGAAACTCTGCGCCCACCTTCATTGGTGCGTGGCATCGCTGGATTTGCGCAAGAGCATTAATCCTCAAGCGCTGACATTCTTCTTTGTCACCCCAAAGTCGCTCAAGGGCAGATGACAGCTCGCGATCACTGAATTGATCGGGCATTTTTATCACCGCATCATCAGGAAACTCGGCCATCGTTCCATGGGCGTTTACAATTACCGGCAAAGCATTCGCCATGCAATCAAGCACAGCACGCGACGTCTCCCCACGTGACATCGTTCTAAGCTGTACGGCAACATCACTGCCACTTAAATATGCATTAAACAACTCGACTGAAAGAAAGCCAGTGATGATAACTCGATCACTACAGCCACTTTCATCAATGCATCGCTCCAGCTCTTTACCATATTCACCGGCATCATTTGACCCAACAAACACAAGCCGGCACTTTCGATTTCCAGAAAGCCCAGAAGCCAAATAAGCCTTCAGAATCCGCAGATTAAGCTTGATCGGTCCAATCATGCCGAAAGAACAGACCACGAAATCATCTTCATCCAATCCCAGCAGCGCACGGGCCTTTACCCGATTTCCACGCGGAATTAATCGCAACTGATGAATTCTCTCAATATCCTTCGTGCATTCGTTGCTATAGAACTGCTCTACCGAATCTATTGCAAATTTTGAATGAACAATCACTCCCAACGAATTAGCGAAAATCTCACCGTTCGCCGGATAACGCCATACAGCAGCACTCTCCCCATCTTTGCCATGATCAATTAATGCACGATACCCATGCGACTCAAAAAGTTTACGAGGGAAATAGTTCGGCCAATGGTGAAAATGATGTCGCCATTGCTGCAGATGGCCAAGATAAAAATCGTGCAGAACTACAACACCGGGATGACGCTCAAGCAGACCAAACATCTGGTCATGAAAATGCGAATTTCCGAAGTTATAAACAATACGATCAAATTGTTCCGCATGACGATCAAACCAGTCATAGCTACGAACAACAAGATTTGCCGACACCCACGAATCACTAATGTCAGCCTGATCCGCGATGACATCAATATCGTAGTAACGAATCAGCTCTGCCAATAATTCTGCACTGTAATCAGCAATGCCTGTTTTCTCCGGTGGCAACGGTGAAACATATGCAAGACGCCTCCTGGGAATCTCAGCAAATACCCCCGATGCACTAGCGCTCCAACTTTCATGCGCCTTCTCCATTGCCACTAAGGCTAACTCGGCACTTCTTTCCCAGGAGAACCTTGAAGCCTGTTTAGGTCCATGCGCTCGCAACTCAAGCAGAAAATCATTATCTTGCAGAACATCTACTATTTTCCGGGCAATGGCGCGCGGAGTGCTTGCATCAAAAAGCGCATCATCTCGCCCAATAACTTCAGGAATACTGCTGTTATTAGCACCAATCGTAGCAGCACCGCATGCCATGGCTTCCAGCGCTGGCAAGCCAAATCCCTCATGCAGGGAAGGGAATACAAACAATGTGCAAATATTATAAAGAGCGACTAAATCGTCTTCTGAAACAAAACCCGTAAAAACAACTTCATCATCAGCCAAGCCTTCTTTTTTGCAAAGAGCCCCTAGCCGATCCCGATCAGACTGATGGATTGAACAAACAACGGCAAGTTGATATTTGCTCCGCAGAGCATTTGGCAGCATTGCATATGCGGCGATCAAACCTTCAATATTTTTCCTGTAGTCAATGCCACCCGTATACATCAGGAAATCTTTTCTCAATCCCAAGCGGCGGCGCAATGATATTACGGCACTTTCATCCAATCCACTGGGATGGAAAATATCATCTATTGCGCTTGAAATGTTTACAACGCGTTCTTGTGGAAACTGAAGTCCATCAACGCCTTCCTGCCTGGTCGACTCTGAAATTGCCAGTAACAAATCACAGCGTTTGGCTGACTGCAGCTTCCTGAAATACCAGTCACGCACACTCTTGTTTTCGAGATAAGGCTTCTGATTTAACAAGGGTATCAAATCATAAAGCGTGATTGCATGCGGAACCGTTTTCTCGAATACGCCAATCGAGGTAACAGCATCCTCCACCAGCCCTTCGAACAAACTGGTGACGTGAACAAAATCCGGCTGAATATCCGCAATAAATGCTTCACGCATTCGCTCCGAAACTTGGCGGCGCCACGAATTATCCGAATCTATATCGGCAGCCGGTGTTATGGCATGAAATACACGGATGCGTTCCTGCGGTACAAGTCCTTGAAATGCAGCACGAATGGGCTCTATCGTTTCCAGATAATGACCATTCAAGACTATCCAGAATTCGTGATTTTTCCCACTTTTCACCATCGCCTGTGCGAGCGCCATCGAATAGCGCCCGATACCACGGTTTTTGCTACCGGCGGTCTGGCATGCTTGCAAATCAATAACAATGCGCATCAACGTACTCCCTTTTTCTTCTGGATCGCCAACACCAAGTCCCTGTAGATCTGACGAGCGCCGGGAGAAAGTTTGGCCAAATGACTCGGCACCGGCGCTGGCGCCTCCTCAGGTTGGACCGGAGCATCTGCTGGCTGCGGTGCCGGCGCCTGGCGCAACAGCATTTCAAGCCGGGCGAAGCGGGCCTCCGACTCCGCGCGTAATGCAAGACTGCTTTCGGCGACGTAGGCCAGCTCGTATTCGAGGCGGTTGAGGTGCCGCTCAATACGTCTTCCTTGCGTAAACCACCCCAGGAGCCAGTGGTTGGCCTTGCGTTCCTGTTCGATGATTTCAGCCAGTTCGACCTCGAAGGCAGCTTCGGGCGAAGCCTCAATATCGCCCAACAGCTTGCGCCGTTTGCCACCGGATTTCAGGAAATTCACATAGTGTTGCAGGCCAGCGGGGTCAGCGCTCCGCCCGAGCACGGCCAGATAGGCGGCCGCGACGAATTCCCGGTCATCCGGGATAGCTAGCAGGGCAGCATGGCGATTCGCCCGCTCCGGCGCCTTGGAGATTTGCACAAGGATGCTGCGCTTCCCGTAACCGGCTGCCAGGCGGTGTGCGTAATAAGCCAGCCCTTGTGGATCAGCATCCCTGCGCAGCAAGGCTTGGTAGGCGTTGCGAATAAAGTCGTCGCCATTTTTCGCGAGCAGCTGATTCATGGTCAACATGAGCTTTTCCTGTATTTGATCTTGATATCCGGTGGAGTCGACAGCTTCCACGCTGTCCAGGCCTATCAGTGGTAATTGGGTAGCGATCTCGGGCGTCATGGCCTCAGCAGCCGCTACGGCCACCCCGGCGTCAACCCGTATTGATCCGGCAGCGCCTGGCAACAAGTAGCGCCCCAGCCAGCGCAGCGGCGCGGTCAGCCGCCAGGTGTAACTTCCGCGGATTTGCACCAGCTCGAACATCAGGCCTTGTGCCCGCAGTGCATGCTGTGCTGCTTCCATTTCCAGGCTTGAGCGGAGGGCTGCCAAGTCGTGCCTGGCGTTTTCGGTCAGCCGGTCTTCCCGCGCTTGTGATTCATTCCTGGCATCAAGCAAGTCGCGCCTGGCGCTTTCGGCCAGCCGGTCTTCCCGCGCTTGTGAGTCGTTCCTGGCATCAAGCAATTGGCGCTGTGCCTGGAGCAGGTTCTGACAATACTGCTGCTCCGCCAGCACTCTTTCGGCATGCAGATGCTCGATGCGGGAATGCAAGGCCTGTCGCTGGCCCTCGGCATCGCTCCGAACGAGTGCAAGCTGCCGCTGCGCCTCGAGAATCTGTTGCTGCAGGAATTGCTCACGCTGCTGAAAATCCTTCCTGAATTCCTCTGCCTGTACGCTTAACGCGGCCAGTCCCTGCGCCTGCAAAAGCTGTACCTCGGCCACCCTGGCTTGCTCGCTACTGACCAGCCGGTTCAGCAATTGCTGGACTTCAGTCCGCGAGCGCTGCTCGTACTGCAACAGCAGATCCCTGGCAGCAGCCTGGTTTTGTAGGTTGGTCATCTGTTCGGCGCGAAGCTCCTGCGTGAGATGCTGTATCCGCGCTAGTTCCTGATCAAGACGCGTTGCACAGGCCTGCTCACTGTGCCGGAATTGCTCGCTCTGCTGCTTGAGCGACGCTATCTCACTACCCAGCTCATGTTGCAGACGTTGTGCAACATGCCTGGTAAAGGAGTTGCTAGCCACCCCGTAGAGCTGGAAGCCGTCAAAAACGTTGGGGCCGCAGCGGAAGGCCGCTGCCAGCTCCTGTCGTTCGGCAGCGATGTAGTAGCGGTTCAGCCCGTCAAAATAGACGCAACGATAGTCTTTCGCCGTCAACAATACTTCCCAGGCACCGTAGACCTCGTTTTGCGTCATCGGCAGGGTACTCTCGACAACCACAATCCATGGTCGCAGTGCTGAGCTTCCCCAGCCTTGCAAAACCTGTTCCTCGAGACCTTCGACATCGATTTTCAGCCAGTGAACGACGGCATCCCGAACCAGCTCGAATACTTGCCCGAGGGTGACACAGGGCACCGTGATTTCGTTGACCCTAAATCCATGTTCGCGGTGCGAGGCGGCAATAGCCGGATCACCGGTCGAAATCCCGGTATCCGGAATTTCGTAAAAACGAAGTACCCCGGGCTCTGCCGCAACGGCTGCCTGCAGCACGGTCTCGTCCGGCCGGTCCCGGCGCAAGGCATCACAATAAACCGGGAGCGGTTCAAGATGAATACCGCGCCAGCCATGGTCATAAAATGCCTTGCTGACCGAATCGACTAGCGGGTCATGCGCCCCGACATCAATGTAAACTCCACCCTTGATGTGACCCAGTGCCCGCCATAGCATGACGTCTTCGAAGTTTTGCGCGTAAGAAATAATGCCCATCTATGCGATCTCCCGGACTTTGATCGTCAATATGGCTGCCTTGGGCAGCAATTGTGCAAGCAGGCTACACAGGCTGCCCCGCCAGGTTGGCAGTTCAATCAGCGGGAAAGCTTGCTTGAACTGGCTCTGGGCATCTGCCGACAGCAGCCACTGATCAATGGCCTCGCCGATACTCGCGACACTACTCGTTGCTGCGAAATAACTGACCAGGGGCGTCGCAAACTGCCGAAAAACCGGCAAATCCCTGGCCAGCACGGGTTTGCCATGCGCAAGCGCCTCAAGCAGTGGCAAGCCGTAGCCTTCCGCATGCGAAGCCAGGATCACCCCGGTACAACAGCTGTAGAGCGCCTGCAATGCCTCATCGCTGGCATTGTCAAACCAGAACAAGCGCGTATTGAGGTGTGTGCTGGTGGAAATCCGGCCTTGTAGCGCCTCCGTCATCCAGCCCGGACGACCAACGATCACCAGCTTGTGCGCGCTTCCTTGCGCCCAGAGGCGCTCGAAGGCCTCAAGAATTTGCCCATAGCCTTTGCGCGGCTCGATGGTGCCGACCATCAATGCCGACTGAGCTGAAGCGATCACGCGCAAGGTCTCGGCAAAACCTGCCGGCACTCCGGTACTGGGCTGGCTGGCATTGATATTGCCGCCCATCGGAAAGACATGCGCCGGAATCGCTCCCGCTGACAGGTGATAGCGGCTGGCCATCAGGTTTTCGAAATCATCCCTGACCGGTTGCGAAATACAGAAAACACTATCGGCCAGGATGGCCAGCGACTTGGTCCAGCGACGAAAGGCGCGAACCAGCTTGGCCGAGAACCATTCCGGATAATGCAGCGGCAACAGGTCGTACACCACGAAAGCCACGGTCAGCCCGCGCTTTTTCCAGGCGAGGAACTGGGCGTGATGTCTGGGAATGATGTGTGCCGAAAGATCAAGCCCGAGAAAAACATCACCGGGTTGCGGTTCCATTTTGGGGTGATTTTCGGGGTTGACCGCAGGAATCTCCCACGCTACCGCACGATAAGGCTGACGTGGCGTAGCGGCCACCGGCTGAACTCGCCAGCCAGCTATTGAGATCTCCTGCAATTCTGCCAACAGCGCCCGTACGACGCGCTGGATACCACTGCCCGCATCGCGCCGACTGATCACGGAAATATCGACCCACAGGGTTCGCTCCCCCTCGCCGGGAACGCCATCGCTCACTGGCTGGATCGCCCGGCGCGCATCGGCAACCATCCGGCGTTCAATGGCTGCCGGCATGCGTGGAAATTTTTTCAGGGTTTCGAGCCACGCCAGTTGCATCAGGCCGTGGCCTCCTGGTACCAGGCGTAAGCGGTGTCGATGTCGGGAAATTCGTGCAGTTTGCCCTGATGCAGGACGCAGGCCTTGGTGCAATGCTCGCGGATATTGTGCGTCTCGTGCGAAACGATGATGTAGCCGCGATCACTGCGTTTTTCAAACAGTTCGCGCTGGCACTTGGCATGAAAGCGGGCATCGCCGACCGAAATGATTTCATCGATCAGAAAGCAATCGAACTCGACGGCCATCGAAATGGCAAACGCCAGGCGCGCCCGCATCCCGGAAGAATAGGTCTTGACCGGTTCCCGCAGATATTTTCCGAGCTCGGAAAACTCCTGGACGTAAGCAATCTTGTCCTCGTAGGGAACGCCATAGATCCGGCAGATGAACTTGAGGTTATCCATCCCGGTCAGGCTGCCCTGGAAGGCGCCGCCGAATGCCAGCGGCCACGACAGGCTCATGCTGCGCTTGATGCTGCCGGAGGTCGGACGTTCGGCGCCACTCAGGATCCGGATCAGCGTTGATTTGCCAGCACCGTTGCGCCCCAGGACACCGATTTTTTCCCCAGGGTGAATCGTGAAATTGAGATTGTCGAGCACGGTGTTCTGCCCGCCGCGCATGGGGTACACCTTGCTCAGATTGCGAATTTCGATCATTCCGGTGTCACCAGGCGGCTGGCGACGCGCTCCTGCGCCAGTCCGAGTACGGTCAGCACCAGGCAGCAGGCCGACATGAAAACAAGGTCATGATGCGTCTTGACGGTATCGCCAAAGTAACCATCGCGCAGGTATTCGACACCATGCACCATCGGCAGCCAGAGGACTGCCTCCTGCGCCGCCTGCGGCAGCCAGTCGACCATGTAGGCCGCGCCGGACAGGGGAAACAGGATATAGGCTGCGGGATGCCAGAACTTGTCGACCAGTTCGCTGCGACAGGACAAGGCCCCCAGGAACAAGGCCAACGAGAAGCCGAACCACATCAGCATGAACCAGCCCGCCAGAACCTTGAGGATATCGTGGGGCGGATTCATCCAGCCCATCGTCGTGGCAACCGTCGCCAAGACGATGAAGGAAATGCTCGCTCCCAAAGCCTCAAGCAACAGGCGGGAAAGAAAAATGTCGATCACCTTGACATTGCGGTGGTACATCAACGACAGGTTGGGCTCGATGGCATGCACCGTGCGTCCCGGCATGTTCCGCCAGAGCAGCACCGAGGAGTAACCGGTAACAGCAAACGCAACGATGGGGATCGGCGAGTTGTGATGCAAGTCGGCCAGCGACCACAGGATGGTCACCCCGATGGTGAATAGCATCGGCTCGGCAAACAGCCACATGAAACCAATGTTGTGCCGGCCATAGCGAGTAATGATCTCCCGCATCAGCAGCGCGCCAATCACCCGGCACTGGACGCGAAACGCCTTGATTATCTCATTCATACTTTAGTCGAGATGCTCGCGCATGCCGGCAAGAAGCATGGTCAGTACGGCAAACAACACCAACCCGACCACCAGCGTGGCAATGATGCCGCGAATCCGGCGCGGTTCCATGGCCTCATCCGGCGTGTTCGGCAAAACGATGCGTTCAAGGTAGAGCTGCTTGCGCTGTGCCTCGTTCTTGGCTTGTTCCAGAGTGCTCATGGCGCTGGCCAGCATCTTGTCGGAGAACTCCTTTTCCAGGGCCAGTCTCTGGAAGTCTGCCGCCTTGCCGGCAAGCGAAAACTCCCCGCCGGCGACACGCCGGGTTTCAGACTCGATTTCCCCTTCAAGCAAGCCAATACGCTGCCGCAAGACCGGCAGCTGCGGGTTATCCTTGGCCAGTTTCTCGATTTGCATGATCTGGGAGCGGGTGGCGATCAGTTCGTCCTGCAATTTGGCAATCTGCTGCAAGGGAATGGCTGACTGTTTTTCCGGATCAATCACGCCCTTGGCATTGCGATATTTCGCCAGAGCGAGCGCCGCTGCCTTGGCTTTTGCCTGGGCCTCGGCAACCTCGCCAGCGGCAAAACGAATCATGTCCTGACGACCACGCTCGTTCAGCTTGTTGACCAGATTTTCGGCAAGTTCGACCAGGCGCTGGTTGACTCCCTGGGCAACCTCGGGCGAGAAAGCACGAACAGTCAGGGTCGTGATCGACGACGACGAATCGAGCTGAACATTGACCTTTTTCTGGTAATACCGGTAAAAGGCTTCCAGGCTGCTATCCCAGTCGGTACCGGCAAAGCGGCTGAACAAGTCAATTTTCGAGGAGGAGTAGGCTTCCTTGATTTTCAGATCGCCGTCAAGCGCCTTCAGGGCATCGCGCGAAAGAATGTAATCCTGGACCGTGTAGGAGTCATCCTGCGCCTTGGAAAAACCCGCACCCTTGAGCATCAGCCCCAGCGCGGAAGTAGCCTGCCGCTCGGGACTGCGCACCACGAAGCGTGATTCGGAGATATAGACGTTCGAGACTATCAAGCCGAAATACAGGATTGCCAATGCCGTCGGGATGATCGTGGTGATCAGCAACAGCTTGTTTTGAAACAGCCGGGTTAGCGATTTCAATTTCATGCTCTTCCGTAATTGTCCTGGAAGCGGACAATATCGTCCTCACCCAGATATTCGCCACTTTGCACTTCGATCATGACGAGATTGACGACGCCGGGATTTTCCAGACGATGTTTGTGCCCGGCAGGAATGTAGGTCGATTCGTTGGCGGCAACGAGCAATTCCCGCTCGCCATTGACCACCCTGGCCATGCCGCTGACGACAATCCAGTGTTCGCTGCGGTGGTGGTGCATCTGCAAGCTGAGACTCCCCCCCGGCTTGACCTCGATGCGCTTGATCTTGTAGCGGCTGCCCTCTTCCAGCACGGTATAGGTCCCCCACGGGCGATGCACGGTACGGTGCAGCTTGTAGCATTCGTGGCCACGGGCCTTCAATTCGGCATAAACATGCTTGACGTCCTGCGCTGAAGACTTGCTGGCCACCAGCAAGGCGTCCGGCGTATCGACGATGATCAGGTCGCTGACCCCGACCACGCCCACCAGACGCTCATCGCTGCGAATCGAGCAGTTGACGACGTTATGCAACAAGGCTTCGCCATCGACGCGGTTGCCATTTTGATCTGGCGCGGTCAAGTCGCCGAGCGCCGACCAGGAGCCGATATCGCTCCAGCCGATATCACAGGGAACAACGGCAACCCGGCTGGATTTTTCCATGACGGCGTAATCGATTGAATCCTCGGGAACCTTGCCAAACAAGTGCGAATCCAGTTCGCTATGGGAGAAACCCTTGCCATCAGCATGACGTGATTGGGCCAGGCAGACCCGTACCGCATCAAGAATTTCCGGGCAATGCTTGTGCATTTCCTCAATCATGACCGAGGCCTTGAAGCAGAACATCCCGGAATTCCAGAAAAAATTCCCGGAAGCCAGGTACTCGGCTGCAGTCTTGGCATCGGGTTTTTCGACAAAGCGTTTAACCTGATTGCCTTCGGCCTCGATGTAACCGTAACCGGTCTCCGGCGCGTCGGGTTGGATGCCGAAAGTCACCAGGAAACCCTGCTGTGCGAGGACAGTGGCTTTTTCGACGGCGCTGGCAAAGGCTGCTTGATCGGCAATCAAGTGATCAGCAGCAAGAATGAGCAGGCTGGCCTCAGGCTCCTTCTCGGCAACCAGCACGGTGGCGGCAGCAACGGCGGCAGCGGTATTGCGACCAAACGGTTCAAGGATAAACGAGGTCGGCAAGCGGGCAGCATTGACTTCCCGGAATTCATCCTCGGTCTTGAACAGAAACTCACGGTTGGTCACGGTCAGAACCTGACTCGTATCCGGCAATTGAGCGCCGCGCAGGAAGGCTTTTTGCAGCAGGCTTTGTCCATCCGCCAGACGGATGAAAGGCTTGGGATGCGATTCGCGAGAAACAGGCCAGAGACGCGAACCCGCGCCACCGCAAAGAATTACCGGGATCAGGGACATTGTAAATACCTAGAAAAGTGGGGGAATTCAGACGAAAAAAGTCATCCTTTGGCGCGAAGTGCCAACAGCACCTTATCGACCTGCGCTTCGGTATGCGTATAACTGATAAAAAACCGCAATCTTGCGGCGCGCTCTTCTACTGCTGGATGAATAATGGGCTGGACGTTAATGCCCTGCTCAAACAGATATTGAGACAACTTGGTAGCCTTCAAAGAACTGCCAATAACCGCCGGGATGACGGCATAGCCTTGCGACAAGCCGGTATCAATCCCGCTTTTGGCCGCCTGTTCGAGAAAATAAGCCCCTCTTTCCCGAAGTCCCGCAACACGCTCTGGTTCATCCAGCATGATACGCATGGCAGCCAAAGATGCCGCAGCCATGGCGGGAGCAATACCCACGCTATAGACAAAGCCAGCGGCAGCATATTTGAGGTGTTCAACCAATGCTTTCTCGCCAGCGATGTAGCCTCCGCAGCCGGCAAAGGCCTTGCTCAGCGTACCCATCCAGATATCTACAGCAGTGCTGCTCAATCCGAAGTGCTCGCGAATACCACGCCCTGTTTGCCCGAGAACGCCCAGTGAATGCGCTTCATCAACCATCAGAAAGGCTTTGTAGCGCTGCTTGATGTCAATGAAACGTGGCAGGTCCGGGATGTCACCGTCCATGCTGTAGAGACCTTCGATAACGATCAGGGTACGCTCAAAATTGCCGCGTATTTCCTTGAGGATGCACTCAAGCGATTCTGGATCGTTGTGATTGAAGGCCCGACGGGTAGCGCCCGAAAGCTTGATGCCTTCGAAAACGCTGTTGTGGATCAGGCCATCATGGACGATCAGATCCTTGGGACCAAACAAGGTCGCAATCGTCGTGACATTCGTCGCGTGACCACTGACGAAGACAATGCAATCCTCTACTTCATAGAGGCTGGCAATAGTCTCTTCCAGTTCGCGCTGAATTGGTCGCTCTCCAGCCACCAAGCGACTGGCCGAAGCGGAGGTTCCGTAACGGTCGATAGCATCTTTGGCTGCCTGGTTAACCCGCAGATCACCAGAAAGACCAAGGTAGTTGTAACTGGAAAAATTGATGTAAGACTTGCCACCAATCATTGTTGTAGCGTCTGCCACCCCGTCATGGATCTTGAAATATGGATCCTCGATACCAAGCTTGCGTGCTGCAG
>JAVBXO010000021.1 GCA_030824535.1 Azonexus sp. | reverse complement strand
GAAGCCCTGGATGCGACGGAAACCGCCGCAGATAGCTTCACCTTCACGGTCAGCGATGGCGACAACGCCCTGGTGACGCGTCCCTTCGTGGTCAGCGTGACGGGGGCCGACGACGCGCCCACAACTGACCTGAATGGAGGAGGAGGAGGGAGTGACGAAGCGGCTGTATTTACCGAGCAAACGCCTGTTCTTCTCGCGCCATCAGCGACGGTTCTGGATATTGATTCCGCAAATTTGGTATCAATGACCTTGACGCTGACCGCTCGCCCGGATGGGAATGCCGTGGAGTCGCTATCGTTGAATCCAGCCGCTGTTTCCACTGCAACTACACAAGGTTTGACTTATAGCTATACCGCTGCAACGGGGGTCTTGTTGATTACTGGTAGCGCTCCTTTGGCTGCTTATCAGACCGTATTGCAGGGGATTCTCTACAGCAACACCAGCGATACGCCGACAACCACTGCACGTACAGTTCAGGTTCTGGTTAATGACGGCGGTCTGGCTAGTGCGACTAATCTGGTTACGGTCAGCGTTAGCCCGGTCAATGACGCGCCTGTTGCGACCATTACTCCTGCAACTTACAGCGCGACAGAGCAAACAACGCTCGTCCTGAAGAGTACTGGCTTGGCTGTTTCTGATGTTGATGCAGCCAGTGGCAGCGTCACGGTTACGCTTTCGGTAGGCGAGGGAGTTCTCAACGTTACAGCGGGGGGGAGTGGTGCCGTGGTTGCCGGAAGTGGAACTGCTTCGGTAACGATCACCGGCACGGTGACCCAGATCAACAACCTGTTGAGTTCCGATGCAAGCAGCACTGTTAGCTATATCAATAGCAGCGATAACCCGAGTGCCAGTACTGTTCTGACGCTCTCGATTAACGACAACGCCAATACGGGTAGCGGTGGGGCGCTGAGCGGGAACGATACTGCAACCATCAATATTGCGCCGGTCAACGATCCGCCTGCACTCGATCTGGATGCGAGCAGCGCCGGAACCGGCTTTGCTACAACATTCAACCTGGATACAGGGATGCTTGTCTCCATTGGCGATATTGATCTCAGCGTCACTGATCCGGATAACACAACGATCAGCAGCGCGACGATTACCATCGCAACTGGTAAGGATGGAACCAACGACAGCTTGATTGCGGGCAGTATGCCGAGCGGAATTACTGCTAGCGCTTACAACAGCACGACTGGCATCATGACCTTGAGCGGTGTCGGCACACTGGCGAACTACCAGGCGGCGATTCGCGCAATCTTCTTCGATACGATAGGGACGAGTGGAACGGCTCGCGGCATAACCGTCATAGTTAACGACGGTACGGCGAACAGTAATACCGCGACGACAAGCATCACGATGCTCGGCGCGGGTAATGCACCGGTACTCGATCTCGATGGCAATGACAGCAGTGCGGCAACCGGCACCGCTTATCAAACGACCTACACATTGACAAAGCCGGCTGTTGCCATTGGTGATGTCGACGTGGCGATTACCGACAGCGATAGCGCCAACCTCACCGGTGCAACAATTACGATTGCCACGAACAAGGACGGCACGAATGATTTGTTGGCCGCCGGGACCTTGCCAGGGGGAATCGTTGCGAGTGCCTACAATTCGACGACTGGCGTGATGACCTTGAGTGGTACAACCACCCTGGCCAATTATCAGGCCGCGATTCGAGCGATCAGTTTCTCGACGTCTGGTGGTGTTTCCTTACTTGATCGTGGCATCAATGTCACGGTTACGGATGGGACGAATACAAGCAATGTTGCTGTCGCTACGGTGCACATCAACCGTGCGCCGACCCTGGATCTGGATGGTGACAACAGCACCGCTAGCGGTAATGACTACGCAACCACCTATACCGATGGTAGCGGTACGGTTTCGGTCGCTGATACTGACATCAGCATTGCCGATCTGGACGGGACGATCTCTAGTGCTGTGGTTACGCTGAACAATCCGAAGGCGGGTGACGTGTTCTCGATTGTCGGCAGCTTGCCTGCCGGTATTACGGCGCTGATTTCCGGCAATTCGGTTTCGCTGTCCGGTTCCGCTACGCCAGCCGACTACCAAACGGCAATTCAGGCGATTCATTTTGGTAATAGTTCAGGCAGCCCGGATACCACCACACGTAATATTTCTGTCGCGGTTGGTGATGGCGCCGTTTCTTCGCCGGTGGCGACGACCTTGATTACCGTGGTTGACGTCAATAGTCCGCCAGCGATTGATCTGGACGCCAACAACAGTAGCGGTGCGACGGGCGCAAACTATGTCGCCAATTTCAGTACCACGACATTGGCCGCTGTGCCGATTGGTGACACGGATATCGCGATCACCGATGCCGATAGCGTGAATATTGTCAGTGCAACGATTACCCTGACCAATCCGCAGCCCGGAGATTTCCTGGTGGCGGGTAGCTTGCCGCCAGGAATCATTGCCAGTGCCTACAATTCGGGCACCGGCGAGCTGACGCTGACCGGCAGTTCCTTTATCACCGATTATCAAACGGCGATCAGGGCGATCAGTTTTGACAGTTCCTCCGGCAGTGCGGCGACGCGGACAATTACCATCACCGTCAATGACGGTTCCAATAGCAGCGTTGCGGCGACGACGACGATTGTTCCGGCCATCAATAATGCACCAGCGGCAGATACCGTGACGGCCAGCGGCAACGAGGACACACTCATTCCAGTCCTGCTGCAAGGCAGTGACACGGATGGAACCGTGACCAACTTCATGCTCAATTCCTTGCCGGCAAATGGCGTGCTCTATCTTGATCTGGCCATGACGCAGCCAGTCTCGGCCGGCGTCCTGATTTCCGCCTCCAGCGAATCGTTGACCGTATATTTCAAGCCTTTGCCGGACTGGAATAGCGGTGCGTCAGGTACGAACACCGTCAGCTTCAATTACCAGTCATCGGACGATCTGGGCGCCTTGTCGCCGGCAGCAACGGCAACCATTACCGTGGTGCCGGTCAGCGATGGCGCTCCGGTTGCGGTTGCCGATACCTATAGCGCACTGGCCTATGTCAGTCCGTTGGTAACCAATGAAATCAAGATTTACGTGGCTGATATTCAGGCGAACGATACGCTGACTGATAATGCAGTATTGACGGCTTTTGGCACGGGGATCACTGGCGGAACCTTGAGTGGGCTGCTCAACGATTCGAACGGGGATTATTACCTCTATACACCGCCAGTAGCGCCGGGGGCTTATACCTTCGGCTATACCCTGACCGATGATGATTCGACCACGGCCAGCACAACAGTCACGGTCAATGTCTACGGTTCTGCCGATGACATCGCTGCGGTGCATGAGTCTTCCCTGGCCGGTGTTGGCAGTGCGACGATCTCAGGTAATCTGCTGACCAATGATCTCGGCAACACCAGTATTACCAGTGTTGCCATGAGCAGCAGTAATACAGGCTATGCCGGTGATATCAATACGGTGAGCAATACGACCTCGGGGAATCTGATCACTGTCAAGAGTCAGATTGGCACTCTGGTGGTCAACAAAGTCACCGGCGACTACACCTACACCCTGGATCACCCTGCCGACAACGGAGTTGGTACATCGGTC
Source organism: Azonexus sp. (assembly GCA_030824535.1). GTDB lineage: Bacteria > Pseudomonadota > Gammaproteobacteria > Burkholderiales > Rhodocyclaceae > Azonexus. Next base: position 13,635 of record JAVBXO010000021.1, on the reverse strand, counting down.
ACTGAAACCTTTACCTATAACGGCAATGCCAGCAATGCGACCTTGCGCGTTACCGTCACCGACGATACGCCGACCGCAGCGGATCAGATCGTCGAAATTCCGGAGCAGACGCTACCAACTTACTCGCTGGTTTTCGTACTCGATATTTCCGGCAGTATGGGGGATGCCGTGCAACAGGTTGCCGCTGATGGCACTGTGACGGTAACGAATCGTCTGGCGGTCATGAAAGCGGCGGTAGCCTCGGTGATCAACGAGTACTACAGTCAGGCAGCAAATGTTGAGGTGCGTCTCGTGTCGTTCAGTACGACGGCGGCAAACCTCAATGGTGGCAATGCCTATGCGTCCAAGGACGCCGCCATTGCTGCGGTTACAGCCCTGGCCCTGGCGGGGTCCACCAACTATGAAGACGCCCTGATCAAGGGGCAAACGGCAATGAATAACAGTTTCGTCAGCCTGCCGGGGTCCAATGTTGAAAGAAGTATTTACTTCCTTTCCGATGGTGATCCGACGGCCGGGAATACCACCAATCCGGTTGGTGTTTCGGGTTATAGCGCTTACCTGACCTTGCACCCCGAAATCAATTCTTATGGGGTGGGTGTCGGTTCCGGTATCACCAACGTGACCCATCTCGATGGCATCCATAACGTTGATGCCTTGGGTGATGGCATCCGGGATAAGGCACTGGTTGTCGCGGATGTGGCAAAGCTCGAGGATGAACTGTTGTCTACCGTGCCTTCGGCCTACGGCGGTAATGTCATTGCAGCCAGCGGCACACAACGCGTCAGTTTTGGTGGTGATGATGGCAATATCAGCCAGATGGACCTGCTGCTTGATACCGATCTGACCGGCCCGGCTTCCAGCGATGTTTCGGTCATCTTCAGTTATAACGAAGTGAGCAATCAGATCAGCTGGACAGGAACCGTTCCCGGACTGACTTCGCCAATTACCAATAGTCAATTGACCTTGTCTACGGCCAATGGCTTCCGTTACGGCACCCTGACCTTCAACTTTGCGACGGGTGACTACACCTACTTCTCTGGTGGCCTGGCTAACCAGGGCGACAGCTTCCACATGAACTTCACGGCGGTGGACCGCGACGGCGACTCGGCGAATGGTTCGCAGACAGTCAATATTGTCGATGGCAAGCCAGTTGCCAACGACGATACGGATACGTTGAGCGCTTTGCAGAGTTCGCTGGAAGGGAACGTCCTGACCGGGGTGGGTACTGACGGCGGGATTGAACTGGGTTCGCAGATCACGTCCTTCACCCCGCAAGCATCCGGCGTCGATAGCGTGGTCGACAATGCCCAGGTATCCGGTATTGTCTTCAAGGGAACGAGCCTGAATCTGACGGTGAACAGTTCCGGCAGCCTCGGCGGCGGCAGCTATAGCGTCACCGGCGGCGCCTTGGCCTGGACGCATGCCAGCGATGGCAGCAGTCTGATATTCCAGGCTAATGGCTACTACAAGTATGTGCCGCCGACGGCCAATGTGCCGGTCGAAAATCCCGCTGCGTTCTCGACGATCAGCCTGGTGAGCGCGCCTGCTGCGAGCGATATGACCTTGCTGGGCTGGAGCAATAAGCGGGTGATTTCAACGACGACAGCGTTTACCGCAGCGCCGGCAAACATCACGCTGAGTGCTATTGGTTCTGACTCGGCCACCTACCTTGAAGCCGCCCTGTCTTATAACGCGACAGGGGTTGGATTGAATTCGACTTCTGGTGACGTGGATACCACCCGTTTTGATACGAACGAAATCCTGCGTGTCACCTATGACGCAGCTTCTTATTCTCTTGGCGTCAATAATCCTTCATTTACTCTGAATATCGGAACAGTAGGGACGGTGCGGTATACGGTATACGACACCAGTGGCGTTGCGATTGCCGGACCGACAACGGTAACTTACACAGCAACTGGTGCTCAAGAGTTGACGCTGCCCAGCATGAATGGCGTTGGTCGAGTTGATATTCAAGCGCTGACGGCTCGCTTCCGCGTCACTGATTCGACCTATACCAATCCCAACGAGCTAACAGGTGTTCGCTACGATGCTACCAATGGTGCTACGGTTGGCCTCACTCCTGTTGCAGGTGGCGTCTCTCAACTTGAAACCCTGGTCATGACTTTTGGTTCAGCGCATCCGAAGGGGGTCCAGAAGCTGCAATTCGAGATTATCAATGGTGGTGCGACGGAAGCGGTGACCTACACCTTCTTCCACATTGATGGTCATGAACTGGGACAGTACACCGTTGCCGGCACTGGCTGGATTGTCATGCCGACCGAGTTCAGCGGTGTTGGTCGGGTAACGGCGCTGGCAGATACCGGGACGTCAATCAACATCCGCGGGGTGCGTTACGAGGATGTCATTGATCAAACCGGCACCCAAGCCAATGCGGTTGCACCGGAAGTTATTGAATACACCCTGACCGACAGCGACGGGGATGCCTCACAGGCGACACTGACGCTCAATATCACCAGCAATACCTGGGCAGGGGGTACCGGTAACGATACCTATACCGGTACGACGGCCAACGACGCTATTTCCGGCAGTGCCGGGAATGACTCCTTGAGTGGCGTAGCTGGTCACGATGTCATTCAAGGGGGTGACGGTAACGACACGCTGGCCGGTGGCGATGACAACGATATCGTTAGCGGCGATGCCGGTGACGACAGTCTGACGGGTGACGCTGGTAACGATGTTCTGCGAGGTGGTGAAGGCCTCGATACGCTGAGTGGCGGCACGGGGACGGATCAGCTCGAAGGTGGCAGCGGCAACGACAGTCTGAGTGGTGGCGATGGTGCCGATACCTTGAGCGGCGGTGCTGGTAATGACTTCCTGACGGGTGGCTTGTTGTCCGATGTCTTTGAGTGGACTCTCAGCGATGCCGGAACGCGCGGCGCACCAGCGGTAGATACCATGACCGACTTTGATCCTGCGGCAGCGGTATCCGGTGGCGATGTGCTGGACCTTCGCGACTTGCTCAACGCCGAGAATCATGTGACCGGCACCGGCAACCTGGTTAACTATCTGCATTTCGAACTGGTTGGTTCGGATACCAAGGCGCACATCAGTACGACCGGCGGTTTCTCCAATGGTTATCTGGCGGCGGCAGAGGATCAGACCGTCATCCTGCAAGGCGTTAATTTGTATGCCTATGTTGGTACCGGTGCCAGCGATCAGCAAATCATTCAGGATTTGTTGAACAAGGGCAAACTGATCACCGACTAAGCATATTTCCCGGAGGCTGTTACGGCAGTCTCCGGGGTGCCTTGATTCGCGTGAGTGATAGCGAGTACCTCAATAATTCAACTCTGAAGTTAATTCCATACGGATTTTTTGCAGGGGCTCAAGAGAAGAGTTGTGAGGAGACAGGGGGGGTGTGCACTGTTAAGATTCGCTCCATTTTGTGCTACTTAAGTACTATTTCTTCACGTAGTTTCCGAGGTTGAAGCAGATGTGGGTCAGTGTTGTCCTTGCATTGGTGAATACTTCGGGTGGTGAGCGACCTGAGCAAGGGACAGGAAGGTAGGAAATACTGATGAGTTTAAAACGAACGGCGCGTGTTGCTTTGACGCTGACCTTGGGTATGGCTTTGGTAAACGCCGCTTGGGCAGAGCAGGAAACACTGAAGTCGGTTGCTCAGAAAGCTGTCCTCAATAATCCCGAGGTGCTGCAAAAATGGCATGCCTATGGGGCGGCAGCCAATGAAAGGGAAGTCGCTGCTGGCGGTTATCTGCCGCGCGTTGATTTAATCGCCGGGACTGGTCGCGAGCACCGCAGTGATCCGATTTTAAGGCGTGATTTTGACCGAACCTCGGCAACCTTGACCCTGACTCAGATGATTTACGACGGCTTTGCTACGCGCAATGAAGTTCGCCGTCTGGACCATGCTCGCCAGGTTCGCTATTTTGAATTGCTTGAGATTTCCGAAAACACGGCCTTGGAGGCTGGGCGGGCGTATTTTGATGTCCTCAGATATCGCCAGCTAGTCTCGCTGGCTGAAGAAAACCATGCCCGTCACAGAGTCCTGTTTACTCAGGTCCAGGAAAAAGCCAATGCCGGTGTCGCGCGCAAGGTCGATCTGGAGCAGGCTAGTGGTCGATTGGCGCTGGCTTCAGCAAATCTGCTGACCGAAACAGCAAATCTGCATGATGTGAGCGCCCGCTATCAACGGATTGTTGGCGACTTGCCAAAGGATCTGGAGCTTCCGAAACCGTCCATGCTGAAGTCGGATATTTTCAGCAAGACGCGGGATTTTCTGGAAGCAACCAAGAATGGTAATCCAACGATCCAGGCGGCAGTGGAGAATGTACGGGCTGCACGTGCTTCGAGCGATGTACGCAAGGCGGCTTATCAACCCCGTTTTGATTTGCGTTTGCGCAATGATCGAGGGATGGACCTGAACGGTTATACCGGTGAAACGAATAATCGTAGTGCCGAAGTCTTGATGACCTGGAACCTGTTCAACGGGATGGCCGATCTGGCCCGTTCCCGGCAGTATGTTGACCAAGTCTATATCGCCCAGGATATTCGCGATAAAACCTGTCGCGATATTCGACAAACGGCAGCGATTGCCTTCAACGATACGCAAAAACTGACTGACCAGCTGGTCTACCTCGAGCAGCACCGCGATGCGATCGGCAAGGCGCGGGATGCCTACCGCAAGCAATTCGAGATTGGGCAAAGAACCTTGCTCGACTTGCTCGATACGGAAAATGAGTACTTTCAGTCCCGGCGCGCTTACGTGGGCGCAGAACATGACCTCTATATTGCCCGCTTGCGGACGCAAGCCGGCTTCGGCAACCTCTTGAAAGCACTGGAGCTGACCAGGGTCGCCAAGAACGAATTGCCAGATATCCAGGGCTGGCAAGTTGGTGACGATGGTGCAGATCATTGCATGGCCGAATCTCCCGAGATTCAAGGAATGAACAAGGAAGCGCTGGATGGCAGGGCGGACGCCGCTCAACGTGAGGCGGCTGCGCAACGGCTAAGTGAAGCTGCTGCCGCACAAGCGTCAGCAGCAGCCGTGGTTGAAGCGCCAGCAGCAAATGATCCGCAGCAGCAGGTTCTGACCAGCTTCCGCGCTTGGGTGCGGGCTTGGGTTGAGCGGAATTCGGATACTTATATTGCTTCCTATGCACCGAGTTTCATTCAGGCGCAGAAACCTAACTGGGTTGCTGAGCGCAAACGCATTCTGGCGGAGGCAAAATCGATTCGTCTGACGCTGGGTGAGCACAAGGTGAGCATGGTCAATCAGGGTTCGGCACTGATCAGTTTCCGGCAGGAATATGACTCACCCACCTACCACGATGTCGTCAATAAGACGCTGGAGTTGCATTTGATTGATGGCAAGTGGTTGATTGCTCGGGAAACTTCCGTCCCAGTAGCATCGGGTAAATAAGCGGCTGGGTCCAGGATCAGGCTGGCGCCTGGTCCTGGACCTGTTTGAGGGTTTATCTAGCCAAAGTGGCTTGCGGCAAGCTGATTGCTCCGTTAGCCAGGTTGCTCCTCCCGCTAAACAGGGAGCAAATCCCTAAAGGCGTACTTTGCCAGAATGTTCTGCAAAGTACGCCGGGATTGCCGGAATGAAGTGAGCTGCAAACCTCGCTTAAAACTACTTGCCACCAAGCTTCCGAAAGCTGCTCTTTGAGCAGATTTTTATGAAATTTGCTACCTGTGGGGCATTTTCCATGGCCCTAATTCTGCGGACACGCCATCAGGTTTGCCGCCGCCATATCCCGCTTTTCGACGACCTTCAGCACCACAAGCAAGCCGGTTCCGATTGACATCACACCCGCTGCCAGCCACAGGCCGCCAGCGTAGTGCCCGTATTGCGTGGCCAGCCAGCCGGTGATCGCCGGGGCAATCACCTGCGCGGCACCGTAGGAGAGGGTCATCTTGCCCATCATCTTGGCCGGCTTGGTCGGGTAGTAGCGGCCGGCCATGGTCAATACCAGGCTGACCATGCCGACGAAGGTGGAACCGAAGAGCAGGGCGGCGAAAATGGCCGGAATTAGACCGTCGACCGCAAGAGGCAGCAAAATGCCGACGATTTGCAGGATGGCGGCGAGAATCAGCGCGTTGAGTTCGCCGGTGCGGCGGGCGATGAAATCCCAGGAAATGCAGGCCGGGGCAGCGCCGATGCCGATGGCCAGAAATATCTTGGCGCCGTGACCAGCCATGCCGGGTAATTGGTTGATGATCGCGACGATGAAGGTGGCGCTGACCACGTAGCCGACACCGGCGCAGAAATAAGCGGCCATGAACAGGCGCAGGAAGAGGGGGCTGGGCGGGCTGTCTTCGAGCTTCTGGCCGCTCCGCGTCAGTCCCGAGTTATCCGGTGCCGGCAGCCAGCGCAGGGCGGGGATGGCGAGCAGGCAGGCGATGGCGGTGAAGACGAACCACTGTTGGCGCCAGTCGAACTCTGGCGACATCAACCACACCGCGCTGGAGCAGCCGGCAATACCGAGGCCGATACCAGCGAAATGGATGCCGAGTTCGGGGCGATGCTGGTGGCGCATCAGCCAGTTGAGTATCAGCCCGGTGCCAAAAAGCATCGCCGCAGCGCTGGAAAGCCCGGCGATATAACGCGATAGCAGCCAGACCCAGAGATTGTCGGTGAGGCCCATCAGCAGCGTGCTGGCAATGGCGACGATCATGCCGGCGCGGTAGAGCCGATCCTTGAGATGCAGGTCGCTGATCATCGAGGCCAGCAGGGCACCGCTCAGGTAACCGGCGTAATTGATGGCCGCCAGCCAGCCGGCTTCGGCCAGCCCCAGCCCGGCCTGTTGCTGCATCAGCGGCAGCAGCGGCGTGTAGGCAAAGCGGGCGACGCCGAGCGCAAGAATCAGGCTGAAGATTCCGGCGCCAAGCACTTTCATGCGTTCTCTCTGCTCATTCATGACACGTCCTTTTTGCTGATTGGTAAACGAACAATAAACAGAGTAAATTATCTATACAAATGATTTGTTGAGAACGATTCGTTCTGTATTGGAGATGTTTATGGAACTGCTGGCTTTGCGGACTTTCCAGGTGGTGGTGGAGGAGGGCGGCATTCTCGCTGCTTCGCGCAAACTCAATACCGTGCAGTCCAATGTCACCGGGCGGATACGGCGGCTGGAAGAGGAATTGGGCGCCGAGTTGTTTCACCGCAAGGGGCGCGGACTGGAGTTGGCGCCGCCGGGGCGGGTGCTGCTCGATTACGCCCGGCGCATGCTGCAATTGGAACGCCAGACGGCGGCGGCGGTGCGGCAGGTGGGCGAAAGCAGTGGTGAATTGCGCATCGGCACGATGGAAACCTTTGCTGCGCTGCATTTGCCGATTGCACTGAAGGCGGTGCGGGCGCAGCATCCGCAGGTGGAATTACGGGTGTTTACCGATACGACGGCGCTGCTGACCGAGAAAGTGCTGAACCACAAGCTCGATTGCGCTTTCGTTGCCGGTCCGGTCATTCATCCCGAACTGGACTTCGAGCAACTGGCGGTCGAGGAACTGGTGCTGGTGCATGCACGGGGCAGCGATCCGGTACTGCAGCCACTGATCTTGTTTCGCGAAGGTTGCGCCTACCGCACGCGGGCGCTGGCCTGGCAACGGAGCATTGGTCACGCAGTCGCCGATGCCATGGAGTTCGGTACGCTGGAAGGCATTCTTGGCTGCGTTTCAGTCGGGCTGGGCTGGACCTTGATGCCGCGGCGGGTGGTCGAACAGTCGGCGCATGTCGCCGATCTGGTCATTGAAAGCTTGCCCGCCGAAATCGCCCTGGTGCCGACCGGCATGATCAGTTTGCGCGATGCTTCACCCCTGCCGGCCTTGCGCACCCTGGCGAATGCGGTTGCTGGTGCTGCCGGTGGTTGCCACTGAAAATTGCCTGTTTTCTGCGGTCGACCGCAGAATAGGGGCAAAAATCACCCACAGAGAAAAGCGATGAAATTTGAAGGTACTGATTCCTACGTCGCCACGCGCGACCTGACCCTGGCGGTCAATGCCGCCATCGTCCTGCAACGGCCGCTGCTGATCAAAGGCGAACCGGGGACCGGCAAGACCCTGCTGGCCGAAGAAGTGGCGCGGGCGCTGAACATGCCCTTGTTCCAGTGGCACGTCAAATCGACGACCAAGGCGCAGCAGGGCTTGTACGAATACGATGCCGTTTCGCGTCTGCGCGATTCGCAACTGGGCGATGCCCGTGTGCACGACATCGCCAATTACATCGTTCCCGGCGTGTTGTGGCAGGCCTTTGAATGCGATGAGCCATCGGTGGTGCTGATCGACGAAATCGACAAGGCTGACATCGAGTTTCCCAACGACTTGTTGCGCGAACTCGACCGCATGGAATTTCACTGCTACGAGTTGCAGCGGACGCTCAAAGCCCGGCATCGGCCCTTGATCATCATCACCTCGAACAATGAGAAGGAATTGCCGGATGCCTTTTTGCGCCGCTGTTTCTTCCATTACATCAAGTTTCCGGATCGGGAAACCATGCAGCGCATCGTCGAAGTGCATTTCCCGGTGCTGAAGCATGAATTGCTCAAGGAGGCGCTGGAAGTCTTTTTTGACTTGCGCCAGGTGCCAGGGCTGAAGAAAAAGCCTTCAACCAGCGAGTTGCTCGACTGGCTGAAATTGCTGTTGGCTGAAGATATTCCGCTGGAAGTGCTGCGTTACGGTGAGGCCAGGGACGCAATTCCGCCCTTGCATGGCGCTTTGCTGAAAAACGAGCAGGATATTCATCTCTTCGAGCGCCTGGCTTTCATGGCTCAGAGCAAGGGCTGATTCCATGCTTGTCGACTTTTTTCTGCACCTGAAGTCGCGCCAATTGCCGGTATCGACCAATGAATTGTTAGTACTGCTCGAAGCGCTGGAGGCGCGCCTGGTTAGCGGCAGTCTCGACGATTTTTACCTGATTGCGCGGGCTTTGCTGGTCAAGGACGAGGCGCTTTACGACCGTTTTGATCGGGCGTTTGGCGAATATTTCAAGGGAATAACGGCGCTGCCGGGCATGGATGTACTGGTCCCGGAAGACTGGCTGCGTCTGGCGGCCAAGAAGCATCTGAGCGAAGAAGAGCGGCTGAAATTGCAGAAGCTGGGCTATGAAAAGCTTTTTGCCCAATTGAAGCAGCGATTGAGCGAACAGAAGGAGCGCCATGCCGGTGGCAGCAAGTGGATCGGCACAGCTGGTACTTCGCCTTATGGTCACAGCGGTTATCACCCGGAAGGCGTGCGCATCGGCGGCGAGTCGGTCGGTAACCGCACGGCGATCAAGGTCTGGGAACAGCGTGAATTTCGCAATCTCGACGATACGCTGGAGCTCGGCGTGCGCAACATCAAGGTCGCGCTGCGCCGCTTGCGGCGTTTCGCGCGCCAGGGTGCAGCGACCGAGCTGGACCTTGAGGGCACGATTGCCGGCACCGCACGTAACGGCGGCTGGCTCGATCTGCATTTGCGACCAGAGCGACACAACGCGGTGAAGGTGCTGCTGTTTCTCGATATTGGCGGCTCGATGGATGATCACATCCAGGTCTGTGAGGAACTGTTTTCTGCCGCGCGCAGCGAGTTCAAGCACCTTGAGCATTTTTACTTTCATAACTGCGTTTATGAAGGCGTCTGGAAGGACAATCGGCGGCGCCATAACGAAAAACTGGCGACCTGGGATGTCATTCATACCTACGGTCCGGATTACAAGCTGGTGTTTGTCGGCGATGCCAGCATGAGTCCCTACGAGGTTTCCCGGCCCGGCGGCAGTGTCGAGCACTGGAACGAAGAAGCCGGGCAGGTCTGGCTGGAACGCATGCTGGCGACCTGGTCGCGGGCCGTGTGGCTGAATCCGCTGGCTGAACAACACTGGAACTACACGCCATCAATTCAGCTGATCCGGCAGTTGCTTTCGCAGCGGATGTTTCCATTCACTCTGGATGGATTGGCAAGGGCCATGCGCTGCCTTTCGGCATGATTTATTTGCCGTGATGCCTTGTTCTTTGGGTGGATGTTCCGGTTTTTCAAAATGAGTCGTTTGGTGAGCAGGAAAGTTCAAAACTGGAGCTGAAGTCGTATTGTCCAAGGTGTAGAATTCTCGCCTATTGCTGCCTATTTTCATTTTTATCGTCGTTTTCTTCGGATTCAGCTATGTCTGCCTTGCCGCGTTTGTTGGTTGTTGATAGCTCCAAAGTAGTACGAGCCTCGCTGTCCAAGAATCTCAAAGGGCATTTCGATATCCGGGAGGAAGTCAGTGCCGAGTTGGCTTGGGAAACCCTGATTCTCGACTCTTCACTCAACGCGGTAATTTGCGGTATTTCTCTGCCGAAGATGGATGGCTTGGGTTTGCTGGAAAAAATTCGCTCAAGCAGGCTGGAGCGCCTGAAGCATTTGCCATTTTTCCTGACGGCTTCGGAATCAATGATTGAGGAGGTCAAGGGGCAGGCGCTACGTCTGGGAGCGTCCGGTTTTATTCCCAAGGCTTTCGGTACCGAGGAAATGATCCGGGTACTTGGTGAACTATTTTCTGAATATAACCAGGCTGCATCAGCACAACATTTGTCCGAGTCCGCGAGAAAGCTGACCGAAAGCGATATTTTCGGCAGCGTTGGTACTGCCTCCGAAATTGGTATCGCACAAGCTTCAGCAATTCCCCGGGAGTCGTACCCATTTCTGGAGTCACGGCACTTTCCCGAAGTGGTGCCCAGGGAAGAAATTGTCGGTGCCCTGGGTGACAGGGTTACTGGCCTGGTGCCGGGTGGGCGAGGGCTGGGGGTTCTGTTGCTGGCCATGGATACTTATGGCGAACTGGTGAAAAAGTTTGGCCAGGATATGGCCGACCGCATCGAAGACCGCTTCGGGCAGTTGCTGGGCGCCAAGCTGCGCGTCGCCGACAAGATATTGAAAGTCGCCAGTGATCGCTTTGCCATTGTCGTTTCCGGTAGTAGCTTGCAGAAATGTACCGAATTCGCCGAGCGAATTTGCGCCAAGCTCGGCGCGGCAGAAATTCTGGTCAAGGGGCAGCGGATAGAAATGGGCGTCAGTATTGGCGTTGCCTGTTTATCAGATGATCATGTCGACAGCGGTGAGCAGCTTTTTGCGCTGGCGGAAGAGCGTCTTGCGGCCGCTCGCCAGGCTGGCGGTAATCGTGTGATGGCGAGTTCAGAGCACAAAAGTGATGCCTTGCGCCGCAAGCAGGCAGCCGCCTGGTTGATGGAGCTTATCGAACAGCGGGCGAATGAGGTGCCCTTGCCTTTGCTGGGTGAGGTGGGCTTACTGGTTTTGCCCGTGCTCAGGCAAATGGAACGCACTTACGGGGCTGGCCTGGCGCTAGACAAGCTTGAACAGGTATTACGCGATAGCGTCGAAATGGAATGATTCCGACGCCATGAAATTCATAAAAAAGCCGGCTTTCGCCGGCTTTTTGCATGTGAGGATCAGGCTTTGAGCGGAATCTTGCCGATCTTGACTTGCCATTCCTTGGGACCAGTTTCATGGACGCTGACGCCGGAGGAATCGACAGCCACCGTTACCGGCATGTTCTCGACATCGAACTCGTAGATCGCTTCCATGCCCAGATCGGCGAAGCCGACGACCTTGGCCGACTTGATTGCTTTGGCCACCAGGTAAGCAGCGCCGCCGACAGCCATCAAGTAGGCCGACTTGTTGTCCTTGATCGCCTCGATGGCGACCGGACCGCGTTCGGACTTGCCGATCATCGAGATCAGGCCGGTCTTTTCCAGCATCATGCGGGTGAACTTGTCCATCCGGGTGCCGGTGGTCGGGCCGGCTGGGCCAACGACTTCGTCACGCACCGGATCAACCGGGCCGACGTAGTAAATGACGCGGTTGGTGAAGTCGACCGGCAGCTTCTCGCCAGCCGCCAGCATGTCGGCGATACGCTTGTGGGCGGCATCGCGGCCAGTCAGCATCTTGCCGTTGAGCAGCAGCTTCTGGCCCGGTTTCCAGGCGGCAACTTCTTCCTTGGTCAGGGTGTTCAGGTTAACCTGAGTCGCCGACTTGAGATCCGGTGTCCAGGTCACGGCCGGCCAGTCTTCCAGCTTCGGTACTTCCAGCTTGGCCGGGCCGGAGCCATCGAGGTGGAAGTGGCAGTGGCGGGTGGCGGCGCAGTTCGGGACCAGGGCGACCGGCAGGTTGGCAGCGTGGCAGGGGTAATCGAGCACCTTGACGTCAAGTACGGTGGTCAGGCCACCCAGGCCCTGGGCACCGACGCCGAGGGCGTTGATCTTTTCCATCAACTCCAGACGCAGTTCTTCCGGACGGGTCAGCTTGGCGCCGGAGGCAGCCTTGGCCTTCAGTTCGTGAATGTCGACCGGCGCCATGATCGATTCCTTGGCCAGCAGCATGGCTTTTTCCGGCGTGCCGCCGATGCCGATGCCGATAATGCCCGGCGGGCACCAGCCAGCGCCCATTTCCGGAATCTTCTTGAGCACCCAGTCGACGAGGTCGTCAGAGGGGTTGAGCATGGCGAACTTGGACTTGGCTTCGGAGCCACCGCCTTTGGCAGCACAGATGACTTCGACGTGGTGGCCGGGGACGATCTCGAAATGCACGACGGCCGGGGTGTTGTCCTTGGTGTTCTTACGGGCACCGGCCGGATCGGCCAGCACCGAGGCGCGCAACGGATTGTCCGGGTTGCCGTAGGCACGACGGACGCCTTCGTCGATCATCTGCTGGATGCTCATCGTGGCATCCGGCCAGGTAACCTGCATGCCAACCTTGATGAAGACCATGCCGATGCCGGTGTCCTGGCAGATCGGGCGATGGCCTTCGGCCGACATGCGGGAGTTGGTCAGGATCTGGGCAATGGCGTCCTTGGCAGCGGGGCTTTCCTCGCGCTCGTAGGCTTCACCGAGGGCCTTGATGTAATCGAGCGGGTGGTAGTAGCTGATGTACTGGAAGGCATCGGCGACGGACTGGATAAGGTCTTCTTGTTTGATGGCGGTCATGCGCAACTCCGGGCTAGTGGTTTTTCTGGTGTTGAAGAGCGAGGGTCTGGGTCATGGTTTTGTCGACCATCGCCATGGCCAGGGCGGAGAAAAGGAATACGACGTGAATGATTACCTGCCACATCAGCGTGTGCTCGGACAGGTTGGCGGCATTGATGAAGCTTTTTAGCAGGTGGATTGACGAGATGCCGATGATCGCCGTCGACAGTTTGATCTTGAGCACGCCGGCATTGACGTGCGATAGCCATTCCGGCTGATCCGGGTGGTCTTCGAGGTCAAGTCGGGAAACGAAGGTTTCATAGCCGCCGACGATAACCATGACCAGCAGGTTGGCGATCATGACGACGTCGATCAGGCCGAGAACGACCAGCATGACTGCGGTTTCGCTGAAATGGGCGGCGTCGAAGACACTGCTGACCAAGTGACTTAACTCGACCATGAACAGCCAGCAATAGACCACTTGGGCAACAATCAGGCCAATATAGAGCGGGGCCTGAATCCAGCGGCTGGCAAAGATGAAGGACTCGAGATTTTTGATTGGCAAGCTCATTTTGGGCATCGTAAATTGGGGAGGCGAAGTTTATCACGCGACCCGCCCGCTTTCTGAATCCCCCGAAATGCTGCGGCGCAGCGTGATTTCGTAAGGCCAATGTAAGAATATCGACGTCTAATGCCGCATCAACGCTGGCGGGGGAGTGTG
>JAVBXO010000228.1 GCA_030824535.1 Azonexus sp. | reverse complement strand
ACCGCGTTTCTATTGCCTCGTCGGACAGACGCCGACCTTCCACATCGCTCGCGTTCTTCAGGAGGAGGGCGGAGCAGTCCGTTGGAAGGCTGGCCGTTTGCAGTTCATTCGGCTGCACGATCTCTTCAAGCAAAAGCCGGTTATCGATCTACCCAACAATGCCTGTGACGATGTCGACAGTGGATTCCTCGAGCGCCATGAGGTGCCCTGGTTCTTTTCACTGGATCCCTCGGCGGGTTTTGTCTTTGGTAATCGGGATAAACCAAGGGTGGCACGCTACGCGCCGTTTAAGGATGCCCAGCGTCTACGCAACATGACCCGGTGCCTCGTCCATCGCAAGACCACAAAAATCAATTTCGCCGGGCAGATCGTCGCAGGCGACATGGTCAATTTCATCGGTGGCAATAAGCTTTGCATCATCACGGCGGCTCATGTGTATGAAAGCGGCACCGATGATGGCGGCGCCAGCAGCACTTATACCCGGCTCTGGCTGGGCAGCCTGGAGGGATGACATGGAGTACGGCCTGATGCCCGGCCGCTATCCGGCAGTCGTCGCAAGTTACAACCAGGTGCGCCGGACGTGCCGAGTGGAGATACCGGGGCTCACTGACGGGGCAGATGTTCTGCCGGAGGCGGAGATTGAGTATCCCATTGGCGACAAGTCGCGGGATGGTGCAAATGCGACTGAAATCGAAATGATCGCCGGTGACCCCGTTTGGATCGCTTTTGTTGCGGGCGACCCTCGATACCCGATCATCACTGGATACCGAAACCCTCAGGCAGGGAATTCCAGTGACTGGCGCCGGTTTCACCATCAGAACATCGAATTGTTGGCGGATACGCTGCTGAATCTCATCGCTGGTGGTGACCTGCTCATCAAGTCGGGGACGCACATTACTGTGCAGGCACCATCCATCACCTATGACGCACCAAAAACGATCTGTACCGGCAGTCTCGAGGTTGCAGAAAACATCAAGGCCGGCGGCACCATCATGGATGCCGGGGGCAACAGTAATCACCATTCCCACTGAGAGGCCGAGCATGGCAACGTTACTTTTCAGCTTTGAAGATCTGTCGTCGAAGGACAAGGCAGCTAAACAAGCGGTCCGCTATTTCTCGCGCGCTGGCGCCAATGTCGTTCAACAAGATGTTCCCACCACGACCAAGCGCTCCTCCGGGGTCACTTATCGGGAGCTGCAGCTGACCTTTGCCGATTCGCAATCCGTGGCTTTTCGGATCAAGCAAAGCGGCGATATTTTTCAGGTGCTGCTCAATGGCAAGGTGCTGCCGATCAAAAATCAGGATGACCACGTCAAAGCCATTGCTGAAATCGTCCAGGCGATGGATGCAGGTCGTTCCAAGTTTCAGAAGATGCTGGCCGCTGCCTCGGTCAAACCGCCGGCCGGCATCCGCACTGCTGCGCCAAAAATGGAGCAGGCCTTGACGGAAAAACGTGATTCTCTGAAGACGGCCATTGCTGCGGTCCGCGCCGAACTTTCGAGTTTGGCTGACGCTTTACCGGTGACTGCGTAAGGCGGAAAACCGCCCCAATTCGTCAATTGTGCACGGCATAGCATGCCGTGCATGTCCGATGACGCTACCTTCCTGAAGATCGAGGCTGCCGCCCACGGCGGGGCCTTCGGTAACAACCCACTGCCGACTCCGAGCGATGCGCAGTGCCTGGCTGGCAATTACAAGCTTGGGCGCACGTCGATTTATGGTCTCCCCATCGCCATTGAGCAGCCAAGAGGCAGCTACCGAACCGGTGTTGACGCCAACGGCAAGCGATGGGCGACGCGTATGGCTGCGCACTACGGCTATATCAGTGGGACCAAAGGCAATGATGGTGACTGCGTCGATTGCTTTATCGGCTTTTACCCGCAGTCCGATGTGGTCTTCGTCATCAACCAGAACATCGGTGGCAAGTTTGACGAGCACAAGGTTTGCCTCTGTTATCCGGATGCGGAAACTGCGCGCCGGGGCTACATGGACAGCTATGAGCGCGGCTGGCAAGGCCTGGAAAGTTTGGTTCCTCTGTCGATTTCCCAACTCAAATGGTGGCTCAAGCGGGGCGATATGAGCCGGCCGCTGCGCGCTGCAAACCTACCCCACGAAGGATTTGAAACCATGACCCGAAAAGTTCAGTGGGGTGGCGATGCGCTGCCCCACAACCAGACGCTCGACCAGGTACTGTATGAGGTCCGCCGCGCCGACGCCGGCGAGGGGCTGCTGCTGGACTCCGTGAGCGCTACAGACATCCTCGATGATTCGGAGGGGGCTCTGGCGTTTGATGCGCTGGTTTCGCCGTATGCCAAGCTGGAACGCAAGATGACGTTGCTTCAGGGGGTCATGGATCGCACCGGGGGATCGGTCAAGACGGTGGCTCTGCAGATCACTGAGCCATTCAAGCAGCGCGGTGTTGCCAATGTGGCGGCCATCTTCGAGTTATCCGACGGGCAAACCGTTTCGATCTACTTCCACAATCCGGACGTGACGCCGAACAAGATGGCGGCGACTGACGAGGTGATCTCCTGGAAGTGGTTGCTGAACAAGAAAGACATCACCATCGTCGTGGCACCAGAGCGCGGCGAGGATTTGAACATCCGTGAAGTGGCCAGGCGCATCATGAAGTTGGCCGAGAAGAACAGTGCGGCGTTTCAGCGGGCCAATAGCAGGCGAACCGAGACCATGGCGCGCCTCAATTCATTGAAGAACGAAATTTCAGGGTTGGAAACTGAGCTTGCCGCAGCACAGCACGATTTGGAGGTGGCGAAGGTTGAGGCCGAAGACCGAAAGATCAAACGTGGCAACCTGATAGCGTCGGAATTTAATGGGCGGTGGCGGGTAACGTCGGCAAAGAACATGAACCCGATCAGCCCGTCATATCCAACAAAGGAAGAGGCCGAGGCGACGATCGATGTTTACATCCGGACGGGCAATTTTCCTGAATCGAGTGATCTAGTTAAGAAACTGGGGGGTGACTCGACTAGTCCCGAAGTGGCGCAGAAATCCGACGAACAGGTTGAGTCGTCCGATGTGTTCGCTATTGGCTCTGTCAAATTCCAAGCTTTCGCCGTCAAAATCAGGCAAGGGAAACAGCGGGTATGGGGTATTCGCGTCTTGGAAAACAGCAAGGAGATGAACCCTGCTGACGGCAACGGCTCGGGATTCAAGAGCGACACCAAGGCAAGCATGATCGAAGACATGGAGCGTAGCTATGCTGCGATAACCAAGATCGGAGACAAGGCGAAGAATGAGAACCGCTGGCGTGAAGGTTTTGGACTTGCTCCGCTGCCGGCAGAAGAATCCTCCGCTTCCAGCGAACAGGCCCTGATCGACGCCTACATTAAGGCGTGGGGAGAAGAGGCGGCGATGGTCAATGCCGCTGTAGGGGCGGTGAATTGGAGCGGAATCAGCGATAACGCCAGCGCGACGGCAGAAATCCAGAAACTGCAAAGCGCAGCCAACAGCGAGCGCCCGATCATCAAGGCACGCGATGCCCTAGAGGCGGCCGGCATGAAGACCTGGGATGACCGCTTGGCGGGTGTTACCGATAGCCCCGAATTCAAGGCTCAAGGCGAGGCGATGGGGGGGTACCGCGCGGCCATGGACAAAATTCAGGCCATCGCCAAGGAAAAACTGATCGAGGCCGGCAAGGCCGAGTTGGCAGCCTTGCCTGACGATGCCCCTCTGGCGGACATGGCCCGTGCCGTATTCCGCAAGAACGGTATCGACATTGGCCAGCAAGGAGAGAACTGGGTCGCCCGCGTTGCGCAGGAAATCGAGGCGAAGAATGCCGATGGTCTGCGCGATATCCTGGCCGGAGTCGGCAGCGACAGCAACAAGGCCAGCATGGAGATATTTGAGCGTGCGGCAGGCTTCAAGCTGGCGAAGACCCAGAAGGAGCGCGCTAAGCAGATCGACGAATGGGCTGGCATTACAACCGAGAGGAGAGCCGAGATTGAAGCCGCGAAGGATGCGGCATGGCAGGGCCGCAAACTGGAAGAAGGTGTCAAGGATGCCTGGGGCTGGCTGAAGAGTATGAACGTGCGGGATGGTGCTGATGCGCTGGATGGCCAGCAGTACCTGCTGCGCCAGTTTGCTGATGGCTACGACGAGGTCGACACTGGCAAAAAGGGCGTGGCCACGATCTACGGCATGAAGAAGGGAAATGGTCTGCGCTATGTCAATAACCGCAGCTTCAACGGCTTCTTGAAAGCAGCAATGGCTTTTGGCGGGTTGCGCCAGGCGCTTGACTTGGTTGGCGCCAAGATTGCTGAGCCGATGATTGAAGTCACCGGGACGGAGTTGGGAGATTTCTCGGATAGTGAAGACGGCAAAAAAGGGCTTCGGTCGGCAGCGAAATCAGCATTTGGGGCCATGCTTGGGCAGATGGTCCCGTGCCAAGCACTTGGCGGTGATGTTGAGCTGCGCAAGAGCGGAATGAAAAAGGCGCTGAGTTTGAGCGCCGACGCTCGGAAGCTGAAGCTCATTCCTGCCTTGGTGCAACTCATCGGTATCGGCAAGAAGCTGAGCACCAAGCCGCCTTACCTCGCCAGCGAAATCAATGTTGTTGCCTATCACACGATGCGCTCTCTTGCCAGGCTTGAGGGGATTGGTGTTGCTGTGCGCTTTGTCATCAAGGAAGACGACAAGGGGATGTTTCACTGGGATCACACCGTCCACGCCCCAGATGTTGTGCTGGATAGCGCACAAGAAAACGGGCCAGATTGCTCTGACCCGCATCTTGCCTCCAATTACGAATCCGGGGGACGTGCGGTGCCTGCCCGGCTGGCTGGAGGCCGACCCTACTCGCCGACCCGAGGTGGAAACGAATCCACAGTGGGGAGTCTAGGCGATCAAGATGGTTATTTCAATGGCAGCGAACTGGCTATCTTCGACGAAAACGAGATCGGTAAAACTTTTGATCCGGAGGAGTTTGCTCTGGACTCAGCCGCTGGCGGGGCGATGGTTTTCAACCTGTTCATTGAGGGAGAAATTCCCGAAGAGGTTGAGGGCGACGAGTTGAGTGAAAGCGAAGCTTCGCAAGGCGCTGCTATGGGCATCCAACTCCGCTCTGGAACTGCCGAAGAACAAGCCGCCGCAGACGTTGCGCTCGTCATGGTATCTGGTGAGATCACCAAGCTGGGCGGTGCATTTTCCGCTGACGGCCACTCTGGAGAAGGCACTGTCGGTGCTTGGAGCTACGGTAATGCCACCGTGAACGGCAAAACAATCCGCTTGGCCGCATCAGGTGGCGGCGTGGTGCAAATCAACGGGAAGCCGCACGGTCCAGATGGTGCGCTGAACCTGTCCGCAGAGCAGGTAAGTGCGGCCATCCTCGCTGTAGCTCCTGCGGTGGTCAGCAACGGAGATGACCAAGCGGCGGTTGATCGCGCGCTATTCCAGTCGGTGATTGAGGGCACGGTACCCGACATCCTGGCACCCAGTCTCGCCGACTCGCTGGAGGCTGCCTATTACCGTCAGCAAACCGATCCCGCGCTTGTCAGCCTGTTTGAGCAGGCCGTGAATGCCTACCAAGCGGCCATGATGGCGGCCACCGCTGAACTTGCTTGAGGAAAAACGAGAAATGCTGAATCGATTCGCCTTTGATGATGCTGTCGGGAGCGGCGGCCTGCTGGCCCGCCTGAAGTTGGTCGGCGAACTTGCCAAGATCAAGGTTGGCCTGAAGGATGTTGGCGATGGCCCGCTGGCTGCCATCAAGCGGCTAAAGCTGGTGTCTCGCGCGAACCAGGTTCGTGTTGAGCTTGGCGACCATAAAAAAGACGGCTTAACCTATGACGAGTTCAAGGCAGAAATGCAACGCCTGTTGTCAAAGTCGTTTGAATACAAACCGAGCGAGGTTGGTTTCTCGACCTACTCCGAGAAAATGGCGGATTTGTCTGAGAAATACCCGGCATATCAGGAACGATTGGATTCTGATGGGATGAATCAATCGGCAGTCGAGCCAACCGCATCCCCGCGCAACCAGACGGCGCAATATTACGAATTCGACCCGAACCGCAAGCCGGCCCAGCGCAAGAAGGATAACGCCGCCGCCATGTCTCTGCTGTCGCGCATCGACGCTGGCGAGGTTGATCCTTCCCGCCTGACACCCGACGAAAAGCTGATACTGGCTAAATACTCAGGTACTGGCGGTGCCCTGATCGGCGCCGACGGCAAGAAGGGTAGCGCCTACGAGTATTACACCCCGAAGCCAATTGCCGAGGGCGTTTGGGAATTGATGTCAGAGCTTGGTTTTCAGGGCGGCAAGGTGCTCGACCCGTGCGCCGGCGTTGGCAT
The DNA here is from genome assembly GCA_030824535.1 of Azonexus sp. GTDB lineage: Bacteria > Pseudomonadota > Gammaproteobacteria > Burkholderiales > Rhodocyclaceae > Azonexus. Next base: position 10,980 of record JAVBXO010000228.1, on the reverse strand, counting down.
CTTCGGCGCGACGGCGCCACTCAGCGCGGCGATTGATGCCGTGGAGCTTAACGAGACCTCCGGCCGCATCAATGGATTGGTGAATGCCGGGCCAGGTTACGCGGCCACCGTCGCCCCGTTCGAGAAGGTGGCAGCCGGAACGCCGGAGGAGCAGTACGACGCCATCGTGACCAATGTTCCGTTTGGCGGCGTTGCGGATCGAGGCGGCAATCAGTTGCACGACAACCGCTACCAAAAAGAGCCGCTGCAAAACTACTTCATCCTGCGCTCTCTGGAGAAGCTGAAACCGGGCGGCCTGGCCGTTTTCATCACGCCGCCGCGCTGCGTCTCTGGTAAGGGCGGCAAGGAAGAGGAATTGCGCGTCAAGGCGAGCTACATGGCGGAGTTCCTTGGCGCCTACCGGCTCCCCAACTCGGTATTCGGCACGGCCAGCGCCGACACCATGACCGACGTGATCGCCTTCCGCAAGTACAGCCGTGAGACCCTGGACAAGATCGCCGAGTTGCGCGAACAGTCTCCGCAATCTTTGATCGACGCCAATGTGCAGTGGCAGCCATTCATCGAAGGCCGGTATTTCGACGGTGAAGGAAAGCGCTTCGTGCTGGGCGATTTTCTTCCGAAAGACCCGAACAAGTTCCGCGACGTGGATCGTGTCATTACCCAGTCCAGTGTCGGAGAAATCGGCAAGATGCTGAAGCGTTTCCCGGATTCCCGAGTGAATTGGAACTTGCTGGGCACGGTTGAAACCACGCCGATCATCTACCGCGATGGCGACACCATCACGCAATCCGGCCAGACCCTTCAAATGCAGGGCAGCCGCTGGGTGCCCATGATGCGCAGCGAGGAAAGCGCGGACGCTGCCGAACTGATCGGCAAGCTGAAGACCCCGTATTCCGCCTTTGAGAATCGCATCACCTGGATCGAGGCCGAAAAGTGCGTCGATTACATGATCGAGACTTCGCAGTCTCTCGACATCCCGGCGTGGCTGCGTGGCGCAATGGCCGAAATCCGCCGCCTGAAGGACGCCGGCGAGCGGGCGCAGTTCTGGAATGCCGGACTTGTCGGCATGTCCGTCGCCCAGGTGCTGGAAGAACGCCTTGGCGAGGAAATCGGCGTCAATTTCTCCGAGGAATATCCAGCTTTGACCGATGCCATGCAGCGCGTTTCCGTGACTGCAAAGAAGCGCCCTTCGGTGCTGGGCGGAAAGGTCAAAGAGGGGCTTGCCACAATCGGCAACCACTACCAGAAGAAAACCGGTTTCTCCGCCGTGTGGCGCGGCGATGTGCAGCAGCAGGCACCCACTGTTGAAATCACAGCAGATTCCAGCTTCGAGGGGCTGCGCTACAAGACGAAATCAATCTGGGCCGGCATGGAAGAGGCCAAGGCCATTTATGGCGAAGGCTTCGAGCCCTACGAAGACCAGGCATGGTGCATTTCGCCAGATGGTAAGAGTGTCACCCGCGCCGATGATTACTACGTCGGCAACTACGCCGACTTCCTGAAGCGCGCCGATGCCGACATCGCGGCAGCCGCCGACGAGAAACTACGGGGCAAGCTGCTGCGCCAGAAGCTGGATGCCGCCACCCGCGTCGATAAGGTTGATGTGTCGAAGCTGACTTTCAACCTATTCAGTCCACACGTCACCCTTGAAGAAAAGGCCGAATTCTTGCGTCGCTTCGTGCATCCGTCCGCATCCGTCATCTATGACGAGAAGACCGGCGAGAAGCGCGTGGACATCGATGTTCCCGGAAGCAAGCTGACGGATCGCGAGAAGCTGCTGAACCGCATCGGCGATTACATGAAGAACGGTACCATCACCCTGGGGGGCACCAAGCTGGGCATGGACGACGCGAAAGCTCTCCAGGAACTGCGCAAGATGGTCAATACCGCCAACGAGCAGTTCAACGGCTGGGTGCGCGGCAATCGTGCCATCGTGTGCCGGCTGGAAAGCGTTGCATCCGATCCCGAGAAGCTGCGTTTTCGGCAGATCGAAGACGAGGCACCGATGCCGATCCCTGGCATGAATCCTGAACTCAAACTGCACGGCTACCAGAACGCCTTTGTGCGCAAGATGAGCCGCGAGTTTTCGGGGATCAATGGCATGGGGGTCGGGTTGGGCAAGACGTTCACAGCATTGGCGTCTGTGCAATACGCGCAAAGCATTGGCGTCAAGACCAAGACAATTTTCGTTGTTCCCAACTCCGTGCTGTCCAACTGGCGCAAGGAGGCCATGCGCGCCTATTCCTCGACCGATGACTGCCTGTTCGTCGGTTTGCGCGAAGGGAAGGGCGGCAAGCCGGTCGTCAGTTCGTCCAACTTCGACGCCGACCTGACGGCCATCATGGAAAATCGGCACAGCAAGATTTTCATGACCCTGGAGGCGTTCGAGCGAATCCGTCTGCGCGATGAGACCATCGCCGATTACGAGCAGTTCATGCGCAAGGCCGATGCCAGCTTCGCCGAGAGCGAGGACAAGAAGGAGGATGAGCGCGCCAAGGGCAAGCAAGCCGGCTTGCTGTCGGTGCTGTCGCAAAAAACCGGTAGCGCACCGTTCTTGGAAGACATGGGAATCGATAGCATCGTTTCCGATGAGAGCCACGTTTTCAAGAATTCGGCCCAAACCGTCGATTTCAAGAGCGCCAAATTCCTTTCGCTAGCACCAGCGGCAAAGCGCGGTATCGATGCGCAGGCAAAGGCCTGGTTTGTTCGAGGCAAATCACCGCTGAAGGACGGGGTGATGCTGCTCACCGCGACGCCGGTTTCCAATAGCCCGCTGGAAATCTACGCCATGCTGTCGCTGGCCATCGGTCACGAGCGCGTGAATGACATGTGTCTCGGCATCAAGGGAGCCGACAACTTCATGGAAATGATGTGTACCAAGGAGAACCAGGATGACATGACAATGGATGGCGTAGCCCGCACCACGGACGTGTTCGTCGGGATCAACAACGTTGGGGTGTTGCGCAAGGCAATCGGTGAAGTTGCCACGATAAAAAGCGCCGAGGATGTTGGCGAACAGATCGTTGTTCCTGACCGCGAAGAGAAAGCAACGCCTGTAACGCTTTCCAAGGACATCGTTGATCGCCTGAAACTCTACAAGGGCGCTTTCCGCTGGGCTATTGATGAAATCTCCGCGAAGTCGCCGAACCGTGGCGACAAGGGCGCGTTCGATGAGGTCTCGCGCCACTTCGGCGAGGAAATGGCCCTGGTCGGGCATCCATTCAACCTCATCAACAAGATGACGCTGCTGATTGCCGACCCCGAGCTTGACCAGCGTGCTAGCTTCTACAGCTTCATTTCATCCCAGGATGACAAAGCCAAGGCCGCCATCGAGCAGTTCAACGCCAAGCGATTCAACGAAGACCGCCCGCGTCCGTCACCCATGACCGACGAGAGCGCCGTTGTCGGCCGCAAGACAACCAAGGATGCCGCAGGGAACGAGAGCGAGCTCCTGAAGATTGAGGTTCGCGCCAAGGCCATCGACGGCAATCGGGTTGCGATTGACACCATCGACCCGGACACTCAGAGCGCATTCGAAGCCATCGCCGAAAAGCTGGGGCTCGACTTGGATGTTTCGGTGCCGCCGAAGCTGGCCGCCATGCTGGAGAACTTCCAGCATGAGCAGGCCACGCCGCGTGGTATTGACGAGAGCGGCGGCCAGTCACCCATCGTCAAGCAGATCGTGTTTTGCGACATTCTGCCGCTGCACAACAAGATCAAGCGCCTTCTTTCGAAGCGTGCCGGCGTGCCGTCTGGAGCAGTAGCTGTCATCACCGGCAAGACCAACAATGCGCCCGATGAAATCATGGCGGTGCAGGACGGGTTCAACGCCGGTGGCGAAGACAACAAGTACCGCGTCGCGATCGCAAACGAAAAGGCCGAAGTCGGCATCAACCTCCAAAAGGGAACACAGGCCATCCATCACCTGAGCATTGGCTGGACGCCTGACAGCCTGGAGCAGCGCAACGGGCGCGGCGTTCGCCAGGGCAACAAGACAGCCCGCGTCAGCATCTACTACTACGATGCCGACGGAACCTTTGACACCAGCAAGCGCGCAATGGTGAGCAAGAAAGCGGACTGGATCAGCCAGGTTATGGATGTGAATGGTTCCGATAGCGTTGCCGTCACCGGCGGCCTGTCGAAAGAGCAGATGGAAGCCCTGATTGACGTTGTTGGCGACGCCGACGCAATGCGTCGCATGCAGGAAACCATCGCAGCTAAGGAGGCCGCCTCGCGCGCATCGAGCAACCGTGACCGGCAGATGATCAACATCGACACTATCCGCAAGCAGAACGCTTTCCTGAGCGAGAACTCGACGCCGGCGAACTTCATCATCCGCAAGATCATTGGTCTGTGGAACATGGATAAGCAGGCCTGCATGCTGCGCGACCGGATCAATAACCCGAAGGCCACGGCAACGGCCGTGGCCAAGAACGAAAGCCTTCTGGCCGAATTGATGGCGAGCATCGGCGGACTGCGCCGCCAGATTGAAGGCTCCGCAACCATCTATCGCAGCGAATGGCGCGCCGGCGGGCAGCACAAGGAAACAGCTTCTCTGGATAGCTTCTTCACTGCCGTGCGTGGCATCAAAAAGCAGAAGGAAGACGACATCGAGTCCATGCTGTTGGGCAAGATTTACCCGACCTTTGGCATTGATGCCATCGAGGGCGGCACAATCTCCAACGAGTGGCAGTCTGAGGTCGATATGGCGAAATCCATGATCGAGGAATCGAAGTCCAACTTCTTCCGTCAGGCCGAAGAGTCCGGCGCCTACCCGGCGGCCGTGGCCGATGCCATCGCCAACGGTAGTGGCATCGTCTATAACGGCAAGCCGCTCCTGCATGGCGCTTTCGTCCGGATTGGCTCCGGCCTGGCTGTGCTGACGCTGGTCAATGGACAGCCTGGCGCATTTGGCCGAAGCCGTGACGGTTCTCCGCTGGCCAACCGTGATGTTCTGGCCGGCGAGTGGATTTACCGGGGCTCTGCAGAGTACGACGCCTGCGTCACCGAGGCGGCGGAGATTGAAGACAGGATCAACGAGGGCGGCACTGTCGAAAACGGCTTCAACAAAGTCGTGCCGGAAGTCGCCCAACGCCGCAAGGTTGAAGCGCTGGCAGCCTACAGCGCCCACGAGTACCAGCTTCCGCAGCCGTATTTCCCGTTCGTTATTCTGCCGAATGATGCCGACAAGACGCCGGCAATGCGCAGCATCTTCGACTCCCAGAAGAGCGTTATCAAGTCATTCGATTCCGGCGGCTTCGTGGTATCAAGCGGCTTGGCCGTTGAGCGCCAGCAGCATGGCAGTAGCGAATCGAAGTTTGACGCACTACGCGAGTACGCGACCGCAACGGGCGTGAAGCTGACCATTGCCGATTTCGACGACTTCGATATCTGGTTGCAGAAGCAGATCGAAAAGACCGTATCGCTCGTCGACTTGAAGGCCGCCTTGACTGGCGACTCCGAGCCGGAGATTCGTGAGCAGGCCGCATCGTTCATGCAGGGTGCCGCGTCCTGGCTCGACTACCAAGGCAAAGACCCTGCCAGCGACTACCTTCCCTGGGCCTACAAGTCGGCCATCGAGGCGGCAGTGAGCAAGGTGCTTTCCGGCTCCGTGCCGAAGGGCAAGCTTCCTACCGACGTGGTGGGCATCAAGGGCAATACCAAGCCTTGGAAGGAGACCATCAAGAACTGCGCGAACCTGGCCGGGTTTGGCAAGTTCAAGTGGGACGGCGACGCCCTGGTCTGGAACGTCTATCGCTCGACATGGGATTATCTTGTCAGCACCTACCCGAGGGCGGCCGAGCAGCTTGAGATTGTCGATGCAACCCGTTCAATTTGAGGTTTCAATCCACGCTCGTGACCGAGCGAAAAATCTGGAGACAGTCTAATCATGGCCTTCACTGAATACAAGTTCGACAAGGAAATGCTCAAGGCGCTCGTCGCAGAGCGCGCTGCCAACCTCCGGGCCAATCGAGGGTTTTCCAATCTCTTGGCGTTTGGTCTGGGTGTCGTTGCCGAGCGCCTGAGCAAAGACGCCCGGCGCTACCGTGACTATGGGCCGTGGTGGTGGTCGCTTAAAGGGATCATGAACCGTAACGACTACCGCCTCGGCGATCAGTCTGACCCGCTGATTGCCAAGGCGTACCGGGGCGATTCCGATGTGGAAACGCTCATCGCTGCCGATGAATTCAGGACCGAGTACCTACGCACCCAGATGATTTATACGAACAAATTCATGCTCGACGGCGAGAGCGGGGAATTCTGGACCCTCTACGACTCAGACATGGAACTTTCCGATTAAGGGTCCAAGGCCATTAGGCCGTCAACCTCGGAAAGATGGAAAAACAGCTCAAATTTTGGGGTGGAAAATACAAGCGACTTGATCAGACTTGGAGTGAGGCATGCCACAAAAGACGTTCACGCAATTGGTTCGCCTTGGTACCGGACCTAGCGATAGCGCTACCCCCGTAAGTGAGGCCTCTCCATTCCCGGTAAAAGTTACTGGCATCGGACTTGTGTCGGATACCCTTGCGACCTGGTTTGATCAGGCGGCAAGCCTCGTTGGTTTGATGAAATTGGCAGTCGCTGTTTATGCCAAAGCAGGGTCGTGGGCTTATACCTACTGGCCGGACGGTACCAGAAAGGAGGAAATCTGGACGTTGCTAGGAGTCGTGCGCAAGAGGTCTTATTCCTATGATCAAGGCCGTCTTGCGGGCATCAGTGATTGGGTGGTCGTACCATGAGCCCGGATGTCGATTTAATTGGACAGCTTTTATCTCAGTCGCCGCGTCGGCTTATCCCCGAATTTACGGTCGGCACGCTTCCGGATGCGATGCTGTACCCGGGTTGCGAAATCATCATCTTGGACTATGCGGGCGGCAGCCGCTGGCGATCCAACGGCACGCGATGGCGGCCTGCGTCATCGATCATGACGATAGGCGAACTAAATACTCAAGTGCTTGTCGGGGCGACCGCTGCGCAAACCATGCTCTACGGAGTGCTGCTTCCGGCTCCTCTTATAGGGCCAAAAGATCGTGTTGAGTGTTTCACGCACGGCGTCCGGTCCGCAAACACGAGCCAGACGACTTTTCGCTTACTCCTTGGCGGAACAGGGACTGATGGTGCCATTGTTTCCGCTCGTGCAGAAACCAGTTCCGTCGCCATTGGATCGCCTTTTATCTTCGGTTTTTCGTGCATGAGCAGCTTATTTGCACAGCGGGGATTTGGGGCCGGGGGTATTGGCGCAACACAGACATCAAATCAGCAGACAGCCGTTGATTTGTCCGTTTCGCAATATGTGTATTTGACGGCCCAAAAGACGAATGCCGGCGACGTTGCCGGCGCGGATATTATTTCTTTCCGGCTGCTTGGGGGTGGTGAATAATGAGAATTTTTGAACCAGTCAACTGGCTTGAAGCACAGAATATTCCGCAATTGTCGCGATACATCCTTGCGGACGGCTCAATCGTTGTCCTTGAAATCACGGAAGATGAGCGACATCCGGACTTGCCGGAAGAGGTCGCCGAAATCATCGCCGCCCGCGATGCTCCGCCAGGCCCAGAGCAGATTATCGCAATCTACGACACCGCGCTGACAACGCACCTGGACGCTGTTGCACAGTCGCGCCGGTATGAAAGCCGCACGACCTGTGCCTTGCGGGCTGCGTATCCCGGACCATGGCAGGCTGAAGGCACGGCATTCGCTGTCTGGATGGATGCATGTAACGCGCAGGCATACCAGCTGATGGATTCTGTCCTTGTTGGGGAGGTTCCGCTGCCGTCCATTGAGGATTTCGTCGCAGCGCTGCCTCTCATGATTTGGCCTGAATAGTTGAGGCTCAAAAATGCCAGCAAAGCAGGTGCTTATCGCCGTGGATCAACTGGCAAATACGCTGGTCGGTGGATTTGCAGATGAGACCATTTCGGCGCGCATGTATCGAACACGGAATCCATTTCGGCATGTGGTTGATGTGCTCTTTTTCTGGGATATGACAGGGAGAAAACGCCACTGCGAACTGTCTTATGAGTCCGAGTTGCTGCGTCGACATTTGCCCAAGGGCTATAGAAAATGACCGCAGTTGCGATTACGGGTTCCGTCTGGAACTCGTTCTCAATATTCGGTGATTTGAGGTGGGCTGCTTGAAGTCCCCCCTTCGCACAGCTGGGAAAACCTAGCGAATTGTAGGAATGGCAGCGGCTTACCATCCCGCCATGACTACTATATCGACCTCGCCAGGTGTCCTGTCTCGTTTGGGAATGTCAGCCAAGCGCTGGGCTTCTTCGTTCATTGCTCCGGCGCAGCAGATCAGCCAAGCTGACACCTTTCTCTACGGCGCCGGCAGTACGACCGTGGCTTCCCTGCTGGGGTCCGGAAAGCGGGTAGCCAGGGCGCGCGCGAACATCTACGATAAATGGTCGACCATGGAGTCCGACCCCATCGTGTCCTCGGCTTTGCTGCTGCTGGTCACTTCGGCGCTTGGTGGCCACGAAACAAACGGCGATCTGGTTTTTATCGAAAAGACGCCGGCCACGAAGAAAAACGGGCAATTGTCGAGCATTGCTGAGGAAATTTCAGCAGACCTGACGCCGCTTTTCAATCGAGTGGCCTTCCAAGCTGCCTATACGGGGGCCGCCTTTGGGGATTCCTACGCCCGTATTTATGCGAATTCCAGTGGGGTCGTCGATCTCTACACTGACGAAATGGTGCGCCCGCCTTTGGTCCAACCGTTCGAGCGTGGAAGTCGAACGGTTGGCTATGCCGTCTACACCGGCGAGCGGAATTTCGAACGCCTGGATATATCGCAGCTGGCGCGCTTGAAAATGCCGAGAACCCAATGGGTGCCGCAGCATGGCGTGGTTGAAAAGTCGCTTCGCCTTTCCATCACAGAAGACGATATCGATAGCTTGCCGATCATGCCGGCCATGGCGGGTGGCTCCCTCCTGTTTAGCGCGGAAGAGGCCTATGACAATCTCACCGCATCGCTGCTCGGACTGGTTGGCCAGCGATGGATGGATTCGATTGATGAACAAATGGTTGGCGTAAACCTCGAGTCCATGAACCAGGAGCAGCAAAAGCGGTTTGTTGATTCGGTGACCGAGATGCTGAAAGTCTCAAAAGCGCGCGCGGAAGCAGCCGTAAAGACGGGACGACCGGTGATGGAGCGGATTCGCCACATTCTTCCGGTGTTCAACGAGAAGCAGTTGGTCAACATCGGGCCATCAAATGGAGGGCAGTCCGGTCGCGCTGGCAGCATCTCGATTGAAGATGTGATTCTCCATGCTCGCCTGCTTTCCGGGGCCATCGGCGTGGATTTGTCCATGCTCGGCTTCGCCGATCAGCTTTCCGGCGGCTTGGGCGATGGCGGCTTCTTCCGCACATCAGCCCAGGCCGCCGAGCGGGCTCGCATCATTCGCGTAGCTCTGTCTGACTTCTTCAACCAGGTCATCGACATTCACACAATGCGCCGTTATGGCGTGGTGTTCAGCCAGAAAGAGCGGCCTTGGGTCATCAATTTCTTCGGTTCGATTTCTGCGCTTGAGTCGGAAAAGCAGCGCACCCGCGCTGATTCAATGAATTCTGGCGTACTGCTGGCCCAGGCCATGCAGATGATGAAAGACTTGGGGGCCAGCAAGGAGGCCATGATCGAGTATCTGGCCAAGATCATGTTGCTTGATGAGGAACAGGCCAAGCTGTTCGCCAGCGTTGTCGATGCCAAGCCACCCGAAGGTGCGAGTGGATCCGGGGGAGAGGAATGAGCCTCTACAACAACATTTCTCAGAATTTGGCCAATCTCGGGTTAATTGGTTCTATCAAGTCCGGAATCGGCTCGGCGATTGGTGGTGTTACGTCCCAGGCGGCAAGCTTGATGGGCGGTGGCCGGCTTGCCAATACGGTTGCCACGATTGGCGGCAACATGGCGACCAATGCCGCGATGAACCTGATCACCCGGCGCATCCCGATTCAGGCGCAACGCGCGCTCAACGTGGGCGCCGGAGCTGTGGGCGATCTCATGAACGGGAACTGGGATGGGGCTGGCATGCGCCTGCTCGATTCCGGGCTGCTGAACAACCTGTTGCCTGGCATGAGTGGTGTCGCGTCTCAGGCCATGTACTGGGGAACGCCAACCCCGCTTTTCGGTGGGATCAGCCCTGCAGAGGCTCGGCGAATCTATGAGGAAATGCGCGGCCATCGCCTTGCGAAGAAAAACCTGTACTTGTTAGAGGTGTCGAGCCGTCTGCGAGGTGATGACGCATCGCAACGATTCAACTTTTTCGCTACTGACGTCGAGTATGCACCGTTCACGATTGCCGGCGAGAAGCGCAAGGTTGGCGGCGCGGTCGTTGATGCTGTCCAGGGCAATGAACCTGTCGAGCTGCGCTTGACTACGGTTGACGATCAGCCTGGGTATCTGAAGCAATGGTTTGCAGACCACCATGCGGCGGCGGCCGCAGAAGATGGAACAGTCGGCGTTCCGGATAGCTACGCCATCACGATCAAAATCGTGCACGCCTTTATCACGCGAGACAGCAGTGGCGAAGGCTACAGGGACATTGGACTGTACCGGACGGCCAACCTTGATATCAGCCTTTCTCGCCGAGAGGATGCGCTACAGGAGCTACAGATGACGTTCTCGCAGCTAGACACGTTTATGAAGGCGAGTTAATCGTGGCACTAAAGCATGATGCACAGGGATTTCTTGCCGGCGACCCCATCGATATTGGGCGGGCGCTGGCGGTTTGGAATCGCATCGGCAGCGATGTCCTGGCGATCAAAAACGCTGTCCAGGGAATAAAGGATCAAGAGCACAAAGAGACTGCCAGGCCTAGCATTGCAAAACCAGCAGGGCGGCGAAGCGAAACCGAGGCAATTATCAGGGCGATCAAGGGCTCTTCGTATAAGCAAAGTGAACGAGTTGCTCCGGCAACTCCAACAGGTCGAGCCAGGGCCGAGGCTACGGCTCTCACTGGAAGCGTTATCACC
>JAVBXO010000123.1 GCA_030824535.1 Azonexus sp. | reverse complement strand
GGACCCACCCCTTCCCTTCCCGAACAGGACCGTGAAACAGATGAGCGCCAATGATAGTGAGCGCACGCTCGCGAAAGTAGGTCACCGCCAGGCTCCCCCACATAAAACCCCCTCCGGATCTCCGGTAGGGGGTTTTTGCTTTGCTTCTCAGAAAAAACTCAGCACAGCTCACCGCTAAACTGCCACCGCCCTTTCGCTAATTGCCCAATGATGCATTGGTGATGCCTCTGGATCGTGTCCGCTGGCTTTTCACCTTCTCGGCTGCTAGGTTTTGTGCGCTGCAATATTTTTATCGCTAATCCCGACCTAATCAGTAGAGGATTCAAGCTGCTGTAACTAAATTGAAATTTTTGCACTGCAATATTCGGCTTTGTGTATCAAAGTGCTGCAAAAAAATGAAAACCTCTTTCTACAGTCTCCTTGGCAAGTATCGTGATCTGCTTATTGCGATTACCTTGTTTGTTGTCATTGACCTCGGGGTGCTGTTGTTCAACTATCAGGCGTCGCACCTGATAGAGGCCGATACCAGCCGGATTAACCGGGCAGGCGAAATGCGGATGTTTTCGCAGCAGTTGACCAAGGCAATTCTGACTTTGCGCCAGGAGACGCTCGAGGATCTGCAGGTGCAAACCAGCCTGGCGCAGATTTCCGAGGCTTATCTTGCCCATAATGAAGCCCTAGATGCGCTTCAGCTCGAGCTCAACACCCGCCAGTGGGAAATGCTCGACGATCCGGCTCAACGCGAGCAGGCCAAGCTGCTGCTGCGCGAGCTGATGAAGACCTGGCAACCCCTGGCCGAGTCAGTCCTGCCTCTCCTTGCCGGGGAAACCCAGGCGTTCTCGAAAACGGAAATAGAAATCGCGGCAAACAAGGCGGTGGCGCGCAATATTCGCTTGATGCAGCAGGCGGATGACCTGACCAAGCACTTGGAGGGCATGGCCGTCAGCCGGGCGCATCAGATGCGCCAGATACAACTGCTTGCCATCATCCTGGCCTTGCTGAATTTTGTATTCATCGTATTCAAGTTCTTGCGCAATCTGGCGCATAGTGATCGGCTGGCTGCCGAGTCTCGCGAAGAAACCGAACGCATTCTCGAGACGGTGCGCGAAGGGCTGTTTCTGCTGGGCAAGGATGGACGGATCGGTAGCCAGCAATCGGCTTCGACCGAGAGCTTGCTGGGCTACAAACTGGCGGCGGGGGAGAGTTTTTATGAATTTCTCTATGGCCGGATGACCGATGGCAATAGCGAGTCGGTGCAGCAGTTTATTTCCCTATTGTTCAACGAGAAGGTCAAGCCGCGCCTGATGCGTCAGTTGAATCCCTTGCGCCAGATCGAGTTTTGTCGCCGCGATGGCGAGACGCGTTATCTCGACTTCGAGTTTCAGCAAGTTCTCCAGAACGGCCGGGTCGCTTTCCTGCTGGTTTCGGTTTCGGACATCACCGAGAAAGTCTTGCTGGAGAAGGAGCTGGCCGGGGCTGAAGCACGGATCAAGAGTGAGGTTGAATCGCTGCTGGCAGTTCTCGATCAGGATCCGCTCCTGGTTTCGTCCTTTCTTGATGAAGCCCAGCAGCGTCTTCAGCAAATCAATCTCGCACTCCAGCAGGTTGCTCCTTCGGCGCAGGCTTATCAGCAACTGGTCAACCAGATTGCGCGGACGGTTCATGGCATCAAGGGGGAAGCTGGCGCACTGGGCTTGCTGCCGGTCGAAAAGGCGGCCCATGCTTTTGAAAATACGCTGGCGCCGTTGCGTGGCGGCGGTCGGGGTATTTCCGGTGATCAGCTGATTCCGGTCGCGGTAGCGATGAATGAGATGCTGGAGGAAATTTCCAAGGTCAGTCGCATCGTTGTCAAGCTCAAGCAATTCTCCTTGCCTGTCGAGGCTCGCCGGCGGGAAGAGGTCGAGTTGGGCGAAGTCTTGAAACAGATCGAGCGTCTGACCTTGCGCGTGGCCGAGGATCTCAACAAGAAAGTTCGCTTCGAAGTAAAAATGCCCGAAATCGAGCTGCCGCGGAGCCTGCTCGGGGCCCTGCGCGAAGCCCTGCCGCAACTGATCCGGAATGCCGTGGCGCACGGGATTGAAAGCAAGGAGGAGCGGATGCATGCCGGCAAGCCGGAGGAGGGGACGATCCGTTGCAGTCTCGACTTGAATCCCCATGGTCAGTTGATCCTTGCTGTTGAGGATGATGGCCGTGGCCTGGATCCGCATGTGCTGCGGCAGCAGGTTATTGCCAAGGGCATATTGCCGGCGGAGCAGGTCGCGACGATGAGCGATGAAGAAGTTGCCGGCCTGATTTTTACGCCAGGTTTCAGTTCCCTGGCCGAGGCGGGAACGCATGCTGGCCGGGGTGATGGTCTGGCGGTCGTCAAGGAAGTTGCCGAGCGCTTTGGTGCGCGTTTGCAAATCTCGTCACGGCCGCAGAGTTACACGCGTTTTTCCCTACTTTTTGGTGATAATCGATGGCTATTCGCCTCATGATCGTTGATGACTCTAGCGTCATCCGGACCCGTATTGCCCGGGTGCTTTCAGATTCACGGCTGGCTGATCTCGAAATTGTCGGGATGGTTGGCGATGGTGTGCGGGCGGTGGAGCTGGCCCGCGAGCAGCAGCCGGACCTGATTACCATGGACCTGACGATGCCGCAGATGGATGGCGAAGCCTGCATCGAAGAAATCGTCGCCATCTTGCCGCAGGTGCGGATTCTCGTTGTTTCAGCGCTGGCCGATCAGGCCACGGCTTTGCGCGCGGTGATGAAGGGCGCGCATGGTTTTGTTCTCAAGCCCTTTCGCGACGAAGAACTTCTACAGGCCTTACTGGAATTGAAAACATGAGTAATTGTCATTTGACCCCGGAGCACATCGCGCTTTTTGCTGAAACCGTCAGCGAGTTTTTTGACGGGCTCAGCGGCGAACCCGCCTTGGTCCGCTCGGCCTACCTGCTCGATGATGCCCAGGATCCGGTATTGTGGAACGACTTTCACGGGCTGATCGTCATTAGCGGCGGCTATGTCGGATCGGTCTGTTTTTCGGCACCGCGCTCGCTGCTCAGCCATGTCCTGCTGCTCTCTGGTGAAGGGAGTTATGACGATGAGAAGCATCTCGACATTGTCGGCGAGATCGCCAATCAGTTTTCCGGGCGTGCCCGGCGCAAGTTTGGTGAGACCCTGGAAATTTCGACGCCGATAGCCTTTGCCGGGCGAGCTCGGCATGTCGGCCGGCGCGCCAGCTCGGTACCCTATGCCATTCCCTTTTCCTGGCGCGGCTACGAAGCCGGTTTGGTGGTCAATATCGAGCCGGTGTCACAGGCTAAATAAACCCGCTGGGTTTCTGTTTCGAAATGGCCCCGATTTTGCGGTCGACCGCAAAATCGGGGCCATTTTCGTTTGCCGGGCAGCCTGTCGCCGTTCGTTTTTCGCTGTCATCTGTCTGTAACAAATATTATCTAAGCTGCACGCAGTTAAATCCCCAACTTGTCCAGGAGTTTTCAATGTTCAATCGTTCCAAGCTTTTCTCTGCGCTGGCCATGGCTGGCGTGGCGCTCTTCGGCGCTCAGGCCGTCCAGGCCCAGGTCATCAAGATCGATGGATCCTCCACCGTGTACCCGATTACTGAAGCCGTTGCCGAAGAGTTCCAGAAAGCCAAGAAGAACGTCATCAAGGTCACCGTCGGCATTTCCGGCACCGGCGGCGGTTTCAAGAAGTTCTGCCGCGACGAAACTGATTTCTCCAATGCTTCCCGCCCGATCACCAAGGCAGAAATGGAAGCCTGCAGGGCTGCTGGTGTCGAGTACATCGAAATGCCGGTTGCCTTCGACGCGCTGACTGTCGTCATCAACCCGAAGAACAGCTTCCTCAAGCAGGCCACCGTCGAGGAAATGAAGACCCTGTGGGAACCGGCGGCCCAGGGCAAGATCGTGAAGTGGAACCAGGTCAACCCGGCCTGGCCTGATGCGCCGGTCAAGCTGTTCGGCGCTGGCGCCGATTCCGGCACCTTCGAATACTTCACCGAAGCCATGGTCGGCAAGGCCAAGTCCTCGCGCGGCGACTACACCGCTTCCGAAGACGACAATGTGCTGGTCCAGGGCGTCTCCCGTGACGTCAATGCCATCGGCTACTTTGGCTACGCTTACTACGCCGAGAATACCGCCAAGCTGAAGGCCCTGGCGATTGTCAATCCGAAGACTGGCAAGGCCGTCGAGCCGTCCGCCGCCAATGTCGAGAATGGCACCTACGCGCCGCTGTCGCGTCCGATCTTCGTCTATGTCAAGGCCAAGTCGCTGGAAAAGCCGGAAGTTCTGGAGTTCGTCGATTTCTACATGAAGAACGCCGCCAAGCTGACCAAGGAAGTCAAGTACGTGCCGTTGCCGGCCAATGCCTACCTCGGCAACCTGGAGCATCTGAAGAAGAAGAAGCTGGGTACCGTATTTGGCGGACACAATGAAATCGGCATCACCATCGAAGAACTGATGAAGCGCGAAGCCAAGATGTAATAATGCTTGTTGGGCCAAGCAGAACGGCCCACAGTTGATGGCCGGCCCCTGTTGGGGCCGGCTGTCTGTTCAAGGAATTCTCCACGTGAATTCACACGCCATGTCCGCAAACAACACTTCCGGCCTGCCTCAGGTCAGTGACCGCCTGGCCTACAACGCCATGCGCCACTGGAAAGAGCGCCTGATCGAGGCCCTGCTGCTCGCCGCCGCCGCCGTTTCCGTGCTGACCACCCTGGGCATCGTTTATGTCCTGGTATCAGAATCGGTCTCCTTTTTTGCCCACGTCGGCATTGTCGATTTTCTGACCGACACCCAATGGACGCCGCTGTTCGACGATGCCCACTTCGGCATCATGGTACTTATCTCGGGCACCCTGGTTTCGTCCGGCGTCGCGCTACTGGTGGCCATCCCGATGGGGACCATCATCGCCATCTACCTGTCCGAATTCGCCGATTCGCGCGTCCGCGAAGCGGCCAAGCCGATTCTTGAACTGCTCGGTGGTATCCCGACCATCGTCTTCGGTTATTTCGCCCTGCTGGTCGTCACGCCCATCCTGCAAGTCATCCTGCCCAGTCTCCCCGGTTTCTCGCTGCTGTCGGCCGGTCTGGTCATGGGCATCATGATCGTGCCCTACATCGCCTCGCTGTCGGAGGACGCCATGCGTGCCGTGCCAATGAGCATGCGCGAAGGCGCTTATGCGATGGGGTCGACCAAGCTGTACACGGCCATCCACGTTGTTGTGCCGGCCGCCATTTCCGGCCTGGCCGCTTCCTACATCCTGGGCATCTCGCGCGCGGTTGGCGAAACGATGATCCTGGCGGTGGCCGCCGGCATGCAGCCCAACCTGACCTGGAACCCGATGGAACCAGCTGCCACCATTACTTCTTATATCGTGCAGGTGGCGCTGGGTGATCTGCCGCATGGATCTATTGGTTACCAGACCATTTTCGCCGCCGGCCTGACCCTGTTGTTGATTACCCTGCTCTTCAACATTCTCGGCCAATGGCTGCGTGCCAAATACCGCGAGGCTTATTAATGAAACCGCTAACTACCGAACAAATCCGCCGCGTCATCGCGCGCGGCAAGTTCAAGGACAATTTGTTCAAGGCGATCGGCGTCTTCTGCCTGGCCCTCGCCCTGGTGGTGATTGTCGCCTTGATCGCCGACATGGTGATCAAGGGTTCCGACCGTTTCACCCTCGACTTCTTCCTTAACTTTGCCTCGCGCCGGGCAACGCAGGCCGGCATCCTGTCGGCCTGGGTCGGCTCGCTGCTGGTGATGCTGGTCACCGCGCTCGCCGCCGTGCCGCTCGGCGTCGCCGCCGGGCTGTACCTGGAGGAATATGCCAAGCGCAACTGGCTGACCAATGTCATCGAAATCAATATCACCAACCTGGCAGCGGTGCCGTCCATCGTCTATGGCCTGCTGGCGCTCGGCATTTTTGTCTACCAGTTCGGCTTTGGTCAGAGCATTCTGTCGGCCGGCCTGACGCTGGCCCTGCTCATCCTGCCGATCATCATCGTGTCCACCCGCGAAGCCATCCGCGCCATTCCGGCGATGATCCGCGAAGGCTCGATGGCGGTCGGCGCGACGCGCTGGCAGACTTGCCGTTACCACATTCTTCCCTACTCCATGCCCGGCATCCTGACCGGGGTGATCATCGGCCTGGCCCGCGCCATCGGCGAAACAGCGCCAATCATCACCATTGGCGCGCTGACCTTCATCGCCTTCCTGCCGCCGGTGCCCTTCACCGAAACCGGCACCGGTACGGCGGGTCTGTTCGACTGGGTGATGTCGCCCTTTACCGTGATGCCGATCCAGATTTTCAACTGGACCTCGCGCCCGGACCCGGCTTTCGAAGTCAATGCCGCCGCCGCCGGCTTCGTGCTGATGGCCATGGTGTTGTCGATGAATGCGGTAGCGATTTACCTGCGCTACAAGATGCGCAAGAACATCAAGTGGTAATTGCTGCGCTTGACGCTCCGAGTCGCCGATAACTGAATATAGAAATGGAATCGCAAATGCAAATTCACGACACCCCACAACTCAAGGCCGAAGCGCGCAACCTCAACTTCTACTACGGTGAAGCCAAGGCGCTGAAGAATATCAACATGCCGATCTACGACAAGAAGGTCACTGCCCTGATCGGTCCTTCCGGTTGCGGCAAATCGACCTATCTGCGCAGCTTCAACCGCATGCATGACCTCTATCCGGGCAACCGCTACGAGGGCGAAATTCGCTTCTTTCCGGACAATACCAACCTGCTCTCGCCGGACGTCGATCCCATTGAAGTGCGGATGCGTATTGGCATGGTTTTCCAGAAGCCGAATCCCTTCCCCAAGACGATTTACGAAAATGTCGCCTATGGCCTGCGCGTGCGCGGCGAAACGAACAAGCGTGCGCTCGACGACAAGGTTGAACAGGCCCTGCGTGGCGGCGCCATCTGGGACGAGGTCAAGGACCGCCTGCATGAACTGGCGACCAATCTCTCTGGCGGTCAGCAGCAGCGTCTGTGTATTGCCCGGGCATTGGCCACCGACCCTGAACTGCTGTTGTTCGATGAGCCGACCTCGGCCCTTGACCCGATTGCGACCGGTGCCATCGAAGAGCTGGTCCATGAACTCAAGAAGCGCGTCACGATCCTGATCGTTACCCACAACATGCAGCAAGCCGCACGGGTTTCTGACTACACGGCCTACATGTACCTGGGGGAGATGATTGAGTTCGGGAAAACCGATCAGATTTTTATCAAGCCCAGCGACAAGCGCACCGAAGACTACATTACCGGCCGCATGGGCTGATTGCCACGACCAGTGCCAAGGGAAATAAAATGAACGAAACCCAACATCTTTCCAGTCAGTTCGACGAAGAGCTCAACCGCTTGCGTACTCATGTCCTGCAAATGGGTGGGCTGGTCGAAACGCAGATCTCGCTGGCCATTGAGGCCTACTCGACGGCTGAAATTTCCAGCATCAAATCGATCATCGACGCTGACCGAAAGGTCAATGATCTGGAAAAGGCCATCGACGACGACTGTGCGCACATCATTGCCAAGCGTCAGCCAACCGCCTCGGATTTGCGTCTGGTGCTTGGCATCAGCAAAATTGTGACCGACCTCGAGCGGGCCGGCGATGAGGCCAAGAAGATTGCCAAGGGCGTGCGCCGTATTTACGAGTCCGGGCAAATGCCCATGCAATATGGTGTGGGCGTGCGTCATCTGGCCGAAGCGGCGCTTGCCTTGATTCGCCAGTCGCTTGATGCTTTTGTCCGCCTCGATGTTGAATTGGCGCGCAACGTGATTCAAGCTGATTCGGAAGTGGATACCGAGTTCAAGTCGATCATTCGCCAGTTGATCACGCACATGATGGAAGATCCGCGGACGATCACCACGTCGATCGAGATCATTTCGATTGCCCGGGCGATTGAGCGCATCGGTGATCATGCGAAGAATCTCTCGGAGCAAGTGGTCTTTGTCGCTGAAGGTCGTGATATCCGCCATAGCAAGGAGTCGGCAGCGTGACACCAACCATACTGGTCGTTGAGGATGAACCGGCGATCCAGGAACTGGTCGCCATCAATCTCAAGCATGCCGGTTTCCTGGTCGTGCGCGCCAGCAGCGGCGAAGAGGCCGAATCGGCGATCCGCGCTGCGCTGCCCGACTTGATCATTCTGGACTGGATGTTGCCGGGTCAATCAGGGCTGAGCCTGGCCAAGAAGGTCAGGATGGGCGAACGGACTCGCGAATTGCCGATCATCATGCTCACCGCCCGGGTTCATGAAGAGGACAAGATACTCGGACTTGAAGCCGGTGCCGACGATTATGTGAGCAAGCCATTTTCCCCCAAGGAACTGGTGGCTCGCGTGCGTGCGGTCCTGCGACGGCGGGCGCCACACCTGGCCGGCGATGCGGTCGAAATTGGCAATCTGTCGCTGAATCCTTCAACGCATCGCGTGACGGCTGCTGGTCAGCCGGTCGATCTCGGGCCCACGGAGTTTCGCCTGCTGTTTTTCTTCATGACGCATCCGGAGCGGGTGTACACCCGTTCGCAGTTGCTTGATGAAGTCTGGGGGGATCACGTGTTCATCGAGGAGCGCACCGTTGACGTGCACATCCGGCGTTTGCGGGCGGCGCTCGAAGCCACCAATCACCACGAGCGGATCGAAACCGTGCGTGGAACTGGTTATCGCTTTAGAGGGGCTTGATCCGGGTGGCTGCGCAAAAGGTAAGAGCTTTGCTGCTGACCGTGCTGAGTGCCTCAATCGCTCTGCCGATTGGATACTTCGTTGCACCCAGTACGGGTTGGGCGGTGTTCAGTGTCTCCCTGGGCTTGCAACTCGCTTTCCAGTTTCGCCAGTTTGCTCACCTTGACCGCTGGTCGAGGAGTCCCGCGGTTGATGTCAACCTCGAGGGTGAGGGGGAGTGGGACGGGGTTTTCGGCCGTCTTTACCGGCATGAAAAGGACTTGCGTGCGGAGATTGCCCGGCGTGACGAGGAAATCAGTCACTTGCTGGCGGCCGGACAGGCGCTGACCGATGGCGTTGTGCTGCTTGACCGGCTGAGCCAGATCCAGTTTTGCAACAGCATGGCCGAATCACAATTGGGGCTGGTCGTGCGTACCGACCGGGGGCAGCATATCGCCAATCTGGTGCGCCAGCCGGAGTTCGTGGCCTATCTCGACCTTGCCGACTTCTCGCGGCCGCTGACCCTGCGTTCCGAGCGGCGCGACGGCCGGGTTTATTCGATCCATGTCATTCCTTATGGCAACGACCGGCGACTCATGCAGATCAAGGACATTACACACACGGATCGCCTGGACCGGATGCGGCGTGACTTCGTGGCCAATGTCTCGCACGAACTGCGTACCCCCTTGACGGTGCTGGCAGGCTTCGTCGAGACCATGCAGGAAATCGAACTTGATGCCGAGGAGCAGGTGCGCTATCTGGCGATGATGGGTGAGCAATCCAAACGCATGCTGTCGATCGTGCAGGATTTGCTGACCCTGTCTTCAATCGAGTCGGCACCCCCGCCGGCCAATGATGTCGTCGATATGGCCAACATGATCGACAAGCTGCGTCGTGATGCCGAGGCGCTATCGGCCGGGCGCCATGTGATCGAGCTTGAAAGCGATGGCCTGGGGGATCTGCGTGGTTCCGAGTCGGATCTGGCAAGTGCCTTTGGCAACCTGGTTTCCAATGCCATACGCTATACCCCGGCCGGCGGGACGATACGTCTGATCTGGCGGGCAAGTGTGCAGGGCGCTGAATTTGCGGTGCAGGATACGGGGATCGGGATCGATTCGATCCATCTGCCGCGCCTGACCGAACGCTTCTATCGTGTTGATCGTGGTCGTTCCCGCGATGCCGGAGGAACCGGGCTGGGGTTGGCCATCGTGAAACATGCCCTGAATCGCCACCAGGCCATTCTCGATGTCCGCAGTACGGTCGGGGCTGGTAGCCGTTTTGCCGCCCGTTTTCCGGCTAACCGGGTGCTAGGCCTATAAGCACGCAATAAAAACTCTTTATTTCTCCCTTGTTGAACACAAGCACGCGGGTTTTGTGACAAAGTGCGGGCTAGAGTGTGTTGAAACAGTAAATTTGTCCGACTCGGGGGGGTATGGTCAGAAAAATCAGGAATGGCTTGCTGGGTTTGCTGGTGTATTGCTACGCCCTGCTGGCCTGTGCACAATCGACGGAGGCGCCACTACGCCTTGCGGTGCATCCCTATGCCAGCACTTTGTCGCTGATTTCCACGCATCGCCCGCTGGTTCAATATCTGAGTCTGAAACTGGGGCGTCCGGTCGAGTTTTATACCGCGCCGAGTTTCGAAGCTTATGTCGACACCCTGCTTGCCGGGGGCTACGACATCGCAATTTCTCCACCGCATTTCGCCTTGCTGGCCATGGAGAAACATTACCTGCCGGTGCTGCACTATCAGGCGCGCCTCGAGCCTTTGCTGGTCGTGCGCAATGACAGTCCCTGGCAGAAAATCGAGGATTTCCGTGGCCGGCGCATTGCAATGGCGGACAAGACGGCGCTGATTCGCCTGGCGACCGTCAAATTGCTGGCCGACAAGGGCATGCGGGCGGGGCAGGATTATCGTATTGTCGAGCGCCCGAGTCATGGTGCGACGATAGGCGCCGCTCTGGCCGGGGAGGCCGAGGCCGGACTTGCCACCATAAGCGCCTTGCGGCAAATGCCGGCCAATGTGCAGCAACTGGTCAGGGGAATTCCGACCGGCCAGAGTTTTCCGCACTTGTTCACGCTAGTTAACCGTCAGTTGGGCGAGGACATGCCCGAGCGCTTGCGGAAAATTTTGCTGTCTTTCCAGGATCAACCCGAAGGCAGCTTATTCATGACGCAGGTGGGACTCATCGGTTACCAGTCGATCAGTGAGGGCGAAATTCGCGCGATCCGGCCCTATGCCGAAATGTATCGGCAGCTGATGGCGGGAGAGGCACGATGAGTTTCATTTTCCGGCGTTCGCTACGCATCAGGCTGCTGGCCGTGAGCTTGCTGATCGAAGCCGTGATGCTTTCCTTACTAGTCGGCAACAGCGTTCGCCTGATTGGCGAGCACCTGACGCATCAGGCTACCGTTCGTATCCAGGCCATTGAACTGGCCTACAAAACGGCGCTGGCAGTGCCCTTGGCAGCACGCGATTATCCGGCCTTGCGCGATGTTCTCGAGAGCTGGAAAGACGCCGAAGATATCCGCTATCTGGCGGTGCTCGACAACCAGGGGCAGACGCTGGTGGCGATAGGCTGGGATATACGCCAGCCCTTGCCGGCACCAACGCCGGTCAGTACTGCGGTAGACACCATCCATGTGGCTTTTCCGGTGATCTATCAGGGCATCCGCTACGGCAGTGTGCACTATGGCCTGTCGCCGGCCTTTCTGCAGAATGCCCGGCGCGCCCTGTTTGAGCAGAGTGCCCTGATCGCCATCACCGAATTGACGCTGACCTTCCTGCTGCTGCTGGCGACCGGCTACTGGCTGACCCGGGATTTTGCCAATCTGGCCGATGCCAGCGCGCAGATCGCCCAGGGCCGCTTCGATGTCCGCGTGCCCTTGCATGGCGATGATGAAGTGACGGCGATGGCGCGCAGTTTCAATGACATGGCCGAGGCCATCGAGCAGCGCATCAGCCAGCTCGCCGACAGTGAACAGCGTTTCCGCGCTATTGCCGACTACACCTACGCCTGGGAAAACTGGTTTGGCCCGGACGGACGTCTGTGCTGGGTCAATCCGGCCGTTGAGCGGATGACCGGTTACCAGGTGCGCGATTGCCTGGCCATGAGCGACTTCCCGCTGGCCCTGGTGCATAAGGCGGATCGTGATCTTGTTCATCGCCACCAGGCACTGGCGTTATCTGGACAGACCGGCCAGGATCTCGAGTTTCGCGTGCGCACCCGCGATGGCCGGGTGTTATGGGTGGCGATGGCCTGGCAGCCGATTTATGGCGAAAACGGCAAGAGTCTGGGCTATCGCGCCAGTATTCGCGACATTACCCTGCAGCACACCGCCAATGAAGAGCTGGCCTACGCCGCTGAACATGATTCGCTGACCGGCTTGTTCAACCGCCGTGCCTTCGAGCGCGAACTCGGTCTGGCCCTGGCCAAAATGCCGAACGGGCCGCTGATCGTCTTCTACATCGATCTTGATCAATTCAAGCTGATCAACGACACCTGCGGTCATGCTGCGGGCGACGCCCTGCTGCAACATCTGGCGCGGGTCATGGAAGTGCGCTTTTCCTATGGTTTCCTGGCCCGCCTGGGTGGCGACGAATTCGGCATGATCCTGAGCGGCATCGAGCTCGACGAGGCCGAGCGCCATGCCCAGCACATCATCGATGACATTCGCGGCATTGCTTTTGTCTGGGAAGGGCGCTCCTTCCGTATTGGTGCCAGTATCGGCATGGCCATCGCCACGCCGGCCATGGCCTCGGAAAGCGAATTGCTGATTGCCGCCGATACTGCCTGTTTTGCCGCCAAGGAGCATGGGCGCAACCGGGTGCAACTATTCCTGCCGGAGGACGAGTACTTCCGCCAGCGCCGGGCCGACTTCCTTTCCCTGTCGCAAATTTCCGATGCCCTGACGCGCAATCGTCTGCTGCTTTACGGACAGCGGATCGTGCCGCTGCGCGAGGGGCTGGTGCCCTATGCCGAAGTGTTGATCCAGATGCAGGGCGAGGATGGGCATCTGATTCCGCCGAGCCGCTTCATTCCGGCGGCCGAACGCTACGGCATGATGCCGCTGATCGACCGCTGGGTCATTGACGCAGTATGTGCAGTGATTGCCCGTACGCAAAAGGCGGGGCGGGTGCCGCCACGGGTGCATGTCAATCTTTCCGGGCTGACGCTGGCCGATCCGGGGCTGACCGACTACATTCGCTATACTTTTGCGGTGCACGGCATAGAACCACGCCAAATCGGCTTCGAGATCACCGAAAGCTGCGCCATCGCGCAACTGGATCAGGCGCTGGCCTTCATCGATTTCTGCCATGACATCGGTTGCGAACTGGCGCTCGACGATTTTGGCAGCGGCTTGTCGAGTTTCGGTTACCTGAAGCGCTTCAAGGTCCATTCGCTGAAAATCGACGGCATGTTCGTGCGTAATTGCGATCAGGACGACGATGACCGCGCGGTCATTGAATCGATTGTGCGCCTCGCCCAGCACAAGAAATTGCATACCGTCGCCGAGTTCGTCTGCTCGGCAGTCGTGCTCGAAACCATCCGCGAGCTCGGCGTTGATTATGCCCAGGGCTTTGAATTGCACCGCCCGGAGCCGCTTGAGCAAGTGTTTGCCTGAAGCGGCTGACGCGCGGCCAGGCACACGTCAGCCGCGCTTGGACTCGCTCAGACCTTGACCGGAACGACCTTGCTCGCCGCCAGTTTGGCGCGGGCGCGGGCTTCATCAGTGTCGACGCCATTGGCCACGGCAACGCCCATGCGGCGTTTGAGGAAGGACTCCGGTTTGCCGAACAGGCGCAGGTCGCTACGCGGCACGCTCAATGCATCCGCCAGGCCGGTGAAGGCGATGCCTCGCTCTTCCATGCCGCCGTAGATCACTGCCGAAGCGCCCGGTTCGCGCAGCGCGGTGTCGACCGGCAGGCCGAGGATGGCGCGGGCGTGCAGTTCGAATTCCGAGAAACGTTGCGAGCACAGCGTGACCAGGCCAGTATCGTGCGGGCGCGGGCTGACTTCCGAGAACCACACCATGTCGCCCTTGACGAAAAGTTCGACGCCGAACAGGCCGCGACCACCGAGATTGCCGGTCACGGCAGCGGCGATTTCCTGGGCGCGGGCCAAGGCCGCCGGGGTCATCGCCTGCGGTTGCCAGGATTCGACGTAATCGCCGGAAACCTGGATGTGGCCGATGGGTTCGCAGAACTGCGTGACGACTTCGCCAGCGCTATTGCAAGCGCGCACGGTGAGCAGGGTGATTTCGTACTCGAAGTCGATGAAGCCTTCGACGATGACCCGTCCGGCATTGACCCGGCCGCCGCTGGCGGCGTAGTCCCAGGCCTTCTGCACGTCGTCCGGGCCGCGCAGCAGCGACTGGCCCTTGCCGGACGAGGACATCACCGGTTTGACGATGCAGGGGTAGCCAATGCCGCCATCAATCGCCGCCTGCAGTTCGGCCAGCGAATCGGCGAACTGGTAGGGCGAGGTCGGCAAGCTCAGTTCTTCGGCGGCGAGGCGGCGGATGCCTTCGCGGTTCATCGTCAGCTTGGCGGCGCGGGCGGTCGGGATGACTTCGGCCAGGCCTGCGGCTTCGATCTCGACCAGCATGTCGGTGGCGATGGCCTCGATTTCCGGCACGATCAAATGCGGTTTTTCCAGCTCGACCAGACGGCGTAGCGCCGCGCCATCAGTCATGGCGATGACGTGGGCGCGATGCGCAACCTGCTGGCCCGGCGCATTTTCATAGCGGTCGACGGCGATGACCTCGACCCCCAGGCGCTGCAGCGCAATGACCACTTCCTTGCCGAGTTCGCCCGAGCCGAGCAGCATGACGCGCAGCGCCGAAGGTGAGAGTGGGGTGCCGATATTCATGGAAAGCCTCGGGAGGGAAATTGGAAATCGGCCGAATTTAGGCGTCGACCGCAGCAGCGTCAAGCGGCGCGTGTCACGGCTTGGTAACCGGCTGGTCACGGTGCTGTCATTGCTGCTGCTTATCGTCGGGCCATGCCCAAGGTTAGAAGCGTTTTCCTGTCCGACATCCATCTTGGCACGCGGGCGTGCCAGGCGGAGCGACTGCTCGAATTCCTGCGTGAATACCCGGCCGAACAGACCTATCTGATCGGCGACATCGTCGATTTCTGGGCGATGAGCCGCAGCATCTGCTGGACGCCGGCGCAGAACACCGTCGTCCAGAAACTGCTGCGCCGCGCCCGCCACGGCGAGCGGGTGGTTTTTATTCCCGGCAACCACGACGAAGCCTTGCGCGGCTATCTCGGCATCGTTTTTGGCGATATCGAAGTGGCTGGTGAAGCCGTGCATCAAACGGCCGACGGCAAGCGTTACCTGCTGATTCACGGCGACCAGTTCGACCAGGTCACGCGCCATCATCGCTGGGTCGCCGTGCTCGGCGATCACGCCTACGAGACCCTGGTGCGCATCAATCTCTGGCTGTCCTGGCTACGGCGCAAACTGGGCCGACCGGGTTACTGGTCGCTGGCCGGCTACGCCAAGCGCAAGGTCAAGAAGGCGCTGAATTTCATTTTCGATTTCGAGGAATCGGCCATCCACCATGCCCGCGAACGCGGCCTGGATGGCGTGATCTGCGGCCATATCCACTGGGCGACGATCCGCGAGATTGCCGGCCTGACTTACGTCAATTGCGGCGACTGGGTCGATTCCTGTACGGCCATCGTCGAACACTTCGACGGTCGGCTTGAACTGGTGAGCTGGGGCGAAAGCTCGCGCCTGCCCTTGCTGGCGGCGCCGCTTGGCGAAGCCCTGGAGGTTTGAAATGCGTGTCCTGATGGTGTCCGATGTCTATTTTCCGCGCGTCAATGGCGTGTCGACCTCAATCGAAACCTTTCGCCGTTCGCTGATCGAACAGGGTATCGAGGTGCGTCTGGTCGTGCCGCGCTACGGCGATGAGCCGGACGAACCGGGCATTATCCGGGTGGTGGGGCGGCCGGTGCCGGGTGACCGGGAGGATCGTCTGGTCGGCTGGCGGGCGATGCACCAGGCGGTGCTTGAGGCCGCCGGCGATTGTCAGGCGATTCATATCCAGACACCTTTCGTCGCCCATTACGCCGGCCTCAGCGCCGCCCGCAAGCTCGGCCTGCCGGTGCTGGCGACTTACCACACGCTGTTCGAGGAATACCTGCAGCACTACGCACCTTTCCTGCCCGGCGGCTGGCTGAAGGGCCAGGCGCGGGCCTGGTCGCGGCGGCAGTGCAATGCCCTCGATACGCTGGTCGTGCCATCGACGGCGATGCGCGAGCGTTTGACAAGCTATGGCGTCAGTACGCCGATGGCGGTATTGCCGACCGGCATTCCGCTGGCCCAGTTCAGCGGTGGCGATGGCGCCGCTTTCCGCCAGCGCCACGGCCTGGCGGCGAATCGCCCGCTGGCCTTGTTTGTTGGTCGGGTGGCACATGAGAAAAATATCGCCTTCCTGTTCGACGCCTTGCGCCACGCCCAGCGCCAGTGTCCGCAGGCGATGTTGCTGGTCGCCGGTGAAGGTCCGGCCTTGCGTGATTTACAGGCGCAGTGCGCAAAAATGCAGTTGCAGGACAGCGTGCGCTTCATCGGCTATCTCGACCGCACACACGAGTTGCGCAACTGCTATGCCGCCGCCGATGTTTTCGTTTTTGCGTCGCGTACCGAAACCCAGGGCTTGGTCTTGCTCGAAGCCATGGCCGCCGGTTTGCCGGTGATAGCGCTGGCCGAAATGGGGACCAAGGACATCCTGTCGCCGGGCCGGGGGGCGTTCGCGCCGCCCGACGATGCGGGTCATTTTGGCGCCATGCTCGGCCACTATCTCAGTGAGCCCGAGGCCTGGCAGCATTTGCGCGACGAGGCGCCGATCTATGCCCGGGAGTGGTCGGATGGGGCGATGGCCGGACGTTTGGCGACTGTGTATCGGCAATTGGCCGGGGCGAAAATTGCCGATTTGACGACGTTGACCGCAGTAGCGACGGGCGGGCAGTGATGAGCGAGAACCTGGAGCAGGTTTGTGGCCAGTGCCGCTATTTTCAGACCGTCGACGCCCAGAGCGGCAATTGTCATCGCTATCCGCCGACTTATGCGGGTGATGCTTCGCCGCGCGAAACGCACCACTGGCGCTATCCGCTGGTCAGCGCCAGAAACTGGTGCGGGGAGTTTCTGGCGCGCGCGGCTTAAATATCTTCGAGCGGCGTGACCAGCTGATTGGCCCGGCGCAGGCGCTCGGCCATCACACGCATGACCTGGGTGGCAAAGAAGGGGGTTTGCTGGACCAGAAACTGAAAACGCCGTTCATCAATGGCGACAAACTCGCAGTCGCTGCTGGCGATGACGCTGGCCGAACGTGGGCCAGGCGAAACAATGCCCATCTCGCCGACGATGTTGCCGTGTTGCAGGACTTCGACGACCCGGTTGTTAACCACGACTTCGGCCGTACCGGTGGTCAGGACAAACAGCATATGGCCTTCGTCGCCTTCGATGAATAGCGCTTCGCCGGCGGGAATGCGGACGATGGTCGGATTATTGGCAAAAAGTTCGAAGAAAACCATGAGCGGGATTCCAGTGTTGAGCAGTCCTTGTTTTAGCACAGTTGGCGGGGGAAATTTTGACAGCCTGATGACAGCGAGACCGGATAAATCCTTGTCATCAAAGCTTCGCGAACGTTGACTAACTTGGGCGGCTGTTACGTCGCCACCACCTTCGGGAGTTCGCCTATGTCGCTAGCCATCGCTTTTGTCACCGAAACCTATCCGCCGGAAGTCAATGGCGTGGCCATGACCGTCGGCCGACTGGTCAGTGGCCTGCGCGAACGCGGGCACCGGGTCAGCCTGATCCGTCCGTCCCAAAGCCGCAACGAGCGCGGCGGGGATGATGAGCTGCTGCTTGGCGGCTTGCCGCTGCCGGGTTATCCCGGTCTGCGGTTTGGCTTGCCGGCCGGGCGCCGGCTGGAACAGCAGTGGCGGG